>CAMBZS010000132.1 GCA_945872335.1 Bordetella parapertussis | reverse complement strand
CTGGGTTCAGGTCGAAGGATCACCGCGCGTCTACGCCATCGCCGACGAAGACCTCGATCGCGAAAACGATGAGAAAACCTCGTCGGTGCACTTCCTGCGCTTTGAACTCACCAACGACATGGCAGCGGCGCTGAAATACGGCGTCTCGCTCGCCATGGGTGTTGATCACCCCAACTACACGGCAGCTCTGTCGCCGGTATCGGCCGACACCCGCGCGTCGCTCGCGGCTGACCTAGCCTGATGACCGTATCGCCCGACCCGGTCTCACGCCGAGTCGGGCGCGACGCTCCCGCCTGTTCCCAGGTCGACCGGGGTAGCGCCCGGTCCACATGACCTTGCGGTAAACGGTCCGCGGGCACCCGCTCTGTGCGAAAAGGTTGCACGGGCCGGATTCTGCTGCTAGTTTCCCTCCGGAACGCGGGCACTGCGGCTTCACCGGCGCAACCCCGCAGACAATGCCCCGAGCGCTCATCAATGATGAAGACGCCACTGGGCACCAACACGGAGACTTCCATGCAGCCCACCCGCCGTTCGGTTCTTTTCGCGCTCGGCTCCTCGGCCCTGACTGGCCCCGGATTGAGCATGGCCCAGGCAGCCAACGATCTGAAATTCGGTGCCATGCCGCTTGGATCGATCTGGTATGTGTTTGCAGCCAGTTTCTCCAAGCACATTCAACCCGCGCTGCCCGCCGGGTCCAAGGTCGACATCATTGCGCGCGGCGGTGGCATCGGCAATCCGATTCTGGTGAACGAGGGCAAGGCCGACGTGGCGTTTGCCAACGTCATCACCTCGGTCTGGGCGATGAATGGCGAAGAGGAAATCTACAAGGGCAAGAAATATCCCAACATCCGCGCCCTGCTTGGCGGCCTGAACGAGGTGTGGATCGCCGGCATGCTCACCGAGGATTACATCAAGCGAACCGGCAACGACACACTCGAGAAGGCCCTGCTCTCTAAAGAACCGCCGCGGGTGATCATGAAGCCGGCAGGCAGTACCGTGCCCCCATCGGTTCGCATCATCTTTGAGTCGCTGGGTCTCACCTTCGACAAGTATCGTGCGGGTGGCGGACAGGTCATCCAGATCGATGTCGGCCAGATCCCGAACATGATGCGAAACGGCCGCGCCGACCTGTACTTTGAAAGCGTCTCACCTGGCCACCCCGCTACCCAGGAGGTCTCGCTCACGGTGCCATTGCGCTTTCTCGATCTTCCCGAAAAATCTCTCAAAGCGCTCGGCCAGAATGGCCTCAAGGTGCACCCGCTTCCGCCATCGTTCAAGGGACAGAACGGGCCCACCAAGGCGGCAGACTTCGGCACCAATCTGATCGTCCACAAGGACATGCCCGATGCCACCGCCTATGCGATCACCAAAGCGGTGATCGAGAACCGCGATGCCATCGTGTCCGAGAACAAGGCGATGGAGGGCTTCGTGGCGAAGGATGCCTGGCGGCCCGAGAACGTTGGCATTCCCCTGCACCCCGGGGCGGTGCGCTACTACCGCGAGCGCGGCTGGATGTGAGCTTGCCGCCCGCCCGGTTGCTGACCCCAAGGTTTCTGCTCGCGCTGGCGTTTCTGCTGTTCCAGCTCTATCTGCTGGTTGAGCCTGTCCAGAACGCGATCGCCGTCCCGGTGCACATCGGGTTGTCGCTCCTGTCCGTGTTTGCCTGGATTCCCTGCGGGGCTCAGACACGGCATCGCGCGATCGATGTGTTGCTGCTCGCCGCCAGCGCTGCGGTGCTTGCCTATTATCTGGTCGAGTTCCCAAGACTCTCGAACCGGATGGAGAACATCGACGATGTTCTCACCATCGACCTGATTGCCGGCTCGCTCCTGCTTGTGGTCCTCATGGAGGCAGTGCGCCGGGTGGTGGGATGGAGCCTGATCTGGGTGATTATCGCCTTCGTGGCCTACTGTTTCCTGGGCCCCTGGGCGCCCGGCTGGCTCAGCTTTCAAGGCTTCGAGTTTCCGCTCTTCATCGAAATCATGACGATGGCCTCGCACGGCGTGTTGGGCGTCACCACGCAGACCTCGCTCGATTTCGTCTGGTACTTCATTCTGTTTGGGGTGGTGTATTCCGCCACGGGCGGCGGACAGTTGTTCATCGACAGCGCATTGCGGCTGGTGGGGCAGCGTCGCGGTGGCGCAGCCAAGTCGGAAATCGTGGCCTCGGCAATGTTCGGCACCATCAGCGGCAGCGCGGTCGCCAATGTGGTGGCAACCGGCATTTTCACCATTCCGCTCATGAAGCGAACCGGCTACACGCCTGAAGAGGCCGCCGCGCACGAAGCTACGGCATCCACTGGCGGACAACTGATGCCGCCGGTCATGGGTGTGGCGGCGTTCGTGATGGCCGAACTCCTGGTGGTGCCCTACAGCCGAATCGCGCTGGCCGGCCTCATTCCTGCGGTGGCCTACTACTTCGCGCTCTACATGATCGTCGACCTCAAGGCACAGCACCGCAGAATAGGCACACTGTCAGCAGCCGACCTCGAGGGGATCGGCGCCATCGGTCCCCGGGCCCACATGTTTGCCTCACCGCTGGTTCTGATCGCACTCCTCGCCTTCGACTACTCTGCGCCCCTTGCCGCGCTGGTTGCCTCGGGGGTGGCGCTGGTCACCTGCTATTTCCGGCGCGAATCGCGGCTGTCGCTCACCGGCTGGATCGAGATGATCGAGGAAACCGCGCGACAGGCTTCGCAGGTGGCCATCCCCATCATTGCGATCGGGATCATCATCGCCGTGGCCATCCAGTCCAACCTCGCTCTCAAGTTTTCCACCCAGCTGATTTCGCTCTCGGGCGGAACGCTGATCGGCGCCCTGCTGATGATCATTCTCGGCTGCATTGTCATGGGGATGGGGTTACCCACTGTCGCGGCCTACATCATTGGCGCCATCCTGTTCGTGCCCGCCATGACCAAGCTGGGCGTGGACACGCTCGCTGCGCATTTCTTCGTCATGTACTACTGCGTGCTGTCGATGATCACGCCCCCCGTTGCACTGGCCTCCTATGCGGCCGCTGGCATCGCACAGGCCGACTCGATGAAAACCGGCTGGCTTGCCTTCAAGCTTTCCATGGTGCTGTTCCTCATTCCCTTTGCGTTCGTCTTCGATCCGTCACTGCTCTGGAGCGGCGAGCCGCACTGGATCGCGCTCGCGTTTGTGTCGGTCATGGCTGCCACCCACGCCTGGGCGGTGATGCTCGAAGGGTATCTGCGCGCCCCGCTAGGCTGGCTTGCCCGCGCCGTGTTCGGCGGCCTCGCGCTTGCGATCCTGTTTGCGCCCACGGGCTCGATCACCTGGGGAGTCGGTGTGGTGGCGCTGATCGCCGCGCACACGGTGATCGTGTGGCGGGACCGACAGAAGCGAGGCTGAACTTGGGCGCAAAGCCAGAGTCCGGCACGGCCAGACCGGTTGAGGTCTATGCGCCGCAGCACACCCACCCGCACCCTCGCTTTTCACCGGACAGCCGGTACGTGATCTACACCTCGGATGCAGGTGGCCACGCCCAACTCTACGAATGTCCTCTGATCGAGATGAGCCCCTGCCCATGACCCTGCCCGCCGCATTGCACGCCCCTGAGCGCAAGCTCGATGTGTTTTCACACATCTTTCCGCCCGCCTATTTCGAGCGAATGAAGGCGCTCGCCCGCGACCAGGGGGCCATCAAGCGATGGCTCAATATTCCCGTGCTCTACGACCTCGATGCACGGCTCGCAATGATGGATGGCTTTCCTGGCTACCAGCAGCTCCTCACCCTCTCAAATCCCCCGATCGAGTTTGTTGCCGGGCCCGACGATTCGCCTGCGCTCGCAGTGCTCGCCAATGACGGCATGGCGGAGATCGCCGATCGCCACCCCGATCGGTTTCCCGGCTTCGTGGCGTCCATCCCCATGAACAACGTTCCGGCGGCCCTCGAGGAAATGGATCGCGCCATCGGGACGCTAGGCGCCTGCGGCATCCAGATCTATACCAACGTCAATGGCAGGCCGCTTGACGACCCGGAGTTCTGGCCGATCTTCGAGCGCGCCACTGCCCATCATGAGGTCCCGATCTGGATGCACCCCGCGCGCGGGGCCAACTTCCCGGATTATCTTTCCGAGAAGAAATCGAAGTTCGAGATCTGGTGGACGTTTGGCTGGCCCTATGAAACCAGCGCCGCGATGACCCGGATGGTGTTTTCGGGTTTCTTTGATCGACTGCCGGGCCTGCGCCTCATCACCCATCACATGGGCGCGATGATTCCGTTCTTCGATGGGCGGGTGGGCCCTGGCCTCGATCAGTTTGGCAGCCGCACCTCGGATGAAGACTACGAGGGATTGCTCAAACGGATGCCAAGGCGCCCGATCGATTATTTCCGTCAGTTCTATGCGGACACCGCGCTCGCCGGAGGCAGCTCGGGCATACGATGCGGGCTTGATTTTTTTGGTGTGGACCATGTGCTCTTTGCCTGCGATTGCCCGTTTGATCCGGAAGGCGGCCCGATGTTCCTGCGGACCATCCCGGAGGCGATCGAATCACTGGGGCTGTCCGACGAAGACCGGGGCAAGATCTATTTTGGCAACGCCATGAAAATGCTGAGGCTTCGCCGCCGTGGCGAGGGTGGAGGCACGGCTGCAACGGCGCGAGGACAGTCGTCTGCCAAAGGCCTTCCTGAATGATCGACCGCACGCCAGACCATCCTGCGCGGCTTGCGCGCCAGGCCATCCGCGAGGGTCGGCATACCGGCTCGTCGCGCGGACTCGCGATGGGTTATGTGCAGTGCAATCTGGTTGTTCTTCCAAAGGCGCATGCGTTCGATTTCCTGCTTTACTGTCAGCGCAACCCCAAGGCCTGCCCGGTGCTTGAAGTGACCGACCCCGGCAGCGCCGAGCCCCGCCGGATCGCACCGGGCGCCGATCTGCGAACCGACCTCGCCCGCTACACGGTGTGGCGTGACGGCCGGCGCGAACCCGACCGAACCGATCTGCACGAACTCTGGCGCGATGACCTGGTTGCGTTTCTCATCGGATCCGGCATCACTTTCGATCAGGCGCTCGAGCGGGCCGGTGTGCCCACTGACAGGGATCGCTGGGTGTTGAATACTTCGCTGCCCACTGAATCCGCTGGCCGCTTCGCCGGGCCCTTGGTGGTGACCATGCGCTGGCTCACCCCCGAGCAGGCCATTATCGCCACCCAGGTCTCGGCGCGGTTTCCTTTCAATCACGGGGCGCCGATTCATATTGGCGATCCCAAGGCCATCGGCGCCGACCTGACGCGGCCCCTCTTCGGGCCCCCTGTGGAGCAGGTTCCTGCCAACCGCATCGCGGTGTTCTGGGCCTGCGGCGTCACCCCCCAGGCCGCCGCCGAGCAGGCCGGACTGGATCTGCTGATCGCCCATGCGCCCGCTCACAGTTTTGTATCGGATCTGCTCGCCGACCGCTTCTGCGCGCCATGAGTCACGAGGCACCATCACCCGGGTTGCAGGCCGCTGAATGGCAGCGCGTGGCGCCCGCTTCAACCGCCAGGCGCCGGCTGATCGCCAGCATCGCAGCGCTGCCGGTCGCTTCCGCCCTGCCCCGGAGCAGCCTCGCCGCCACCACGAGCGTGGATCTAGACTGGCATGACCCGATGCGCGATCGCCCGGTGCCGGTCCGTCTTCATCTTCCCGCAGGCGCTCGCGCTGATGCACCCCGCCCGCCGCTGGTGGTGTTCTCGCACGGCCTGGGCGGCTCGCGTTACGGCTACAGCTGGCTGGGCTCGCATTGGGCCTCGCACGGGGTGGCAAGCCTGCACGTGCAGCATGTCGGGAGCGACCGTGCCATCTGGGCCGAGCGCGGCAACCCCCTGGCCATGCTGGGCCTCATGCGCGAGGCCACCAGCGAGCGCGAGGCCATCGACCGCACTCTCGACATACGGTTCGCCGTTGATCGGCTCGCCGCCAGCAGCTTCGGTCTCGCGGTGGACGCATCGCGTTTCATCGCAGCCGGGCATTCTTATGGCGCGAACACCGCCATGCTCCTGGCGGGCGCACGGATCGAGCGCCCCGGCTTTGCCAACGCTCTGGCCGATCGCCGTGTGGTGGGCGCCGTTCTCATTTCGGCGCCCCCCTTTCACGGCGAGGGCCCTCCTGAAAACATTCTCGCGCCGGTTAGCGCGCCCACCCTCCATGTGACCGCAACCGAGGACATCATCCGGGTTCCGGGCTTTTTCAGTGACCTCGATGACCGGTTGGCCATCTTCCGAGCCACAGCCGGACCCGACAAGACGCTGGCGGTTTACACCGGCGGATCGCACAGCATGTTTACCGACCGCATGGGGCCTGGTGGCGAGGCGCTGAACCGTGCGGTCAAGCACGCCACGCGCGAGCTGGCGTTGGGATTTACCGAGCGGGTGCTGCGTGGCCGCACCACCCAGCTGGACGGTTGGGCCGACCGCCACGCACCGATTCTGTCGCGCTTTGTCGAGAGCCCTGTCCGCGCCGCCTGAGCGGGCTCACGCCGACTTGAGCGCGTGTCTCACCACATCGGCGTGGGTCGCAAACCAAACTGGGCCGAGCGAGCGTGCAAGGCGAATCAGTTCGTCGAGAATCCACATTCGCGAGCGGTAGCCGATCATGTGCGGATGCATGGTGAGCTGGAACACGCCGCCCTCGTCTGCTGCCGCCTCCAGTTCGCGACGGAAAATATCGAACACCGCCTCGGGTGGCGTGTAGGGCCGAAGACCGCTGAACCGGTTCATGTTGAAGTACACCGCATCATCGCGAATCCATTCAACCGGCAACTCCACCACCCCAGTGGGTTCGCCGTCGAGCAGCAACTCATAGCAGTCGACATCGGCCATGAGAGAGGAGTCGTAGAGCAGGCCCATTTCACGGGTGATGGCAAGGGTGTGAGGGCTGAAATCCCATGACGGTGTTCGAATACCGACCGGCCGGACGCCGGCGATGCGTTCAAGCGTGTCGGAACTGCGAAGCATGAGATCGCGCTCGGCGGCCTCAGGCAATACCGAATTGCGTTCGTGAATCCAGCCGTGGATGCCAATTTCGTGGCCAGCTGCGGCTACTGCACGCTGCTCATCGGGGTAGAGCATCGCCGTAACCGCCGGCACATAGAAACTCGCCGGCACCCCGTGTCGTGCCAGACAAGCGAGGATGCGTGGCACGCCTTGGCGCGCACCGTATTGGCCATGGGACAGTTTCCCGATCGACTCACCACCGTCACGCAGTTCGTTGGTTTCGTGGTCGGAGTCAAACGACAGCGCCACAGCGAACTGCGCTCCCTGCGGCCAGGACGCGGGCTTCAGACTTCGCCCTGCGCGAACACGATTGACCAATGCCCGCCAGTGAGGTTCCGGCCACTGCCAAGGCTCGAGCGCAGGCGCGTTCATTTCTGCCCCCCAGCCTTGAGCCGAGCAGCGATCTCATAGGCCCCCTTCGCCTCCGACGCAACGAACTTCGCAAACGCTTCCGGCGGCATGCCAACGCCCTCCAGTCCAAGCGTTTCGAACTGCTTGCGCACCTCGGTATCGGCAATGGCTTCGCGAACTGCGCCGAACAGGCGGGTGACGATTTCAGGGGGCGCACCGCTCGGCAGCCAAAGGCCGAACCAGTTCACGGCATTGAACCCGGCAAGCCCCTGCTCCTGAAGCGTGGGCACCTCCGGCAAACCCTGCCAACGGCGCGCGCCGGTGATGCCAATGGCACGCAGACGCCCCGCCTGCACATGCTGGAGCGCGATCTGCGTGCCCACAAAAAACAGATCGATCCGGCCACCGATGAGATCGTTGATCGCCTCGGGAATGGCCTTGTAAGGCACAGAGAGAATGTCGGTCCCAGTCATGGCCTTCATCATCTCGGCGGGAATATGGCTGGCGGTTCCCAGGCCAGCGTTTGCATAGGTAAGTTTCCCGGGCGACTTCCTCGCGAGCGCCAACAGTTCAGACAGATCTTTTGCCGGAACCGAAGGATGAACCACCAGCGCTTGGCCGAAATTCTGGGCGGCAAGCGTGACATGCGTGAAGTCCTTGACCGGGTCATAGCCTACGCTGTCATGAAACGGAGGGATCGCGGCATGCGAGGCGGTGGTGAACAGCGCTGAATAGCCATCCGCAGGGAGCCTCGCGAGATAGGCGGTACCCACCATGCCGCCCGCCCCAGCGCGGTTCTCCACCACCAGTGGCTGCCCCAGCACAGCGCTCATCCGTGGCGTGAGCGCGCGCAGCACCAGATCGGGCGGCCCTCCTGGGGGCGACGGCACGATGACCCGAATGGGCCGATTCGGCCAATCTTTCGATACAGCAGGCGTTTGCGCCGCAAGCGGCACCACGGCCGAGCCCAGCGCAACCAACGCAGCCATTTGCAACATGATCCGGCGAGAGGAGGTCATGACACGGTTCCCTTTTCGATGCCGAGGTGCAATCCTCAGCGAACCTGAACGGTCTGAGACGCGGCAATCGATGCCTTAATCGCATCGAAAACCGCAACATTGTGAACCGCGTCGCCGCCGGGCGCGACCATGGGGACACGCTTCGCAGCCAGCTGGGCGAAGTGTTCAAGTTCGGCGCGCTCGGTGCTACCCGGTTCAAAGCGGATCACTTCGGGCTGACGTTTCTGGGTGACGTTGTCAAAATCAATCAGACACACCTTCAGGTCCCAGGTGTGCAGGTGTTCGACATCACCCACTTCCACCCAGCCACGGCTCCCAAATAGCTGCATACGCCAGGTTTCAGCCGAGGCAATCACCGTGCCCAGATACCCGGTGGCGCCGTTTTGAAAGCGCAGCAGCATTGATGTGGTGTCGTCCATGCCGAAATCCTGCGCGAGTCGCAGACTCTGCGCAGTCACGGTGTCGATCGGGCCGGCCAGATGAATCATCGCATCAATGACATGCACCCCGCGCCCAGTCATGCCACCAGCGGGGCACTCATCACGATCGTGTCGCCAGTGACCGCGCGGAAAGCGGTAAGCACTCGGTCCGCAGAAGTTGCCCTCGATATGCAGAATCCGACCGAGGGTGCCGTCATCGATCATCGCCCGGATACGCTGAAGCGCAGGCTGGTAGCGCCAGTTGTAGCCCACACCCAACGTCACGCCCGCCTGAGCGCAATCCTGTGCGGCGCGCTGCGCGCTCTCACGATCAAGGCCCATGGGCTTTTCGCTGAACACATGTTTGCCGGCCCGGGCTGCCGCAATGATCTGATCGGTATGCTGCTGGTGAGGCGTAGCGAGCACCACGGCATCGATGTCGGGGTCTGCGAGCACCGCGTCATAGTCCGGCAGCAGACGAATCTGGTGTTCGGCCGCGAAGCGCTGTGCCTTATCCAATGTTCGTGTAGTGCCGGTTGTAAACCGAATCAGTGAACTCTGGCCCTGCACATGACGCACCAGATTCTGTCCCCACAACCCCATGCCCACGATCGCAGCCCGGATCATCACCCGCCCTCCCCGCCTCTCGGCAAAGCGCCGAGCTTAGCAATCCGCACGAGCCACTGTCCAACCGCGTGATAATGGCAGCGTGCGGCCGATGCGGCGCGCACTTCCGGAGGGGTCTTTCATGCTGCTTCACACTGTCATCGAGGGGCACGGCCCCCGACTCGCGCTTCTTCATCCGGTCGGGCTTCACGGCGGCTTTCTCGCGCCACTCGCAAGCCGCCTTGCAGAGCGCTATCAAGTCATGCGGATCGACCTGCGCGGTCATGGCGAGTCGCCGCTCGAGCCCCTTGGTCACTCCATGGCCGACTTCGCAGACGATGTGCACGACACCTTGCAGGCGCACGGCTTTGCGCCCTGTGCCGTGGGTGGCTTTTCCTTCGGATCAATGACTGCGCAGGAACTCGCCATCCGTCACCCGGCCGATGTCTCGGCGCTCCTCGCCCTTGCCGGGCCTTGCTCTTACGATTCGACAAGGCGGGCCACGATCGCAGCCCGCGGCATCGATTCCCTGGCGCACGGCATGGCTGCCGTGATCGATGCAACGATGGAGCGGTGGTTTACACCCGCCTTCAGGCAAAGCCCCGAGGCGCTCGCGGCACGCAAGTATCTGCTTGACCGCGATCCACGCGGCTGGGCACAGGGCTGGAAAGCCATTTCAGTGCTCGATACCGAACCGCGCCTGCATCAATTGCGGATTCCTGCACTTTGCGTGGCGGGCGAGTGCGATGTGTCCTCCACCCCCGCTGCGGTCCGTCGCATTGCCGATGCGATCCCAGGCGCGCACTACGAAGTGCTGCCGGGTGCCCCCCATATGCTGTTCATCGAACAACTGGAAGCCACGGCAGCTGTGATGATGCGCTTCCTCAACGCTCTCCCCGACCATCGCGCCGCGTGAGCGGGCACGAACTGGGTCGCGTCCGGCCCGCCCGTCGCGTCAGCAACCGACGCAGCGAAACCGCATACGACCGCCACGAGCGCTTTCGACCCAACCGGCTGTGGGGGATGGAAAATGCGCAGCCAGCAACAGCGTGCCACTGTCACAGGTATGTTCGAGGAGGCGCTCCCGGCAGTCGGCCGACTGCGCCGCGTCTTCGCAAAAACGCGACGACCACTGCGGCACCGCAATCTGCACCGGCGTGTGGATGACGTCGCCCGTCAGGAGCGCGCGCTGACCGCCACTTTGCACCGCAATCACGCTATTGCCAGGCGTATGGCCCGGCGCGGCATCGATTCGCACGCCCGCACAGACCTCATGCCCATCGCCCACGAGCTCGGCCCGGCCCGCCTCCATCACGGGCAGCACGCTGTCGGCAAATGAGCCATGGTTGGTGGGCGGACCGCCAGCTGCCAGCGCCGCGCGG
>CAMBZS010000131.1 GCA_945872335.1 Bordetella parapertussis | reverse complement strand
GGGCCGCTCGGAAAGGAGCGCGATCGCCGCCAGCACCGAATCGGGGTTGGCGTTGTAGCTGTCGTCGATCAGCGTGGCCCCACCCGCGAGCGTATGCCGAACCAGCCGACCCGGCGCGGGCCGGAAACGTTCAAGCCCGGTCACGATCGCATCGGGTGAAACGCCGGCCGCGAAAGCAGAGGCCGCTGCCGCCAGTGCGTTTCTCACGTTGTGTGCGCCATCGATCGACAGCGCAACCTGCCGCGACACCTCACCCAGCCTGAGTTCGAACGCCTCGGGCCTGGCGTCGGGACTCGCACTGACCGCAAGCGGTCGACCGGCCAGCCCCGAGCCATCAGCCGACAACCCGAACTCGAGGCTGTGACGCTCCGCCGCGAGTTCCCGCCAAATTGGCGTGTGCGCGGGATCGTCGCCGGGAAACACCGCACAGCCCGAAGCGTCGAGCGCCTGCAGCACCGAGCCATTTTCACGCGCCGTGGCAGCCACGCCTGCGAGAAACTCCTGGTGCTCGCGCTGCGCGTTGTTGACCAGCGCCACCGTTGGTCGTGCCACCCAGGCAAGCCAGGCGATTTCGCCCGGATGGTTCATGCCCAACTCGACCACCGCCAACCGATGCGCAGCGGTGAGCCGCAATAGCGTAAGCGGAACGCCCACCTCGTTGTTGAGATTGCCGCGGGTCGCGAGCCGGGTGTCGTCCGAGGCACTGGCCGCGAAAATCGAGGCGATCATTTCCTTCACCGTGGTCTTGCCGTTACTGCCGGTGACAGCCACCAGGGGCAGCCGAAACTGGCTGCGCCAACCGCGCGCGAGCTCACCCAACGCGCGGCGCGTATCGGGCACGCGGATGGCGGGCGCGACGAGACCGGGCACCCAGCGTTCGACCATCACCGCGGCGGCGCCGGCGGCCCGCGCCTGCGAGACGAACTCATGCGCATCGAAGGTGTCGCCGCGCAAGGCAACGAACAGGCTGTCACGATCGACGGCACGGGAGTCGGTGCAGATACCGCTCACGCGTTCACTACCCGTTCCATGAAAACTTGCCTGTGAGAGCCATTCGAAGATTCGGCGCAGCTCAAGCATTCTGCGCTCCCTGGTCTTCGCCCGGCGCGGTCAACGAGCAGGGGCTCGCGGAATGAGCCGGGGCAAGCGACAGGCCGTTCAAAAGCGCCCGCCGCGCCTCGATGACATCGCTGAATTCGATTCTCTGCCCGGCGAACTCCTGCCAGCGCTCGTGCCCCTTGCCAGCGATCAGCACCACATCGCGGGGATCCGCGAGCGACAGCGTGTCGCTGATGGCACGCGCCCGATCAAGTTCCTTCCTCCTGGGCGCGTGCACCATGCCGGCCTCGATCGCCGCCACAATGCGCGCGGGATCTTCGCTGCGCGGGTTGTCGCTCGTGAGCACGACATGGTCGGCTCCCGCCTCGGCAGCCGCACCCATCAGCGGGCGCTTGCCTGCATCGCGGTCGCCGCCCGCGCCAAACACGCACCAGAGGCTTCCCCCGCGGGCGCGGGCCACCGGCCGCAGCGCGGCAAGCGTCTGGGTGAGCGCATCCGGGGTATGCGCATAGTCGACCACCACACATGGCTGCTGCAGGCGGTCCGACGCCGGGGCTGTGCCGTCGGTTGCACGTACGCGCTCGAGTCGCCCGGGAACCGGTTTGAGTTCGGCCAGTCGACCGATGGCCTCGTCAAAGGTCACACCGGACGCGAGCCAGGCCCCCGCCACTGCGAGCGCATTGAGCGCGTTGTAGCGGCCAAGGAGTGGCAAATCCACCCGGGCACGACCGAAGTCGCCCCCCACCGTGAGGGTAAGCCCTTCAGCATGTTCGATGATCTGTTCGGCAAGCAGCTGCTCGACGCCGCTCGCCTGCAGGCACAACGGCACCTCGCCGTAGGCGATGACGCGGCAGCCAGCGGGTAGTGCCGCTCGCGCCTCAACCGAAAGCGCATCGCACGCGTTCAGCACCGCAGCGGCCAGGCCCGGCATGCGGAAGAGCCGCAGCTTCGCCTGCGCGTAGGCCTCCAGACTGCCGTGATAATCGAGATGGTCGCGACTCAGATTGGTGAAGACAGCAACCGCTGGCTGGGTGCCCGACAAGCGGGACTGATCGAGCCCGATCGACGAGGCTTCCATCACAACGCTGTCGGCACCCTGCGCCACAAACGCGGCGAGCAGGGCATGGAGCGTAAGTGCATCCGGCGTGGTGAGTCCGAACGAATCGAGCCCGGCCTCCCCCTGGGCGTCCACGAGGCCGCTGCCAAGGGTGCCGATCACCGCCGCCCGCCGTCCGCCCCGGGCCAGGCCCTGCGCGATCCACTGCGAGCAACTTGTCTTGCCATTGGTGCCGGTGACCGCGATCAAGTCGATTTGCGCGGCAGGTTCGCCATGCCACGAGGCAGCGATCTCCCCTGCGAGATCGCGCAAGCCCGTGACGCTGCGCAGATCCGGTGCAGCCGCGGGGGCGGGCGGCGCGTCATCAACCACGAATGCGGCCGCGCCGCGCGCTCGCGCATCGACCAGATACGCGCGGCCATCGGATGCGTGGCCTGGCCACGCAAAAAACGCATCGCCCGGCCTCACCCGACGGCTGTCAGCGCAGAGCCGGGCCTGCGGCGCGATTCGTGAGCGCAGCCAGCCGGCAATATCGAGCGCCTCACGCGACAGCTCCGGACGCGCACGGACGCGGGCAGCGGCGCGGCTCACATGCGCCCCCGGGTCACGGCCGACGCATCGGCAAAGCCTGCACCGGGCACGTCGGGTGGCACACGCAAGGTTCGCAGCGTCTCACCCATCACGCGTGAAAACAGCGGCCCTGCTACCTGTCCGCCGTAGTGTTTGCCGGCCGATGGCTCATCGATCATCACCGCCACAACAAAGCGCGGTTCAGATACCGGCGCGAGGCCCACAAACGACGACACGTATTTGTTCACGTACCGGCCGTTTTCGATCTTGTGCGCGGTGCCGGTCTTGCCCGCCACCCGGTAGCCCGCGACCTGCGCCTGGGGGGCGGTGCCGCCAGGCCCAGCCGCAAGCTCGAGCATGCGACGAACAATCAACGTGGTCTCGGGCGTAAACACCTGGGTGCGCTGAATCTCGCCCTCATGCTTGAAGATCGATACCGGAATGATGTCGCCATCGCGGGCAAACACCAGATAGGCGCGCGCAAGCTGCATGAGCGACACCGAAAGCCCGTGCCCGTAAGACATCACTGCCTGGTCGATCTGCTTCCAGTTCCGATGGGGGCGCAGCCGCCCCGCCACCGCGCCGGGAAAGCCCAGCTGCGGCGCCTGGCCCAGCCCGATCGCGGCGAAGGTTTCCCACATGTCCTTGGGCGCCATCTTGAGCGCCATCTGAACCGTGCCGACGTTGGACGACTTCTGGATGATCTGCTCAACGGTCATTGACGCGTGGCCCTTCACGTCGGAGAGCGTGTGGGTACCTATCGTGATACGACCGCCGTAGGTGGGGAGCACGGTCTGCGCGCTGACCTTGCCCAGTTCGAGCGCAAGCGCCGCGGTAAAGGGCTTCATGGTCGAGCCCGGCTCGAAGGTGTCGGTGAGCACGCGATTACGCAGCTGCGCACCGCTCAATTCACCGCGCTGGTTGGGATCGTAGGTAGGCAGGTTCACCAGCGCGAGCACTTCGCCGGTGCGGACATCGAGCACCACTGCGCCCCCCGCCTGGGCACGATGCTCGGCGACTGCATCGCGAAGCGCCGAGTAAACGTGGTACTGCACCTTGGCATCGATCGATAGCGCAATGTTGTTGCCGTTCAATGGCTCACGAATCGCCTCGACCTGTTCGATGACGCGCCCCAGGCGGTCGCGAATCACCCGACGGCTGCCCGGGCGGCCGGCAAGGAGCTTGTTCTGCGCGAGCTCGATTCCCTCCTGACCACTGTCCTCGACATTGGTGAAGCCCACGATGTGGGCCAGGCGATCACCCTCGGGATAGCGGCGTTTGTACTCGGGCTGGCTGTGTACACCCGGTACCTTGAGGTCCAGCACCTGCCGCGCGTCATCGGGATCGAGCTGACGACGCAGAAAAATGAAGGTTCGCTCAGTGCCACTGATTCGCTGCCGCAGGTCCGATTCATCGAGGCCGAGGCGGCGCGCGAGCTCGCCAAAGCGCGGATGATTGACATCGACCTCACCCGGCACGGCAAAGATCGCGCGGGCGGGCAGACTGGACGCCAGCACCACGCCATTCCGGTCATGGATTTCGCCACGCGAGGCGGGTAAGTCGAGGGTACGCGCATAGCGTGACTCGCCCTGGCGCTGCAAGAAGTCCTGTGAGAACACCTGCAGATACACCGCTCGACCCGCCAGCGCCAGAAAAGCAAGCGCGACCAGCGCCATCAGGAGATGCGAACGATAGGCGGGCAGTGTCACCCGCAGGAGCGGATTCGATGAGAAGGGTACGTTGCGGCGACTGCGCGAGGCCATCAGCGCGCTCCGTCCGGCCGGCGCGGCGACGGCTGCTGCGAGCCGGGCTTGCGCGACAGCACCGCCGGCAGCGCTCCGATCTGCAATGCACGAGTTTCCGGATCGCGCAGCAGATGCAGCGTGCGGTCGGCGCTCACCGACTCCATACCCAGGTCGCGCCTCGCCTTGGCGTCGATCAATGCCGCGGTGGCGAGCGAAGTCTGCTGCACGCGCAGCTGGTTCCAGTCGACCTCGAGGCTACGGCTTTGCGCCTGTGCACGCTCCAGTTCGACAAACAGCCGGCGGGCATGGTGCTGCGATGTGATGAGTGCGATCGCGCAGGCCGCGAGCAGGGCAATGAGGACGATGTTGAGGCGTCGCATGGTTTGGCTCAGCGGCTCAGCATTTTTCAGCCGCACGCAATACCGCGGAGCGGGCGCGCGGGTTGCCGGCGATTTCGGCTTCGTTGGCGAGCCAGCGGCCGAGTGGCCGCAGCGTCTGTGCAGGGTCCATCACGGCGCCGGTCACCGGGTGGCGAGGCGCATCGCGCCCGGCCTGATGCGCGATAAAGCGCTTTACGATCCGGTCCTCGAGGGAATGAAAGCTGATCACCGCGAGCCGTCCCGCAGGCGCAAGGCGATCGCACGCTGCGGCGAGCCCGTGCGCGAGCTCATCAAGCTCCTGATTGATGAAAATCCGTAGAGCCTGAAAGGTCCGGGTGGCCGGGTCGCGTCCGGGGACCGTCGCGCCGCGCCGACCGCGCAGGACAGTCGCAACGAGCCGGGCAAGCTCGGTGGTCGTTGCGAGCGCGCCATCGCCGTCGCGGCGCACGCAAGCTGTAATCGCCTTTGCAATCGGAACAGCAAACCGTTCTTCCCCATATTCTGCAAGCACCTCTGCGATCGTCTGCTCACTTGCCTCGCCCAACCACTGCCGCACCGATACTCCGCTGCCGGGGTCCATCCGCATGTCGAGCGGCCCCTCGGCGCGAAAACTGAAGCCACGCGCGGCATCGTCGAGCTGCGGCGACGAGACGCCGAGGTCCAGCAGCACACCATCGACGAGCGGCACCGCCAGCTGATCGAGCACCGCCGCCAGCGTCGAAAAGCGCGCCTGAGCCACCCGAAAACGGGGGTCGGTGATCGCGCGCCCGGCCGCGACCGCCTGCGGATCGCGATCGAGCGCGATCAGCCGTCCGCCAGGACCCAGCCGCTCCAGGATGGCCCGACTGTGCCCACCCCGACCGAAGGTGCAGTCGAGATAGCAGCCATCGCGTCGGGGCGCGAGCGCCGCCAGCGTCTCGGCCAGCATGACCGGCTGATGACCGGTCGGGGGAAACCCGTCCACGGCCTGCGCTGAGTCGATCAATTCGCACCGGTCTAGAAGGAGAAATTGGATAGCGCATCGGGCAGCCCGGCTGCGATCGCCTGCTGGTCACGCTCGACCAGCGTGGGCGCATCCCACACTTCGAAGTGGCTGCCCATTCCGAGAAGCATCACGTCCTTGTCGAGCAGCGCCGCCTGGCGCAACTCGGGCGCGATCAGGATCCGGCCGGTGGTGTCCATGTCGACATCGCAGGCGCTACCAAGAAAGATCCGGGTCCAGGCGCGTGCGTTCATGGGCAGTGCCGCGATCCGTTCACGGTGCACCTCCCAGACCGGCCTGGGAAACAGCAGCAGGCAGCCGTCCGGCGAGCGGGTGAGCGTGAGCCGCCCCTCGCACTGAATGGCGAGCGCGTCACGATGCCGGCTGGGAACGGTCATCCGCCCCTTCGCATCGAGCAACAGCGCTGAACTTCCCTGAAACATACCCAGTCCACCTGCCCGCTGAAATTCGACCCGTTGGCGGGTCTAAATCCCATAAAAAAACACTTTGTTGCACTTTTTCCCACTATACGCAATCTGGGGAGGCATGGTCAAGGCGATCGGGAATTTCTTTTGGCGGGTCAAGGACTTAGCGCAGCAATCGAACGCAAACTTGATCGAAATAACCCTTTAAATTAGCCACTTAGCTGACCTTCCTACAATTCACATGAAAAAGGGTCTGGCGCCGGTCTGGCGGCTGCTCTGCTGCGGGCGGTCCGGCGAGCCCGATGACGCGCGCGCCGGATGCGCTACTATCGCCAGGCGAATCAGGCTGGGCGGTCGCTGGTCGGCATGTGCGCATGTCGGCTGGAGGAAGGTCCGGACTCCACAGGACAGGGTGCTGGCTAACGGCCAGGCGCCGGGGCGCCGCAAGGCGTCTTGACGACGGAAAGTGGAACAGAAAGCACACCGCCCAAGCGCCGCCGGGCAACCGGTGGCGACGGTAAGGTTGAAATGGCGAGGTAAGAGCTCACCGCGGCCCTGGCGACAGGGCTGGCTCGCTAAACCCCACCCGGAGCAACATCAAATAGGCACACGCAGGGCCCCAGGGCCCGACGGGCGGTCCGCTCGAGTGTGCGGGTAGATGGCTAGAGCGCGCGGGTAACCGCGCGCCCAGAGGAATGATCGCCAGCCGGCTTGCCGGCGTACAGAATCCGGCCTACAGGCCTGGTTCGCAATGAATTCGCGGGCCCCGCCCTTCAGGCGGGAGGGTGGTCGGCTGCGTGGGCCCGCACGATCGCCTCGAAATCGGGATCGGCGACAAACCCCATGGCTTGGGCACGCGCCGTGTTGAACCGATCGGGCCAGGTGCGAACCAGGCGCATGATGGCCGGATCATGCGCCTCACGCACCCGTGCGCGAGCCGCAGCGCCACCCACTTTTTCGAGCGCAGCAAGCGCCTCGCCCATGCTCGCGCTCAAGCCGGGCAGGTTGAGCGACCGGTTCCAGCCCCATGCCGAGGACGGTGACGATGCAGCGTGCAACAGGTTGGCGACAGCGCTGCGAGGCGAGGAGATCCACATCCGGGTATCGACCGGCACAGGCAGCACGGCCTCACGGCCGGCCAGCGGTTCACGAATGATGTTCGATGCAAATCCAGACGCCGCGCCGTTGGGCTTGCCCGGGCGTACCACCACGGTGGGAATGCGAACGCTTCGGCCGTCGATGAATCCCTTCCGGGTGTAGTCATGAACCAGCCACTCGCCGATCAGCTTCTGCACGCCGTATGACCCCTGCGGTGTGGGCGCCACGGCGTCATCGACCACGGCGGGCAGATCGCCGCCAAACACCGCCACCGAGCTTGAGAAGACCACACGCGGACACGATCCGGTGCGCCTGCAGGCTTCGAGCAGCGCCCGCGTACCATCGACATTGACCCGCATACCAAGATCGAAATCGGCCTCGGCGGTGCCGCTCACCACGGCCGCCAGATGGATCACGGCGCCGGTCTCCGCGTTGATGAGCGATGACACCGTGGCCGGATCAGCGATATCGCCCGCCACATTGCGCACGCGCGCATCAACCACGGCACCCTCGATCTGATCAAAACAGGTGATGCGGGTGATGGGCCGTGGGGCGCCCTCATCAGACACGGCCAACTCGCCGCGGGCCAGTAGTGCACGGGCCAGCTGCTGGCCAAGAAAGCCTGCGCCGCCGGTAATCAGCAGATTCATCGTTGCCGTCCTGTTCGAAAGACCTGCGAATCATTGTAGAACGCCGGGTCATGATTGGCCGGTGACCAGCCTGGAATGCCCATGAGCGGGAGCGGCGTGAGCGACTGTAGCGCTGCCGGGTAAAGCGCACGCGCAGCGATCGCATCGACTGCATCGGGCGCGGTGGCGGGCGAGGCGGGCAGCACCAGCGCCTGGGCACAGATCGATTTATAGGGCGCGCAAAGCTTCTCGATCAGCGCGTGGCCGGTGATCACGACACGGATGCGATCACCCCAGGCATCACGACATTCGACGAACAGCCCCGACCAGCTGAATTGGCGCAGGCGCTCGGCCAACGCCGCATCGTCGGTGAGCACCAGCGCACCGCTCTCATCGAACAGGGTGGCGCGATCACGAAGCCCGCCACGCGGCCCCGACCCGTTGCCCCCCTTCAGCGCCTCGACATGAAGCGCATTGAGACGCGCTTTCAATTGCGGAAAGCTGAGCCACGCGAGCGCATTGGCGAAGTCGTGCCGGCCGCCCCGGCCCGTCGTGCGAGTGGGCACCTGGCCTTGCTCAAAGATGATCGTTTCGTAGCCCAGGTCGGGCCCGGAGAGCGTCTGCGCAGGCACGAATCGAAGCGCTTGGCCCGATCCGGACCGGCAGCCACGCGCAGCGGCAAAGGCGTTGGCCTGATCGAGGTCGAGCGCGCCGGCCGCAGGCCAGCCCAGAGCCTCGGCCCAGGGCTGCCAGCCCACGAGCCACGGCGGAGCATCACCCTCAGGCTGCAAGCCGCCAGCCCAGTGTCTCGCCGCCCGCGAGCGGCACGATGGTCTCGGTGCCAAAGGGCAGACGCTCGGGAATCTGCCAGGACTCGCGCGCGAGCACGACCTTTGAAGTATTGCGCGGCAGGCGATAGAAATCGGGGCCATGGAAGCTTGCGAAGGCCTCCAGGCGGTGCAGTGCGCCCGCACGCTCAAACGCCGTGGCATAGAGCTCGATGGCATGCGGCGCCGTGTAGCAGCCGGCGCACGCCGCGGCATGCTCTTTCAGCCGTGCCGCATGGGGTGCGCTGTCGGTGCCCAGAAAGAACTTCGGGCTGCCCGAGGTGGCAGCCGCCACCAGCGCCTCGCGATGCAGCTCGCGTTTGAGCACCGGCAGGCAGTACCAGTGCGGGCGCAGGCCCCCTGTGAAGATGGCATTCCGGTTCCACAACAGGTGATGCGCAGTGATGGTGGCTGCAATCGGTCCGGAAGCCTCGGTGACATACTGCGCGGCTTCGCGCGTGGTGATGTGCTCAAGCACCACCCGCAGGTCTGGAAAGCGGCGGCGAAGCGGCTCGAGCACGGTATCGATGAACACCGCCTCTCGATCGAACACGTCAACCGCCGGGTCGGTGACTTCGCCGTGCACCAGCAGGGGCATGCCGCAGGCCTGCATCGCCTCCAGCGCGGCGTGGGTGTGCGCAAGATCTGTCACCCCGGCATCCGAATGGGTGGTGGCGCCGGCCGGATACAGCTTGACCGCATGCACGATGCCGCTTTGCGCCGCCCGTCGAATCTCGTCGGGGTGGGTGCGATCGGTGAGATAAAGCGTCATGAGCGGCGTGAAATCGGCCCCCGCAGGAAGCGCCGCCACGATGCGGGCCCGATAGGCCATCGCCTCATCGAGCGTGGTGACCGGCGGCTTGAGGTTGGGCATGACGATGGCCCGCGCAAACTGGCGCGCGCTCGCGCCCACCACGGCGGCAAGCGCCTCGCCGTCTCGCAGATGCAGGTGCCAGTCGTCGGGCCGGGTCAGGGTGAGGGTGTTGTCGACGGAACTCAAGCGGGTCTCCAGAAGGGTCTGGGGCAAGCGTGCGGTCAACCGGCCAACCGCACGCTCGCGCGTTCTGCATTCGGGGCGGCAACCGCTCAGGCGAGCAGCACCACCCGATAGTCATTCACGTTGGTGAGCGTGGGGCCGGTGATCACGAGATCGCCGAGCCGTGAAAAGAATTCATAGGCGTTATTGTCCTCGAGCATGCGCCGCGGATCCAGGCCAAGCGCCTGAGCACGCGGGAGGCTGCCCGGGTCAAGCCTCGCCCCGGCGTTGTTTTCCACGCCGTCAATGCCATCGGTATCGGCGGCAAGCGCCCAGAGCCGCTCGATGCCGGCACTTGCCTGCGCGAGCGCGAGCAGAAACTCGCTGCAGCGCCCGCCGCGTCCCCGGCCCCGCACGGTAACCGTGCATTCCCCGCCCGAGATGAGCGCGACCGGGCGCTGGAAGGGCGCCTGGTGAACCGCGATCTCGCGCGCAATCGCCGCCATCACCTGCGCCACATCCCGCGCCTCGCCGGTGATCGTGTCGCCAAGAATGACCGGCCGGATCCCCGCCCCGCGCAACACCTCGGCCGCGGCCTCCAGACTGCGATGGGCGCTCGCGATCAGCCGGTTCTCGACCCTGGAAAAGAGTGGATTGCCGGGCTTGGGGGTTTCAGCGACCGTGCCGGCGACGCCCCGCTCGAGAAAGCCGGCAACCGAAGCCGGTACATCCACCCCCCAGTGCGAAAGCAGCGCACCCGCATCGCCGTAGGTACTTGGGTCGGGCGCGCACGGGCCGCTCGCGATGGCCGACAGATCGTCGCCCGCCACGTCGGAAATGACCAGCGCGAGCACCCGCGCCGCGGTGGCCTGCGCAAGCCGCCCGCCCTGGATCTGCGAAAGGTGCTTGCGAACCACATTGATGTCCTGGATGGGCGCGCCGCTTGCGAGGAGCTGCCGCGTGACCGACCGGAGGTCGACCATGGGCACCTCCGCCACCGGCAGGCTAAGCAGACTTGACCCGCCCCC
>CAMBZS010000130.1 GCA_945872335.1 Bordetella parapertussis | reverse complement strand
CAAAGCGGGCTCACCTGGGATGACTATGTCGAGCGGGGCGTCATCGAGGCGGTCCGCACGGTCCGCGAAATGACCGGTCAGCCCACCATCAATCTGCTGGGCTTCTGCGTGGGCGGCACGCTGGTTGCAACCTCGGCTGCGGCGCTCGCAGCACGCGGCGAGCGCTGGATTGAGTCGCTTACCCTGCTCACCACCTTGCTTGATTTCTCAGACCCGGGCGTACTGGGCCTCTTTGTTGACGAAGCTTTCGTGTCCTACAAGGAAGCCACCATCGGTGGTGGCGGACTCATGCACGGCCGCGAACTTGCCACGACCTTCAACTTTTTGCGACCGAATGATCTGGTCTGGAACTATGTGGTGAGCAACTACCTCAAGGGTGAGCCACCTCCGGCTTTCGACCTGCTTTACTGGAACTCCGACAGCACCAACCTGCCTGGCCCCATGTTTTGCTGGTATCTGCGCCATATGTACCTGCAAAATGAGCTGCGTATTCCAGGGCACCTTCAATCGGCCGGCGAGTCGATTGATCTGGGGTCCATCGGCGTACCCACCTATGTTTACGGGTCGCGTGACGATCACATCGTTCCCTGGCGCGCCGCATACGAATCCACGCAACTGATGAAGGCTCCGGTTCGGTTCGTGATGGGAGCTAGCGGGCATATCGCTGGCGTGATCAATCCTGCGCACCGCAACCGGCGCAACTACTGGGTGGGCTCGAGCTGCCCGCCGTCGGCTGAACAGTGGTTCAGCGAGGCCGAGGAAGTTCCCGGGAGCTGGTGGCCCGACTGGGCGCAGTGGCTCGCCAAATTCCAGAGTGAGCGAAAGATTGCGCCCCGTTCACCCGGATCGGCCCGTTTCAAGGTGCTGGAACCCGCCCCTGGCAGCTACGTCAGGCAAAAAGCTTGAACCATACTGATACGCGTCACAACAAGGAGATTGGCTCATGAGCAGGAAAATCGCTTACGTAACGGGCGGGATGGGCGGAATTGGCACCGCCATTTGCCGCAAGTTCCACGACATGGGCTATCTGGTTATCGCCGGGTGCGGGCCCACGCGCGATCACGCCAAGTGGCTTGCTGAACAGAAGGCCGACGGCTATGAGTTTCATGCCTCGGTGGGTAACGTGGCAGACTGGGACTCCACGAAGGCTGCATTTGATTATGTAAAGGCCACCTTCGGCAGTCCCGATATTCTGGTCAACAACGCTGGCATCACACGTGACGGGGTGTTCCGCAAGATGTCGCTTGACGACTGGCGCGCGGTCATCGACACCAACCTCAATTCGCTCTTCAATGTCACCAAGCAGGTGATCGACGGCATGCTCGACAAGGGCTGGGGCCGCATCATCAATATTTCGTCGGTCAACGGTGAAAAGGGCCAGTTTGGCCAGAGCAATTATTCGGCGGCCAAGGCCGGCATGCACGGATTTTCGATGGCGCTTGCCCAGGAAGTGGCGAGCAAGGGGGTGACCGTCAACACCGTGGCGCCGGGCTACATTGCCACAGACATGGTCATGGCGGTTCGTGAAGACGTTCGCGAGAAAATCATTCAGACCATTCCGGTTCGGCGACTGGGCCGCGCCGAGGAAATCGGATCGATCTGCGGTTGGCTCACGACCGATGATGCGGGTTTCACCACCGGTGCAGAGTTCTCCTGCAACGGTGGTTTGCACATGGGTTGATGGCCAATGAGTGCACCGATCCGGCTGATCAAGAAGTATCCGAACCGACGGCTCTATGACACCCGGACCAGCGCGTACATCACGCTGGCCGACGTCAAGCAGTTGGTACTCGATAACGAACCCTTCCGCGTGGCCGATGCCAAGACAACGGAAGACCTGACGCGCAGCATCCTGCTGCAGATCATTCTCGAGGAAGAAGCCGGCGGTGCGCCGCTATTCACGTCACCTATGCTCGCCCAGATCATTCGGTTTTATGGCCATGCAATGCAGGGCATGATGGGCGCTTACCTGGAGAAGACGATGCAGTCTTTCGTCGAGATCCAGGACAAACTGCAGGAACAGTCCAAGTCAATCTATGACCCCAGTACCATGCCGAGCGCCGAGGTGTGGGCGCAGTTCATGGCCATGCAGGCGCCGATGATGCAGGCCATGATGGGTAACTACATCGACCAGAGCAAGACGCTTTTCATGCAGATGCAGGAGCAGATGGCGGCACAGACGCGTAGCGTTTTTCAGAACATGAACTTCCCCGGCGCTGCGCCGCGTCAGAAGTGAGCGCGGCCCGCAGGAAAAAGTCGGTCCCCAAGGTCGGCTTCGTTTCGCTGGGTTGCCCCAAGGCGCTGGTCGACTCCGAACGCATTCTCACGCAGCTTCGCGCCGAGGGCTATGAAGTGTCGGGCTCCTACGACGGCTCCGATCTCGTGGTCGTCAACACCTGTGGATTCATCGACGACGCGGTACGCGAGTCGCTTGATGCCATCGGCGAAGCCCTGGCAGAAAACGGCAAGGTGATCGTCACCGGCTGTCTGGGCGCGAAGGCGGGCAGCAGCCCCGGGTCGACGCTCGTTCAGGAAGTGCACCCCAGCGTGCTCGCGGTGACGGGTCCTCATGCCACCGAGGAGGTGATGGCACATGTCCATCGGGCGCTGCCCCGGCCACATGACCCCTTTACCGATCTCGTGCCCGAGGCGGGTATCAAGCTCACCCCCAGACACTATGCCTACCTGAAAATTTCGGAAGGCTGCAATCATCGCTGCAGCTTCTGCATCATCCCTTCGATGCGGGGCGATCTCGATAGTCGCCCGATCGGCGACGTGGTGCGCGAGGCGCGTGCGCTCTTTGCGTCAGGCGTGCGCGAACTGCTGGTGGTGTCGCAAGACACGAGCGCTTACGGAGTTGATGTGCGCTATCGGACCGGGTTCGTTGAGGGCCGGCCGGTTCGCACCCGCGTCCATGAGCTCGCTCGCGAGCTGGGGATGGCCGCCCGGGAGCACGATGCCTGGGTTCGGTTGCACTATGTCTATCCGTATCCGCATGTGGATCAGCTCGTTGAATTGATGGCAGAAGGGCTGGTGCTGCCTTATCTGGATGTACCTTTCCAGCATGCCCATCCGCGAATTCTGAAGCTCATGAAGCGGCCGGCCAGTGGCGAGCGCAACATCGAGCGCATCCAGGCCTGGCGGGCGATCGTGCCCGACATCACGGTACGGAGCACCTTTATTGCAGGCTTTCCTGGCGAGACTGAGGTGGAGTTCGAGTCGCTGCTTGAATTCCTGCGCGAGGCGCGGCTTGATCGTGTCGGGTGCTTTGCGTATTCGCCCGTGGACGGCGCCACCGCCAATGACCTGTCGGGGGCGTTGCCGGAAGCGGTACGCGAGGCGCGCCGCGAGCGGTTCATGCAGGTCCAGGCTGAGATATCAGCCGAGCGTTTGCAACGCTTTGTGGGCCGCACCATGCGGGTGCTGGTTGATGGGGTCGAAGAGTCGGAGGATGGCGTCTATGCGGTCGGACGCACGCAGATGGACGCGCCAGAGATCGACGGCGTGGTTCGGTTTGGCGGCAGCGGCCCCTTGCCAATCGGAGGCTTTGTGCAGGTGCGCATCACGGGTGCCGATGAACACGATCTAGAGGGCGAAATGGTGAACGCCTCCTGAGGCGCGGTGTGCTGCCCTCAGCGCGTGTCCTCGAACAGACCGAGCAGCGAATCGAGCCCGCCGTGATTGATGGCGTGAGTGGTTTCGTTGCGAACCAGCGGTTTGGCCCGGTAGGCGACCGATAACCCAGCCACAGACATCATCTGCAGATCGTTGGCGCCGTCTCCCACCGCAATGGTGCGGGCGAGCGGGCAGCCGATGCGTGCTGCGGTATTTTCCAGCGCCGCCCGCTTGGCGGCGGCATTGATCACCGGGCCCACCAAGTGTCCGGTCAGTTTCCCGCGGCTGACCTCGAGCCGATTGGAGTGAACATGCGCGATGCCGAGCCGCGCCGCGAGCCGATCGGTGAAGAAGCTGAAGCCGCCGGACACCAGGAGGAGCTGCAGACCACTCGCCTTCATGCGTCGTAACAGCGTCTCGGCGCCCGGGCTCAGTTCGACACGCTCATCCCAGACCCGCTGCAGCACTGACTCCGGCAAGCCTTCGAGCAGGGCCACGCGACGTCGCAGACTCTCGTCATAGTCGCTGATCTCACCGCGCATCGCCGCTTCGGTGATGGCGGCGACCTCGGCCTTGCGTCCGGCGAAATCCGCGATTTCATCCACGCACTCGATGGTGATGAGGGTGGAGTCCATATCGAAGGCGGCGAGTCCGAAGCTGTCGAGTCGCAGATCGGGCGCCACGATCTCGGCGTCCACCTGATGAACCTGGGCTGCAGACTCGAGAGCGTTGCCCTCGATGGATACGCGGCGCCAGAGCGCGAGCTGGTCGGTTGAAAGATCAGGCGGATGCCCGGCGAGCGCGGTGAATGCGTCGATCGCGATGCGAGACAGGCGGGGGTGCTGAACGATCAGCGTGCTCACGATTTCTTTTTGCCTGGCGGAGGCGGCATAGGCGTTGCAAGACCCGTCAGGATGTCACGAATTGCACGTACCCGCGATTTGAGATCGGGCGTGGCGAGCGTGAAGCGGATACGGTCCTGCCCGCTCATTCGCGCATCACGACGGCGCTGGATGAGTCCGATGATCTGGCCTGGATCGATCGGTGGCCGTTCGGTGAACTGAACCACGACCGCCTCGGAAGCGGCGTCGATCTTGATGATGCCAAGTGGTTTGCAGGCGATTCTGAGCCGATGGGTCTCAAACAAGGCCACGGCGGGTTCGGGCAATTTGCCGAAGCGGTCGATCAATTCTTCCTGCAATTCACGCAGCCTGTCGTCGCTGTCAGCGCCAGCGAGCCGTTTGTAGAGGCTCAGTCGCTCGTGCACGTCGGCACAATAATCGGCGGGCAGCAGCGCCGGGACATGGAGCTTGATTTCGGTGGTGGCTGCGAGTGGCGCACCGGGGTCGGGGTCGCGGCCTTCTTTCAGCGCGCGTACGGCCTCGGTGAGCATGTCGGTATACATCGAGAAACCCACCTGCTGCATTTCGCCAGATTGCGAATCGCCCAGCACTTCGCCTGCGCCGCGGATCTCGAGATCGTGCATGGCGAGATAAAAACCTGAGCCGAGCTCTTCCATCGCCTGAATCGCATCCAGCCGCTTGCTCGCGTCGCGGGTGATGGCCGATTCGTCGGGAATGAGCAGATAGGCGTAGGCCTGATGGTGTGAGCGACCCACGCGTCCGCGCAACTGATGGAGCTGCGCGAGACCGAAGCGATCGGCACGATGGATCACAATGGTGTTGGCGGTGGGCACATCGATGCCGGTCTCGATGATGGTGGTGCAGAGCAGGACATTGAAACGCTGTTGATGGAAATCGCGCATGACGCGCTCGAGCTCACGCTCGGGCATCTGCCCGTGGGCGACTTCGATGCGCGCTTCGGGCATGAGTTCGGCGAGCCGGTTACGGCGGTTGTTGATGGTTTCAACTTCATTGTGGAGAAAGTAGGCCTGGCCACCGCGTTTCAGTTCGCGCAGTAGTGCCTCGCGGATGGTGGCGTCAGACTCGCGCCGAACGAAGGTGCGGATGGCGAGACGCTTCTGCGGTGCAGTTGCAATCACGGAAAAATCGCGGATGCCTTCCAGGCTCATCGCGAGCGTGCGGGGGATGGGCGTGGCGGTGAGGGTAAGTATGTCGACCTCGGCCCGCAGCGCTTTCAGCGCCTCTTTCTGACGGACGCCGAACCGATGCTCTTCGTCGATGATCACCAACCCGAGATTTCTGAATTTGATATCGGCGGACAGAAGCTTGTGCGTGCCGATCACAATGTCGATCTCACCGCGGTTGATCTTCTCGATGGCCTCGCGGGTCTCTGCGGCAGAGCGAAACCGTGAGAGCTCGGCCAATCGCACCGGGAAGTCGGCAAACCGGTCGGAGAAGGTGCGGAAATGCTGCTCGGCGAGAAGCGTGGTGGGGCACAGCACCGCCACCTGCCGGCCATCGGCGGCAGCGATGAATGCCGCCCGGAGCGCAACCTCGGTTTTGCCAAAGCCCACATCCCCACAGACCAATCGATCCATGGGGCGCGCGGCGATCAGGTCCTGCACCACGGCATGAATCGCTGCAAGTTGATCGGGCGTTTCCTCGAAGCCAAAGCCTTCGGCGAAGGCCTCGTAGTCGCGTGCGGCAAAGCCAAAAGCGTGACCGGTGCGCGCGGCCCGGCGGGCATAAAGATCAAGGAGCTCGGCGGCGGCGTCGCGCGCATGGCGAGCGGCCCGGGCGCGTGCCTTTTCCCATTGGCCGGAGCCCAGCTGGTGAAGCGGTGCGTCTTCCGGTGCTGCGCCGCTGTAGCGACCAATCACATGAAGCTGCGCGACCGGCACATAGAGCGTTGCCTCGCCCGCATACACCAGGTGCAGAAACTCGGTGGGACCGTCGCCCAGATCCATGGTGACCAGGCCCTGGTAGCGGCCGATGCCGTGTTGAACATGCACCACTGGATCGCCGATTTTTAATTCGGCGAGATCGCGGATCAGCGAGTCGACATTCGTTGCGCTTTCGCGTCGTCCGCGCCTGGAGCGTCGTGCCGTGCCTGCGAAGAGTTCGCCCTCCGTGATGACCGCAAGGGTGCCGTCGGCGAGCGAGAAGCCTTCCTGAAGCGGGCCGACCACCAGTGCTGAGACGAGCGATTGTTCGGTGAACTGCTGCCAGCTTTCAACGACCGGCGCATCGATACCTTCCTGCTGCAGGAGCTCGGCGATGCTTTCGCGTCGACCGGGCGACTCGGCAACAATCAGCGTGCGGCCCGGGGTGCCATCCAGCCAGTCCACCAGACGTCCGAGCGGACGCTCGGCGCGGCGGTTGACCTCCAGGTGGGGCAGGGGAGCGGCATAGCGCTCGCGCTGCGGATCCGGGCTGCCCGGGGCGGCGTTCACCTCGACGGCGGTGGCGGCGGCGGCGTCTTCGGTTGGCGACTGCCCGCTTGTGATGCGGGGCATGGTCCAGCGCCCAAGCCGTCGGGCGAGCGCGAAGAAGTCGTCAACCGTGATGAAGAGTTCGGCCGGCGAGAGCAGCGGCCGCTCCGGGTCGTGCGCGAGAAAACGGTGCCGCTGGCCGGCATCGAGCAGAAAGCGCGCGGCGGACTGTTCGACATCGCCATGCGTGAGCACAAGTGAGTTGTCGCGCAGATAATCGAAGACAGTGGCCATGGTGCCGTGAAAGAGCGGCATCCAGTATTCGATGCCTGGCGCCAACACACCGTTGGCGATGTCACGGTAGATGGGGCTTCGCGACGGATCGCCTTCAAAGCGTTCGCGCCAGCGCGCCCGAAAAGCGTTGCGCGCCTCGTCGTCGACCGGAAACTCGCGCCCAGGCAAGAGACGTACCTCCTGGGTGGCGTAGAGGCTTCGCTGGCTGTCCGGATCAAAGGTACGGATCGATTCGAGTTCGTCATCGAACAGGTCGAGCCGGAACGGCAGTGTCGCGCCCATCGGATAGAGGTCGATCAAGCCGCCGCGGACGCAGTATTCGCCAGGATGCACGACCTGGCTGACGTGCTCATACCCCGCTGCAGTGAGTTGGGCGCGAAGGCGCGCTTCATCGAGCTTCTGGCCCTTTCTGAAGCGGAAGGTCCGGGCGGCGACAAAGGAGGCTGGGGCGAGCCGGTGCAACGCCGTGGTTGCGGCGGTCACCACCACGTCGAGCGCGCCCGCCGAGAGCGAATGAAGCGTGGACAGTCGCTCGGAGATCAGGGCGTCGTGCGGCGAAAATGCGTCCCAGGGAAGCGTCTCCCAGTCGGGCAGCAGAGCGATCCGCAAGGTCGGCGCAAACCACGCAAGTTCGTCACGCAGCCGGGGTGCATCGGCAGCCGAGGCGGTCACCAACAGCAGCGTTCGACCATGTTCGGCCTCGCGCCTGGCGAGTGCGGCAATCAGGGCTGCGTCAGACGACCCATGACAGGCGGGTAGCGACGAGATATGACCGGTACGGGGCGGCGCCGGCAGGGCGGCAGGGGCGACGGACCGGTGAGCTGGGGATAGGTTCGAAGGGTTCAAGCGTAGAATTTTAGCTTTACGCGCGAATGACCATGCCGGACGACAGAGAACGCTACTGGGCGGTGATGCCAGCTGGGGGCACTGGCTCGCGCCTGGGTGCGCAGGTGCCCAAACAGTATCTGTTCCTCGGCGGGCAGACCATGATAGAGCGCTCGGTCGATGCGCTGTCGTGCGCACGCTGGATCGAGCAGGTGGTGGTGGTCGCGGCACCCGGTGACGCGCAGGCGGCTCGCCTGCTTGCGGGGCATGCTCGGGTCCAGGTGCTGGCCCGTGGGGGGGCTACGCGTCGCGACAGCGTGCTTGCCGGGGTGAGCTTTCTGCTCGATTCCATCGGCGCCCGCCTGAACGACTGGGTGCTGGTGCATGATGCGGCGCGTCCCGCTGTTTCGCTGGCCGCGCTCGAGCGGTTGAAGGCCACGCTGGCGGGCGGCGCTGGCGGCGGGTTGCTCGCGTTGCCGGTCGCTGATACGGTCAAGCGCGCGTACCCCGAAGATACCGCGATGAGCGGTGAGCGGGTGGCTGCCACGGTTGATCGGCAAGGCCTGTGGCTCGCCCAGACGCCTCAGATGTTTCGATTGGGGGCGCTCGCTCAGGCGCTTGCCCGATTCCCCGAGGTCACCGACGAGGCGTCGGCGATGGAGGCTGCCGGGGAGCCGGTACGGTTGGTCGCGGGCGACCGGATGAACTTCAAGGTCACCACGCCTGACGACCTCGATCTGATGCGCAGACTGCTGGGAGACTGACCATGGGGTTTCGAATCGGACAAGGCTTCGATGTGCACGCCTTGGTGCCAGGTCGCAGACTGGTGCTGGGGGGGGTGGAGATCCCTTTTGAGCGCGGCCTGCTGGGCCATTCCGACGCTGATGTGCTGGCGCATGCGGTCACCGATGCGCTGTTGGGCGCGGCCGGTCTCGGTGACATTGGCCGCCACTTTCCGGATACCGATGCTCGCTTCGCGGGTGCCGACAGCCTGGTCCTGCTCGCAGAGGCGGTTCGGCGGGTGAGGGAGGCGGGCTATTCGGTCGGAAACGTGGATGCCACTATTGTTGCGCAAGCGCCCAGAATGGCCCCGCACATTGATGAAATGAATGCGCGCCTGGCCAGGGCGATCGGTATCGAGGTCGGGCAGGTCAACGTGAAGGCGCGCACCACCGAGCGCCTTGGTTTCGAGGGGCGCAGCGAGGGAATCTCCGCGCATGCAGTGGCGCTGCTGGTGGGTTGACGACCATGGAGGTTCGCATCCACGGAGGCAGGTTCAAGGCGGGGGAGGCCAGGAATCATGGTTGATGAGGTCACACACAATGCCCAGGCAGGCCGGTTCGAACTGAGGGTGGAGGGCTGGCTGTGCCGAGCCGACTACCGTCTGGATGGCGCCGTGATGAATGTTCATCACACCGAAGTGCCGCCTGCCCTGGAAGGGCGGGGTCTCGCCTCGAAACTGGTTGCGGCCGTGTTCGAGCACGCGCGTCGTCAGGCGCTGAAGGTGCGTCCCAGCTGCTCTTACGTCCGGGCTTGGACGAGGCGCCATCCAGAGGTGGCGGATTTGGTGGAGCTGTGAGGCGCGTGCTGCCTGATTGAGCGTGCCCGGCTACAGATACTCGCTGATCTCGATCAGGTTGAGGTCGGGGTCGCGCAGGTAGACCGACCGAATCGGGCCAGTCGCGCCTGTTCGTTGCACAGGCCCTTCGATGATGGGCCACTGCACCGCTTTCAGATGTTCGATCACGCGCTCAAGCGGGCGGTCGGCGATCAGGCAGACATCGACCGATCCCGGAACGGGCAGATGCGACCTGGGTTCGAATTCGGCGCCCTTCACATGCAGGTTGATTTTCTGTCGACCGAAGCGGAAAGCCATTCGCTCCACCGGTGGTGTGCCGCCACGAAAGCGCTCCAGCGTCATGCCCAGGACCCGAACATAAAAATCGATACAGGCCTCGGCATGCGACGTGGTGAGAACAAGATGGTCAATTCGATCGATCATGGCTGGCTTCCTGGATGAGTGGCTCGTGGTCATTCTGGACGATTCAATGAATCAGATTGAAATGGGAAAAAATCCCATGTACAATCATTTTCGTTGGTTCGCTTATCCGCAATGAAACATTCATCAGCATCCCACCCACGGAGGTAGCTGTGCCTCGTACAAGACAGATTCTTATCGTAGCCATGGCTGCACTCCCCCTTGCGATGGCTGGTTGCGGCGGCGGCTCTGGCGGCAGCGCCGCGAACGCCCCCTTGACCTCGTCAGGGAGCCCGCTCCAGGCAGCGACCCTGCAGGTCGCGAGCGGTGTCGTCACCGGATTCGGATCGGTTTATGTCGATGGCGTCCGGCTCGACGACAGCGAGACCGGCGCGGTCACGGAGCAGGCTGATGGTTCCACCCGGCCCGTGGCGCTGCAGATCGGTCAGCGTCTGTGCGCCACGCACGACGGCACGGGCAAGGTCTCGAAGCTGGTGGTTGACGCGGCCGTGATCGGGCAGGTTGTGTCGGTTGACGCCGCGGCGGGTGCGCTTCAGGTGGCTGGGCAGGCGGTGTTGATCAACGTCGACGCCGCCCTGGGGTCGCTCACGCAATTTGGTGGCGATGGCACGGATCCGGCCAGTCGGTACAGCAGTCTCACCGATGTGCAGGCGGGCGATTTTGCCGAGGTGCACGGCAGTCCGGTGCTGAGCGGTGGGCAGTGGGTGGTTCGGGCCACGCGCATCGACAAGCGCGCAGCCATTGGCGCGATTCGGGTCAGTGGGGTGGTCTCCAATTTGCTGAATACGGGTGCCGCAAAGACCTTCCAGGTTGGCGCACTCACGGTGGACT
>CAMBZS010000129.1 GCA_945872335.1 Bordetella parapertussis | reverse complement strand
TGATGCGGGTGAACCATGTCGGTGAGATCTGCGCGCAGGCACTTTACGAAGGGCAGGCGGCGAGCACGTCCGACCCGGCATTGCGTGAATACTTCCTGGGGGCTGCGCGTGAGGAGGCTGATCATCTTGCCTGGACGCGCTCGCGGCTGGATGAGCTCGGCGCGTCGCCCTCGCTCCTGAATCCCGCATGGTTCGCTGGGTCGCTTGCCATGGGACTGGTGGCGGGGCGTGTGGGCGACCGCTGGAGCCTGGGTTTCATGGCCGAGACCGAACGCCAGGTGGAGGCGCATCTGGGCTCGCACCTCAACCGGCTGCCGGCTGCCGATCAGCGTTCCCGCCACATCATCGAGGCCATGCAGCGCGATGAAACCGCGCATGCGCGGCGCGCACATGAAATGGGTGGAGCGGAGCTGCCGGCGGTGGTTCAGCGGGGGATGCGCGCAGCCGCCCGGGTGATGACCACGGTGGCGCACCGGATCTGAATGGGACGCGGGCGGGTTCCGCCCTCAACCCTCAGTCTTCAACGACTTCCCAGCTGGTGCTGATTTCGGCGGTGTGGGCAAGCATGGCCGAGGCAGAGCAATATTTGTCGTGGGACAGCTTGATGGCGCGCTCCACGATGTGCGGCTTCAAGCCGCGGCCCCGAACAACGAAATGGAATTGGATTCGCGTGAAAACCTTGGGGTCGGTCTCGGCGCGTGCGGCCTCCAGCCGCACTTCGCAACCGCGGACGTCCAAGCCGCTCTTTGTGAGAATCACCACCACGTCGTAGGCGGTGCAGCCGCCGGTGCCGAGCAGCACCATCTCCATGGGGCGTGGCGCCAGGTTGCGTCCGCCACCTTCGACCGCGCCATCCATCAGAACCGCATGACCGCTCCCGGTTTCGGCGACAAAGGTCATCCCGCCGGGGCCGGTCCAACTGACGTTTGCTTTCATGGTGTGTGCTCCAGGGCTTGAAGGGAGACGGCGCGGCGTGGTTGCGCGCCACATATTGACTGCCGCCATTATCTGCCAGCCAGTCCTTTTGCCGATGCTGCACTGCGCAATCCCCATTTCCGACTCGGGCTTGGCTAATTGAAATACGGGGTCTTCGGCTTCGGGGTCTCGGTGGTTCCTGCTGCTCTCAGGGGATTTAGATTTGATTAAAATCAATTATTTGCGATGATTTGTTGGTGTGGCGCCACATTAATGGGGAAGGCGTGTCGAATTTCACCAACGCGACAAATGACGCTCTTGCGTTGCACAACAGATTTCCGTAATATCCGGGTTGTTGGTTGCACGCGCAGCCTCTCAGTGTCTCCTCCACCCTCCTCCAAAAGGTGGATTCAACCCGGCCCCCTCAAAGGGTCGGGTTTTTTTTGCCCGTCGAAGGCCGCAGCGCAGTTCAGACTCGCCCGCGTCGCGCGGTCGAGATCGCGCGCAACCAGTCCCACGCCGATACTTTCGGGTTTCGTTTTGACTTGCACCGGCGGGTCCTGATAGCATAGAAGGCTTTCCGCGAGATCCCTTCGCTTTGCGTTCAGGTTTGTTGTGCTCGGACCGAAAGTTGTGCTCGGACCGAAACGCAGCCGCCGGTCGCTGGTTTCGGGTAGTAAACACCCAAGCGCGGATAAAAATCGCGGACAAACCCTGCCAGAGCAGACACATGAAGACTTTTTCCGCCAAGCCGCACGAAGTCAAGCGCGACTGGTTTGTTGTTGATGCCACCGACAAGGTGCTTGGCCGATTGGCCGCCGAAATCGCTCACCGTCTTCGGGGCAAGCACAAACCCGAATTCACCCCGCATGTCGATACCGGCGATTTCATTGTGGTGGTGAATGCGGCTCACATCCGCGTCACGGGCAACAAAGCTGAGGGCAAGCGCTATTTCCGCCACAGCGGTTATCCCGGCGGCATCAGCGAGACCTCGTTCGGCAAAATGCAAAGCCGGTTCCCCGGGCGTGCACTCGAGAAAGCGGTCAAGGGCATGCTGCCCAAGGGCCCGCTCGGCTACGCCATGATCAAGAAAATGAAGGTCTACGCGGAGGGCACCCATCCGCATACGGCCCAGCAACCGAAGGCCCTGGAGATCTGACCATGATCGGTGATTACTACTACGGCACTGGGCGTCGCAAAACCTCCGTTGCTCGCGTATTCCTCAAGCGGGGCACGGGTAAGGTTGTGGTCAATGGCCGCCCGCTCGACCAATACTTCGCTCGTGAAACCGGCCGCATGGTGGCCCGGCAGGCGCTCGAACTTACCAACAACCTCGGCGTGTTTGACGTCAAGATCAACGTCCATGGTGGCGGTGAAACCGGTCAGGCCGGGGCGGTTCGTCATGGCATCACCCGTGCTCTCATCGATTACGATGCAACGCTGAAGCCTGCGTTGTCGGCGGCCGGGTTGGTCACGCGTGACGCGCGAGAGGTCGAGCGCAAGAAAGTCGGTCTGCACAAGGCACGGCGTCGGAAGCAGTTCTCGAAGCGTTGATCGCGGCTGGGGCGCCTCGCGCCCTTCGCGCAACCTGCCGTACAAGGCCGCCTGCTTGGCGGCTTTTTTTCGCGTATTGCACCATGCGGAGAACATGGGCTGTGCCACCTGAATCCCGGGAGAGTCGAACATGATCAAGGTCGGTATCGTTGGCGGCACGGGCTACACCGGGGTGGAACTGCTCCGACTGCTTGCCCAGCACCCCCAGGTGGCGCTGCATGCCATCACCTCCAGGAAAGAAGACGGCATGCCAGTGGCCGACATGTTTCCGTCGCTGCGGGGCAGGGTATCCCTTGCATTCAGCGAGCCGGCCAAGGCGCCGCTTACTGGTTGCGATGTGGTGTTCTTTGCCACGCCGCACGGCGTGGCCATGGCTCAGGCGCCTGAGCTGCTCGCGGCGGGTGTGCGGGTGATTGATATCGCGGCTGACTTTCGGCTGAAGGACACAGCCGAGTTCGAGCGCTGGTACAAGATGCCGCACAGCTGTCCCGACATTCTTGCCGAGTCGGTCTATGGCCTGCCCGAGGTGAACCGCGAGGCCATCCGCAAGGCGCGCGTCGTTGGCATGCCGGGGTGCTATCCCACATCGGTTCAACTGGGGCTGCTGCCGGTGCTGGCGGCTGCAAAGTCGACCGGGACACCACTGATCGAACCCACCGGCATCATCGCGGACTGCAAATCGGGGGTGTCGGGCGCAGGGCGGAAGGCCGAGGTGCACACACTTCTTGCCGAGGCTTCAGACAATTTCAAGGCCTACGGAGTGAGTGGTCATCGTCATTGGCCTGAGATCCGGCAGGGCCTCTCAGCCATTGCAGGGCAGCCGGTCAACCTCGTGTTCACGCCGCATCTGGTGCCGATGATCCGGGGCATCCACTCAACCCTTTACGCGCGGCTCACGCCGGCCGGCCATGCAGCGGATCTGCAGGCGGTCTATGAGGCGTACTTTGCCGGGGAGCCGTTCGTGGATGTGATGCCTGCAGGGTCTACGCCCGACACCCGCTCCGTGCGTGCATCGAACATGGCCCGTATCGCAGTGCATCGCCCGCCCGAGAGTGACCTGCTGATGGTGCTTGTGGTGGAGGACAATCTCGTGAAGGGTGCCTCCGGCCAGGCGGTGCAGGTCATGAACCTGATGTTTGGCCTGCCCGAAGAAATGGGATTGACGCAGATTCCCGTGCTGCCCTGAGCTACACTTGTTGATTGTTTCAAGGGAGAAAAACCATGAACGCTATTGCCGAAATGCCAGCGCCGCTCGTCTTCACCGAAAGCGCGGCCAGCAAGGTCAAGCAGCTCATCGACGAAGAGGGTAATCCGTCCCTCAAGCTCCGCGTGTTCGTCCAGGGCGGCGGGTGCTCGGGCTTTCAGTATGGTTTCACGTTTGACGAAGAAACCAACGACGACGATACCGTGATGGAAAAAAACGGTGTACACCTCCTGATCGACGCCATGAGCTATCAGTATCTGGTGGGCGCCGAAATCGACTACAAAGACGATCTCGAGGGCTCGCAGTTCGTCATCAAGAACCCGAATGCCACCACCACCTGCGGGTGTGGTTCGTCGTTCTCGGTTTAATCAGGGCTGAATCAGGCTCTGAGCTGGCCCCACGGGTCGGCCACCGATCCCAGCACCCGGCTGCCCGATGCGCCGGTGACGGCGGGTAGATTCCCCGGGAGGGCATCCACCCGCCGAGCAGCCAGCCAGGCAAATGCCGCGGCCTCCACGGCCATTGGGTCTATACCGGCTGCTTCGGTGCTCGCCACCCGGCATCCGGGCAGCCGCTGGGCGGTCAGGGTGGTGATCCGCCGAATCAGATCGGCGTTGTAGACCCCGCCACCGCACAGAAACACCTGCACCGGGTCGGCTTGCGCGCAAGCCGATGCAATCGTGGTGGCGGTCAGCTCAGAGAGCGTGGCCTGCACGTCGCGAGGCGACAGCGGTTGGCCGCCATGGGCCACCGCGTGCGCTCGAAGGTAGCGCTCCACCCATTCAAGATTGAAGTCATCGCGGCCGGTGCTCTTGGGCGGCGGTTGGTGGAAATATTCATCAGCCAGCATCGCAGCGAGCAGCCTCGGGTCGGCGGTGCCGCCCGCGGCCCATGCACCGCTCGAATCGAAACGTGCGCCTTCGTGGCGTTCATGCCATTGATCGAGCAGGGTGTTGCCCGGGCCCGTGTCATGACCAAGAACCTGCGAGGTGCCGTCGGGGATGGCAGCCGGCAGCACGCTGATGTTGGCAATGCCGCCAATGTTCACGACGGCACGGCATTCGGCTTTATCGGCGAAGACATGGGCGTGAAAAGCGGGGACCAGGGGCGCGCCCTGTCCGCCCGCTGCGACGTCTGCGGGGCGCAGGTCATAGACCACCGGAATGCCGGTGGTTTCAGCAAGCTGCGCGGCGTTCAGCAACTGAAGCGTAAAGCCCTCGCCGGGGCGGTGGCGAACCGTCTGCCCGTGGGCGCCGATCGCGGTGATATCGCGGGCCGTGAAGCCTGCGCGATCGATGGCTTGCCGCGCGCCCTCGGCGTAAAGGTGAGCGAGTTCGAGCGCCACCCTGGCGGCAAGCTCGAGTTCGCCTGGGGACGGGGCCTGCAACGTCTGAATAGACTGCCGCAGCGCATTCGAGAAGGGCACAGAAATGCACGACAGCGTCTCGAGGCGTTGGGTTGAGGCGTAAAGCCTCACGAGCGCAGCATCGACGGCATCGACGCTGGTGCCCGACATCAGGCCGATGAACAGCCGACTATCGGGAGCGGACATGCGGGAACGGAGATGCTGGGCCGGGTTACAGGGCCAGACGCGAGGGCTACTCGAACTTGGCCTGAGCGGTGATGCTGGCCGAACCGATCTGGGCCATGTGCTCGCGGTAGGTGTCGGCGAGCGGGGTGAACCGCAGGCGCTCGCTCATGGAGAGCTTGCGGCCCTCGGGCAACGCAGCGCGCATGGGGTCGACATGCCGGCCACCCACGCGGAACTCATAGTGCAGGTGCGGGCCGGTGGTCCAGCCTGTCATGCCCACGGTGCCGATGACCTGGCCCTGGGTGACGCGCGCACCCTTGGTGACACCATCGCCAAAAGCATTGAGGTGGGCGTAAAGCGTGGTGATTTTGCCCGGATGCGACACAATGACCGTACGCCCGTAACCACCGTTGTAGCCGGCGAAATCAACAACGCCATCGGCGACGCTTCGGACCCGTGTGCCCACCGGTGCGGCGAAGTCGGTGCCCGTGTGGGCGCGAACATCCTGGAACAGGGGGTGAAGACGCGCACCGCTGAAGCCTGAGGTGATTCGCGTGTACTGAATGGGTTCGCGCAGGAACGACCGGACGAGGCTTTGCCCCGCGAAGTTGTAGTAAGCGCTCCGACCGTCGTCGTGCTCGAACCAGACTGCCTCGTGTCGAATGTTGCCACTTTCGATCTCGATGGCCAGCACCCGACCCGGCACAGGCAGATCGAGACTGTCAGCCTCTCGCAGGGTCTCGTAGACCACGCGAAGCCGCGCACCACGGCGCAGATCTTTGCGCAGATCGATGCTGTTGCTAAGGATGTCGGCCGCGCGCGTGGCGACGGAATCGGGGATGCCCGCCGCGTCGGTGGCGGCAAAGAGCGTGCTGTGGATCTCGGCGGCCCGGGCTTCTATGCCACGGTCGACCGCGACGGTCTGCTCGGTGGCGACCAGACGGCCGCCCTCGCGAACAATGGTGACCCGCATGGGCGGACGACCGTCGATCTCGATGTTGCCGTGCCGGTACTGAAGGCGGTGCACCACACCGACATCGTCGATTTCAGCGGTGACCGTGCGGCCGGGCTGAAGCTGCAGCAGGCGCTTGCCTACGCGGTCTGAGCCGATGAATTTGATGAGCTCGGGGTCGTTTGCACCCAGCCGAGACAGCAGGCTGGAGGCGGTTTCGCCGCGGTTGACCACTTCCGACTGGCTGACCCGGGGCAGAGGAAGCGCCGGGTCATCGGCTACCGACGACGGCGCTGCCAGTGAAACCTGTTCGACGACCATCCTGATGGATGGCGGCGGGAGGTCGGTGGCCGGTGCAATGGCCACCGCAGTGACGGCACCCAACCCCAGAACGGTGCCCATGGCGAGCGCGAAGCGGCGCAAGGTGAGGCGGGGCAAGGTCGGGATGTCGTCGTCGGCGTCGTCATCGGGCTGGTCCGCAGAGAGCGTGAGACCGGATGAGCTGGAGCCGCTGAAATGAACATGCTGCTGGGCTGCGGCGATGTCGAGTGCAGACAGGACCGCTTCGGCGGTAATCGTGGCTTCGATCGCGACCTCGGCGGGGCCGAGCTTGATTGAGAAGTCGGAGACGAAAACCCCATCAGGGTCGGTTGCCAGGAGCGCGTCGTGACCCTGTGACAGGGTGTCGGCGGGGTCGGGCAGAGACAGAGCGAGGTCGTCGGCCATGGTCGCTACGCCGGCCAGGCAAAGGCACGCCGCATGATGGAGCTCGGCCGCGAGTTGCGCCTGGGCTCCGCAGGCCGCCAGCGCCGATTCAAGCGCATCGGATGTGTCGACCCATGACCATACAGCGTGCGGCCCGGAGGACGGCACAGCCGAAGCGTCAGCGGAAATCGGCGCAATCGACATGGACGAGACTTTGCGAAACCAGAGCACTGCGGTTGGCGGAACGTTTACACGGCCTTCCCTGTAGGGCGGGACTCGGCGGGTGCGAACACTCGGATAAACTTGCGGGCTGCCGACGGAATTCGCGGGGAAAGATTTCCTGCGGATGGCCCGTTCGACAAACCAGGGGGCGGAGTCTACCGGAAAACTCTGGTTTTCGTGAAATTCTCACCTGATCATCGTTCCAGGACTCTCATGAATCGATCTGAAGGCGCGACGAGGCCCGCAGCCGATGCCCCCGCCGAGCCCGAAGCTGTCAGCGACCGCGTCCGCGAGGCGCTGGCCGTGTCGCTTCGCGGTTGCGAGGAACTGCTGGTCGCAGCCGAGTGGCGGGCCAAGCTCGCCAAAAGCGAGTCAAGCGGCCAGCCGCTGCGGATCAAGCTGGGTCTTGACCCCACGGCGCCCGATCTGCATCTGGGCCACACAGTGGTGCTTAACAAGATGAGGCAGCTGCAGGATCTCGGGCACACCGTCATTTTTCTGATCGGTGATTTCACCGCCATGATCGGTGACCCGTCTGGTCGCAACAGCACGCGCCCGCCGCTTACCCGCGAACAGATCGAAGACAACGCGCGCACCTACTTTAATCAGGCGAGCCTGGTGCTGGATCGCGAGCGTACCGAGATCCGCTACAACTCCGAGTGGTGTGATCCGCTGGGCGCGCGCGGCATGATCCAGCTTGCCTCGCGTTACACCGTCGCCCGCATGATGGAACGCGACGATTTTTCGCGCCGGTTCAAGGGTGGGGTGCCCATTTCGGTGCACGAATTTTTGTATCCGCTCATGCAGGGCTATGACTCGGTGGCGTTGCGCGCCGATATTGAGCTTGGCGGCACCGACCAGAAATTCAACCTGCTGGTGGGGCGCGAGTTGCAGCGCGAAATGGGACAGGAGCCGCAGTGCATTCTCACCATGCCGCTCCTCGAGGGGCTGGATGGCGTCGACAAGATGTCGAAATCCAAGGGCAACTATGTTGGCATCAGTGAGCAACCGGGCGAGATGTTCGGCAAGCTCATGTCGATTTCGGACGCGCTGATGTGGCGGTATTTCGAACTGCTGTCGTTTCGCAGCCTTGATGAAATCGCCCAACTGAAGGCTGAATGCGAAGCGGGTCGTAACCCGCGCGACGCCAAGGTGATGCTGGGCCAGGAAATCGTCACCCGCTTCCATTCGGCATCGGCGGCCCAGCAGGCGCTGGCGGACTTTGAGGCGCGGTTCCGTGCGGGGGCCATTCCCGACGACATTGCCGAGGTGTCGCTTGGCGGGGCGCCGCTGGCCGTCTCGGCGCTCCTGAAGCAGGCCGGTCTGGTGGGCTCGAGTTCGGAGGCCATTCGCAATATCGAACAGGGCGGCGTGAAGGTCGACGGCGAACGCGTCGAGGATCGGGCGCTCAAGCTCCCCGCGGGCACCTATGTTGTGCAGGTGGGCAAGCGGCGCTTCGCCCGCGTCACCCTCGGCGCCTGAGCGGAATATTCCGCCGGGCGATGTCGCGAAAGGCCAGCCGTGCTTGCATTGGTGCAACGCGTTTCCGAGGCCGCCGTCCGGGTCGACAGCCGGATCACGGGCGAGATCGGAGCCGGGCTGCTGGTGCTCTTTTGTGCCGAACGGGGCGATGACGACAGCCTTTGCGAGCGCCTGCTCGCCCGGCTCCTGAAATTGCGCTGCTTTTCCGATGAGGCGGGGCGGATGAACCGGAGCGTGGTGGATGTTTCCGGGGGGCTGCTGATCGTTCCTCAGTTCACGCTCGCCGCCGACACGCGCTCGGGCACCCGTCCGAGTTTTACCGGTGCCGCGCCACCCGATGAGGGGCGACGCCTTTATGAGCAGTTCGTGACCCTGGCCCGGCAGGCGCATGCGCCCGTGGGCACGGGCGTGTTTGGCGCCGACATGAAAGTGTCGCTGATCAACGACGGGCCGGTCACCCTGTGGCTACGGCAGGGGCCGAAGGCGGAGCTTCCGACATGAACGTGACCGAACTGATCTTCATCCGCCACGGCGAGACCGACTGGAACCGGGCGCGGCGTTTCCAGGGCTGCATCGATATCGCGCTCAATTCCGATGGTCTTGAGCAGGCGCGACGCACCGCTATCCGGCTTCGGGGCCAGCCGCTCGCGGCGGTGTATTCCAGCCACCTTGGCCGGGCCCGCGAAACCGCCCGCCCGATTGCCGAGGTGCTGGGTTTGCCGCTGGTCATCGAGCCCGAACTGCGCGAGCGCAGCTACGGCGCGTTCGAGGGGCAGACCCACGACGAGTTGCTTCGCGACCATCCCGAGGCCTATCAGCGCTGGCGCGACCGCGTGCCCGACTACGAACTGCCGGGTGGGGGCGAGTCGCTGGTGGCGCTGCGCGCCCGCGTGGTCGAGCAGATGCACCGGCTGGCGACCCGCCACGCGGGGCAGACTGTGGTGGCGGTCACTCACGGCGGCGTGCTCGATTCAATCTTCCGCATTGCCTCGGGGCTGGCCCCAGACGCACCCCGGCGGTTCGAGCTGAACAACGCTTCGATCAACCGGATCGGCTGGAACGGCGAGCATTTCAGCGTGCTCGGCTGGGGCGATGTGTCGCACCTCGCTAAAATGACTGTTTAACGCGCCTTTCGCGCAGGAGTCTGCCGTGTTTGACCGCTCTGTCGGGATCGACCGCGTCGATCCCGAGCTCTGGAATGCCATCCGCCAGGAAAATCAGCGACAGGAAGCGCACATCGAGCTGATTGCCTCTGAGAATTACGCCAGCCCTGCCGTGATGGCGGCGCAGGGCAGCCAGCTCACCAACAAATACGCGGAAGGCTATCCCGGTCGTCGCTACTACGGTGGCTGCGAGTATGTCGACGTGGCCGAGCAACTCGCCATCGACCGGTTGCGCAGCCTTTATGGCGCCGATGCCGCCAACGTGCAGCCGCATTCTGGCGCGCAGGCCAATCAGGCCGTGTTTCTCGCCTTTCTCAAGCCCGGCGACACCATCATGGGCATGAGCCTCGCCGAGGGCGGGCATCTCACCCACGGCATGCCACTCAACATGTCGGGCAAATGGTTCAACGTGGTGTCTTATGGCCTCGATGCGAGCGAGGTCATCGACTACGACGCCATGGCGCGAAAGGCCCGCGAGGCCCGCCCCAAGCTCATCATTGCCGGCGCCTCGGCCTACAGCCTGCGTATCGACTGGGCCCGTTTTGCCGAGGTGGCGCGCGAGATCGGCGCACTCTTCATGGTGGACATGGCGCACTATTCCGGCCTGGTCGCCGGTGGCGTTTATCCCAACCCGGTGCCATACGCCGACATCGTCACCTCTACGACGCACAAGAGTCTGCGAGGGCCGCGCGGCGGCTTCATTCTCATGAAATCCGAGCATGAGAAAGCCATCAATTCCGCTGTATTCCCGGGTCTGCAGGGTGGCCCGCTCATGCATGTCATCGCGGCCAAGGCAGTGGCATTTCGCGAGGCGCTCGAGCCGGGGTTTCGGGTGTATCAGCAGCAGGTGCTCGCCAACGCGTCGGCGCTTGCGCAGTCGTTGATCGAGCGCGGGCTTCGCATCGTGTCGGGTCGTACCGAGTCGCATGTGATGCTGGTTGACCTGCGGGCCAAGCGCATCACCGGCAAAGAGGCCGAGCGGGTGCTGGGCCTTGCGCACATCACCTGTAACAAGAACGCGATCCCCAACGACCCGGAAAAGCCCATGGTAACGAGCGGGATTCGGCTGGGGTCGCCCGCCATGACTACCCGCGGCTTTGGCGTCGACGAGGCCCGCCGGGTGGGTCAGCTGATCGCCGATGTGCTCGATGCACCGGCCGATGAGGC
>CAMBZS010000128.1 GCA_945872335.1 Bordetella parapertussis | reverse complement strand
GGTTTTCCTCGAGGTGAAGGGCGTCATGGCGGTCGAGTCGGGCTACTGTGGAGGCCATGTTCAGTCGCCGACCTATGAGCAGATCTGCGACGGCAACACCGGTCATGCCGAAGTCATTCGAATCGAATTCGACGATGCCCAGATCAGCTTTCGCGAGCTGCTGGAAATCTTCTTTGTGATTCACGACCCGACCACGCTCAACCAGCAGGGCAATGATGTGGGGCCGCAATACCGGTCGGCGATTTTCACGACGGATGAAGGCCAGCCAGCCGACGCGCAGGCCGTGATCGACACACTCACACGCGACCGCGTGTTTGATGCCCCCATCGTCACGGAAGTCACGCCGCTTTCGAACTACTTCCCGGCCGAGGCCTATCACCAGCGTTATTTCGAGCGTAATCCCTGGCAGGGCTATTGCAGGATGGTGGTGGCACCCAAGGTGGCCAAATACCGGAAAAGCTTCGGCTCGCGCTTTGCGCGAAGCTGATCACGTCTGCGCGGCCGTTGCTTGTGCGATCGCCTGCGCCAGCCGGTTGAGCGTGAGCGGTGCGCTGCCCTCGGCCTTGTTGTTGGCAATCACGGTGACCGTGCGTCCAGCACGAAGGGTGGCAGCTGCCCGGGCGGCAAGGAGGCTGCGCGTGGGCAGATCTTCATCGATCAGCCGGTTGAACGGTGCGTACTGCTCGCGCGCTGCGTTGTAGCGAAGTCCCTGATGCAGGTTCCAGCGCACGATCAGGGGGCCAGGCGCCATGGCATCGAGCGCGTCGAGTGCGCGTAGCTGCCGGTCGATGGGCGGCATCCGGTCGTGCAGGCTCACGCAGTATTGAACCCCGGTGTCGGCGAGGGTTCGCATCAACCGCGGCGTGACCAGCGCCGGATCGCGCAACTCGACCGCATAACAAGGGCCCGTCGGGAGTTGCGACAGAAAAGCGCCCAGCCGTGCGATCCAGCCAGGGGTGTCGGCGAGCCAGCCCCGCGGCAGGGGTGAGACCTGGAACACCAGCACGCCCGCCTTTCCGCCCAGACCCTCGAGGCAGGGCTCGACAAAATGGGTGATCGCGGCAGCGGCATCGAGGTGGTGAGGGTTGAGGGCGCCCGGCCGGCCCGATTCGTCGCGAATGGTGGCGTCGGTGATGAGTTGCGGCGCCTTCACGAGGAATCGGAACGAAGCGGGTACCTGCGACGCGTATTGCTCGAACTGGGCGCGGCTCATCGGCGAGTAAAAGCCGCGGTCGATTCCCACCGCGTTCAGCAGCGGATGTTGCGAGTAGGCGGTCAGCCCCTGGCGTGAGAGCTTCGACTCGGGCAGCGCCTGCTCGTAGATCAGCCCCTCCCACCCAGGGAATGACCAGGAGGAGGTGCCGAGAAACAGGCGGGCGTCAAAGGGCGCCAGCACTGGCGGCCGGGTCAATCGGACCGCGCAGGGGGCGGGCTCACCCCGGCGCGGTGGTGGCGCGCCGAGCAGGTCAGGAAGGTCCGAGGGTGAACGCATGGCAAGGGGCGAAAGGAACGGCGCCGTCATGATAAGCGCGGGCGCGACCTTCACTAAGCGCGGGCGCGACTTCAAGTCAGCACTGGTGCGATCTTCGATCAGGCTCAGAAGACAAAGGGAAATCGGCTGGTACCGGGCCCATTCTCGATGCGACAATACCGGTGCAACAACGAAGGAAGCGCCGTGACCACCGACCGACCGTTGAATGTGCTTGGCAGCCCGTTACAGGCCTGCTCGTTCGACCCCCTCACCGGTTTCATGCGAACCGGATGTTGTGAGACCGGGCCGGAAGATGCCGGCAGTCACACGGTCTGCGCGCGCGTGACGCGCGAATTTCTCGATTTCTCCCTGTTGCGCGGCAATGATCTGGTGACGCCCCGCCCCCAGTGGCGCTTTGCCGGCCTCAAGCCGGGTGACCGCTGGTGCTTGTGCGCAAGCCGCTGGCTCGAGGCCTGCGTGGCCGGGGTCGCCCCGCCCGTGGTGCTTGAGGCCACCCATGAGAACGCGCTTCGGATCGTGCCGTTCGAACTTCTGCGTCAGAATGCCTGGCAGCCCGACCATCCCACCGCGTCACGCGACTGAGCCCTGTTCATGTCCCTGAAACTGCTGATCGTTCCGGTCACTCCCTTCGAGCAGAACTGTTCGGTGCTGATCTGCGAGCGCACACGACTTGCCGCCGCAGTTGATCCGGGTGGTGACCTCGACCGCGTCGAACAGGCACTCGCCTCCGAAGGGGCCACGCTCGAAAAAGTGTTCCTCACCCACGGCCATATCGACCACTGCGGGCAGTCTGCCCAATTTGCGCGCAGCCACCGGGTTCCGCTCGAGGGGCCGCACCCGGATGACCGTTTCTGGATCGATCAGTTGCCGGAACAGGGGGCGCGTTTCGGGTTTGCGCGGCTCGAAGCCTTCGAGCCTGATCGCTGGCTTGCCGATGGTGATACGGTGACCTTCGGCGAGCAGACGCTCGAGGTGCGTCACTGCCCGGGGCACACCCCCGGACACGTCATCTTTTTTCACGCGCCCAGTCGGCTTGCAATCGTGGGTGATGTGCTGTTTCAGGGCTCAATCGGCCGCACCGATTTTCCTCGCGGCAACTATGAAACACTGATCCAGTCGATCACGGGCAGGCTCTGGCCACTGGGCAATGATGTGGCCTTCGTGCCTGGCCATGGACCCATGTCCACGTTCGGCGATGAACGGCAGCACAATCCGTTCGTTGCCGATTCGGTGTTGCGGCGTTAACCCCGCGCGCCGCTCGCCCAGGAGTCTTTGAGCGCCACCGCCCGGTTGAAGACCGGTGCGCCTGGTTTCGAGTCGGTGCGGTCGGCCACAAAATAGCCGTGCCGCTCGAACTGAAACCGGTCTTCGGGCGCGGCAGTGGCGAGCGTTGGCTCGAGCATGGCTTCAATGGTGCGAAGCGAATCCGGGTTCAGCGACTGCAGGTGGTCACGGCCGCCCGCATCAGGCTGCGGCTCGCGGTAGAGCCGGTCGTAGAGCCTGACCCGTGCGCGCAGGGCGTGCTTCGCCGATACCCAGTGGATATTGCCCTTCACCTTGTAGAGATCGGCACCCGGTGTGCCCGATTTTGAATCGTCGAAATGACGGGCTCGCACGCATGTGATGGTGCCCGACGCATCTCTGTCAAAGCTGGTGCATTCAATGACGTAGCCGTAGCGCAGCCGTACCTTGTTGCCAGGAAACAGCCTGAAGAAACCCTTGGGTGGTATTTCGGCGAAATCCTCGCGCTCGATGAAGAGCTCGCGCGTGAACGGGAAGCTGCGACGGCCCCGTTCGGGTTGCTGTGGATGAACCGGTGCGCTGCAGTCGTCCTCACGATCTTCCGGCCAGGATTCGATCACCAGCCTGAGCGGATCGAGCACAGCCACCGCGCGGGCGGCGCTTGCCTCCAGATCGTCCCGGAGCGCCTGTTCGAGCACGCTCATGTCGATCCAGGAGTCGGATTTGGCAACCCCAATTCGTTCGGCAAAGAGATGAAGCGATGAAGGGGTGTAGCCACGCCGGCGAAGCCCTACGATGGTGGGCATCCGGGGATCGTCCCAGCCGGTCACCAGCCCGCGCTGCACCAGATCCTGGAGCTTGCGCTTGCTGGTAATGGCGTAGCTGAGGTTGAGCCGCGCGAATTCGATCTGCTGCGGCAGCGGCTGGTCGAAGAAACCACCCTCGGCCAGGCGCTCGAGCAACCAGTCGTAGAGCGGCCGGTGATCGGCGAACTCAAGCGTACAGATCGAATGTGTGATGTTCTCGAGCGCGTCCGAAATCGGATGCGCATAGTCGTACATGGGGTAGACGCACCACTTGGCGCCAGTGCGGTGGTGCTCGGCAAAGCGAATCCGGTAGAGCGCAGGGTCGCGCATGTTCATGTTGGGCGAGGCCATGTCGATGCGTGCGCGCACCACATGACTGCCCTCAGGGTGTTTGCCCTCTCTCATCTCGCGCATGAGCCGCAGGCTCTCGTCGGCGCTACGATCGCGAAACGGCGAATTGCGACCCGGCTCGGTCAATGTGCCGCGGCCGGCGCGCATGTCGTCGGCGCTCTGTGAATCGACATAGGCGTGGCCAGCCTGCACCAGCCATTCGGCAAATGCCCACAGCTGGTCGAAATAGTCGCTTGCGTAGTAGAGATTGTTTTCGCCGTCGGCATTCCAGTTGAATCCCAGCCAGCGCACCGCATCGAGGATCGAATCGACGTATTCCTGGTCTTCCTTGACCGGGTTGGTATCGTCAAAGCGCATGTGGCATCGGCCGCCATAGTCGCGCGCCAGGCCGAAATTCAGGCAGATGGATTTGGCATGCCCGACATGCAGATAGCCGTTGGGCTCAGGAGGAAAGCGGGTGCGGATTCGGGCGGGGTCGAGCGCGGCTGCGCGGTGCTCGGCGGCAACGCCGGGGCGGCCCGCCCAGTGGCGGCCTGCGTGACGACCTGCCGCCAGGTCTGACTCGATCAGCCCGCGAAGAAAATTCGACGGGCGGTCTGCGTTCTCAGACACCGAGGAGCTCCACTTCAAACAGCAGCGTGGCGTTGGGGGGAATGACACCGCCTGCACCGCGCGCGCCATAGCCCAACTGCGGCGGAATGATGAGGCGACGCGTGCCGCCGATTCGCATGCCTGCGACGCCCTCGTCCCAGCCGCGAATCACATGGCCTGCGCCAAGCGGAAAGCTGAAGGGGTCGTTACGGTCCTTGCTGGAATCAAACTTGCGGCCGGCCTCGCCGTTTTCAAAGAGCCAGCCGGTGTAGTGCACAGAGACATAGGCGCCGCTTTTGGCTTCGTCGCCGCTGCCCTCGACGACGTCCTGGTACTGCAGACCCGATTCGGTGGTGTGGGTGGTCATGGAAGATTCTCCGGATGAGGCGCGTGATGCGCCGGTGGCAGAAGGCGGTGCAGGTTGAGTGCCCGCCTGCAGGCGGGCACGCAGGTGTTCGATCCGCCGGCGGTTCACGCCCAGATCGCTATGACCCAGGCGCGATGCTGAGCGCACGTGGATGATCGCATGAGCGGGATCAAGCAGGAATTCGACGTCGTCGACGAATCCCAGCCAGCGGCTGCGGAATTCGGCATACAGATAGCCGGGCCGCTGGTCGATCACGCGGACCCGGGGCTCGGCCGCAACCAGGGTCACGAGCCGCGCGAAGCTGCGCTCAGGCGCCGGGCCGGCGGCGAGCGGCTCGATGCGGTGATAAGGCGTCTCGGCAAAGCTTGATACCGAATTGGGGCGATCCGCCGCGATTGGCTGGAGTCGCCCGTTGCTTGCACCCAGATGATCAGGCCGCTGACCGCTGAAAAGGCTCATGCAGCCTCCGACGAACGTAAGCGTGGCAAGCGCTGCCGCAAAAAGCGCGAACGAACGGACGAGGCGGCGCATGCGTGGGTGCGTGGTTCATGAGGGCAGGCGAACCAACCCGCGTCAGGCCTTGCCGCCACGCCGACCGTCAAGCCGGCAGATCAGGCTGGACGTATCGTATCGTCCGCCACCCATCTGCTGCACATCGCCGTAAAACTGGTCGACCAGGGCCGTGACCGGCAGCGCCGCGCCGTTGCGCCGCGACTCATCGATGCACAGGCCAAGGTCCTTGCGCATCCAGTCAACCGCGAAGCCAAACTCGAATTTGTTGTCGACCATCGTGCCGCCGCGGTTGTCCATCTGCCAGGACTGCGCCGCGCCCTTGCCGATCACCTCGAGCACGAGCTTCATGTCGAGCCCGGCCTTCATGCCGAAGGCGACGCCTTCAGACAGACCCTGGACCAGGCCCGCGATGCAGATCTGGTTGACCATTTTGGCGAGCTGGCCGGCACCGCTGTCGCCGATGCGGGTGAAGGCGCGCGCAAACGCCATGCCGGTCGGGCGGACTGCGTCGAAGGCGGACTGATCGCCACCGCACATGACGGTGAGGAGACCGTTGACCGCACCCGCCTGGCCACCGGATACCGGCGCGTCGACAAAGTCGAAGCCGCGTGCATGGGCTTGCGCGTGGAGTTCGCGCGCGACCAGCGCCGAGGCCGTGGTGTGATCGACAAAGATGGCGCCCTGCTTCATCCCGGCGAATGCGCCGTGTTCACCGAGCACCACCGAACGCAGGTCGTCGTCATTGCCCACGCAGGCGAACACGATCTCGGCATCGTGCGCCGCCTGCCGCGGCGTGGGCGCTGTGGTGCCGCCATATTCCGCGGCCCACTGGTCGGCCTTGGCGGCAGTACGGTTGTAAACCGTGACCGAATGGCCAGCGCGCTTCAGATGACCCGCCATCGGATAGCCCATCACGCCCAGGCCGATGAATGCGACCTTCCTTGCTGGAACCGGATCGTAGGTTTTGGTGTTCATGCGTCAGTGCTCCTCAGAATCCGACGGCTGCGCCGTCACGCCGGCTGTCACTTGCGGCAACGTAGCCGTCTTCAGGGTTGTCGCTCAGTTTCCAGATGAACTGGCCCGCGCCAAAATCCATATAGGGGTCATCGATTCGGGAAATGGCATGGCCGCGCGCGGCAAGCGATTCGACCACCGCCGGTTCCATGCTGTCTTCCACATCGACCGCGAGTCCGCGATTGACCTTCCAGCGCGGCGCATCGCAGGCGGCCTGCGGGTGCTGGCCGTAGTCGACCATGCGGACCAGCGTCTGCAGATGGCCCTGCGGCTGCATGTTGCCACCCATGACACCAAAGCTCATCTGGGGCCGGCCGTCGCGCATGAGGAAGGCGGGGATGATGGTGTGGAAGGGGCGTTTGCCCGGCTCGACGCAGTTGGGGTGTGAGGGGTCGAGCGTGAAGCCGTAGCCGCGGTTTTGCAGCGATACGCCCACCCCGGGCACGACCACGCCAGACCCAAAGCCCATGTAGTTGGATTGAATGAACGACACCATCATGCCGCGCTCGTCGGCCGCGGTGAGGTAGATGGTGCCGCCCGCGGGCGGCAGCGCGTGTTCGAAGTCGGTGGCGCGGTCGGTGCGAATGCGCGAAGCGAGCGCGGCAAGCCGGCCGTCATCGAGCAGGTCAGCGGGCGTGACCCGGGTCATGGCTCGGGCATCGGCCACATGGCGATAGACCTCGCTGAAGGCGGCCTTCATCGCTTCGATCTGCAAATGGCGGCTGTCGGCGGAATCAACCGGCAGCGACTTGAGATCGAAGTGCGACAGGATGCCGAGTGCCATCAACGCGGCAATGCCCTGACCGTTGGGGGGAATCTCATGGAGCGCGTAGCCGTGATAGTTGCGAGACAACGTGCCGACCCAATCGGGACGCCAGTCACGCAGATCGGCGAGCGTGATGCCGCCGCCGTGCTCGCGCGCATGGCGGGCGATGGCCTGGGCGGTCTCGCCTTCATAGAAATCACGGCCGCCGGTGGCGGCGATGCGTTCGAGCGTTCGGGCGGCGTCTTCGAACACGAAGCGCTCGCCGATGGCAGGTGCCCGACCGTGCGGCATGAAGGCTTGCTCGAAGCCGGGCTGCGAGCGGAGCTTGTCGATCTGCGCGGCCCACTTGCGCTGCACCACCGGGGTGACGTTGTAGCCGCGGCGTGCGATATCGATGGCGGGGGCGAGCAGGTCGGCAAATGGAAGCGATCCGAATTTCTCATGGAGCGCGCCCCAGGCGCCGACCGCGCCCGGCACCGTGACCGAGCCCCAGCCGCGCATCGGGATCGCGCCGCCATGATGGCGCTCGAACCAGGCGCGATCCCAGGCAGCAGGAGCGGTACCCGACGCGTTGAGCCCGTGCAGCGACTGGCCGTCCCAGATGATGGCGAACGCGTCGCTACCCAATCCGTTGGAGACCGGCTCGGCGATGGTGATGGCCGCGGCGGCGGCGATCACCGCGTCGACCGCATTGCCGCCACGCATCAGCATCCGAAGGCCCGCTTGCGCCGCAAGCGACTGCGACGTCGCAACGACGTTGCGCGCGAACTGCGGCGTGCGAGGGGCCGGGTAGTGGTGATGCCAGTTGAACGGGGCATGAATCAAGGCGAGCACTCCAGCTGTCTTGCGAGGTCGAGGAAATCCGTGGCGTGATAATCGATATCGGGCGAGCGTGACAGGTCTTTCACGCCGCGGGCCACGCCGTCGGCGCCGAACTCAAGCGGTCGCTCAATGTAGGCGGTGCGCAATCCGCAGGCGGCGGCGGCTCGAAGATCGTCTTTGTGCGCGGCGACCAGCATGACCTGCGAGGGAAGAAGCCCAAAGACGTCGGCCACGCCCCGATAGGTCTGCGGATCGGGCTTGTAGTGACGGAACACTTCCGCCGACAGAATAAGATCCCAGCGCAGGTCGCCATGGCGCGCCAGATCGGCGAGCAGACTCAGATTGCCGTTTGAAAGCGTGCAGACCTGGAAACGGCTCCGAAGCGCAAGCAGACCTGCGGGGGCGTCGGGCCAGGGATCGAGCCGATGCCAGGCGAGGTTGAGCGCGTAGCGCTCGGCCTCTGTCAGGCGCTCAAGAGCAAAGCGCGGCAGGATGCCGTCGAGAATCATGCGGTGCAGATCGTCGATGCGGGTCCAGCCGAGTTCGCCGCTGCGTACGCGCTGCATGGCTGGGCGGTAGCCCTCGCGCCAGGCAAGTGCAAAGGCCTGTGCCCGCTCGGCGGGGAGGCCGACCGGTTCCGCCATGGCGTCTCGGGAAATCGATCCGTACCAGTCAACGACGGTGCCAAAGACATCGAAGGCGAGCACTTTGAGATCGGGCACGGGCGATGGGTCCAGAAGGTGGGCTGGTAAATAGAGCGGTCACGCGGCGGGACGGTTGCCCCCCGGTGCGCTGATCGCTTTCGGAAAACCCGAAACTCTAGCAGAGCGCCCCTCGTCACCCTCCGGTTTGCGCCGGCCGAAACCTCGAGAGCGAAGTCGGTGAGGCGATGAGCCATGACGACGCATATCAATCGCAAATCGCACCGCGTTTGGATTGGGCGCCGCCCAAGCGCGGTGCGGCAGTCGGTTAAACCTCGGTCGACGAGGGGTTTTTGCCCCGAGGTGGTGCGCGTCGTCCCGGCATGGCGCTTGCGACGCAACGGGTGATCCGTCGGTTTGCTTCCATTGGGGACATGGCAATCATGCTGGTCGAACAGTATTACGATTTCCACCGGTCACTGGCCGCACGCTCGATGAAAGGCGAATCGATGAACGCGCCCCTATGGCGGCACGACGAGACAGGTGGCGCGGCCTCCCCGGTCGCACAGCCCGGGGGCGCGGGTTGGCACGCGAGCCTCGATCTTGCATTCGCGCGGCGGGCCGAGGCCACCATTCCGGTGCTCCGTTCCCATCGCGGGCCGCTGCGTGTTCAGAAGGGCTTCACGCCTGAAGGCCCGGGACTTTGGCATCAGGTGATCGTTCACCCCCCTGGCGGGATTGCCTCCGGTGACCGGCTCGATATCTCTGTGGTTGCCCACGAGGGCGCCCGGGCGCTCATTACATCGCCGGGGGCGGCCAAGTGGTATCGGGCCAATCCGGAGGCGGCTCAGCCGGTTGCGCACCAGTCCGTTCGGCTCTCGGTGGCCGATGGTGCAAGTCTCGAATGGCTGCCGCTCGAGACCATCGTCTTCGATGGCGCTGTGGCCGACTGGAGCACGCGCATCGAACTGGCTGGCAGTGGCACGCTGGTTGCGGCCGACCTGGTGTGTCTCGGACGGCCCGCCAGCGGGCTGCGCTTCATGAGTGGTGAAATCCGGTCACGGATGGAGATCAGGCGCGATGGCCGCCTCGTGTTTGTCGAGCAGGCGTCGATTGAAGGTCAGTCGCCCATCCTCACCGCACGCGCAGGGCTTGCCGGGCTGCCCGCCTTTGCCACCATGGTGATTGCCGCAGCGCCCGATGCCTGCGCGCAGATGGTGGAGCAGGTTCGCCGCCTTCAAGCTGAATCGCGAAGCGCCCAGAACGATCGCCTGGCTGGTGACTGGGCCATCACGGCCTTGCCGGGCCTGGCGGTGTTGCGGTGGCGGGGCGATGGGGCCGAAGCGGGCTGGCGCGTGCTGCGGACAGCCTGGGCCGCCTGCCGGCCCATCGCCATCGGTCGCGAGGCCTGTGCGCCTAGAATCTGGGCCACCTGATGACAACGATCCGATTCCCCTCTTTACCTGCCGCCGGCGGCGCCGGTGGACGTCTGCGGAGACTGACCCCATGGAACTGACGCCACGCGAACGCGACAAACTGCTGATCTTTACCGCAGCCCTGGTCGCCGAACGACGCAAGGCTCGAGGCCTGAAACTCAACTATCCCGAGGCGGTCGCCTTCCTGAGCGCGGCCATCATGGAAGGTGCGCGCGATGGGCGAAGCGTCGCCGAACTGATGCAGGCGGGCACCACCTTGCTCAGCCGCGAGGATGTGATGGAGGGCGTGCCTGAAATGATTCCCGAGATCCAGATCGAGGCCACCTTCCCGGACGGAACGAAGCTCGTGACCGTTCACCAGCCGATTGTCTGACCCGAGGAGCGCCCCCATGACAGCCCATCCATCATCGAGCGAAGGCCCGCTCGTGCCCGGTGCGATCGAAGCGGCCGATGGCGAGATCGAACTGAACGCTGGCCGCCCCGTGATCACGCTGCAGGTGGCCAACCGCGGCGACCGCCCGATACAGGTGGGCTCGCACTACCACTTTGCCGAGACCAACGAAGCGCTCGAATTCGATCGCGCTGTCGCACTCGGGTTTCGTCTGAACATTGCAGCGGGCACTGCGGTGCGCTTTGAGCCTGGCCAATCACGCACCGTCGAACTGGTCGCGCTTGCCGGCGCCCGAATCGTTCATGGCTTCCAGGGCCGCGTCAATGGCCCGTTGCCGGAGATCAAGCGATGAAAATCACTCGCCGCGCGTATGCGGAAATGTTTGGCCCCACGGTGGGCGATCGGGTTCGCCTCGCCGACACCGGGCTCTGGATCCAGGTGGAGGAAGACCGCACCATTTATGGCGAGGAAGTAAAGTTTGGCGGCGGTAAAGTGATCCGCGATGGCATGGGCCAGAGCCAGCGTCTTGCGGCCGAGGTGGCCGACACCGTGATCACCAATGCGCTGATCCT
>CAMBZS010000127.1 GCA_945872335.1 Bordetella parapertussis | reverse complement strand
CTGACCAATCAGGACGCTCGAGCGTGGCCGCGAGCCAACGCACCAGCCGAGCATCCAGGGTTTCGGTCTCGGCGCGCGAACGGCCGATCCATGATGCGAAATCGGCCATGAACGCGATCAGTACGAGCGCGGCATGCCCAGCACATGCTCGGCGATGTAGGACAGGATCATGTTGGTGGAGATAGGCGCCACCTGGTAAAGCCGCGTTTCACGGAATTTGCGCTCAACGTCGTACTCGGCCGCAAAGCCAAATCCGCCATGCGTCTGGAGACACGCGTTGGCCGCTTCCCAGGAGGCGTCGGCCGCGAGAAGCTTGGACATGTTCGCCTCGGCTCCGCAGGGCTCGCCCGAATCGAACAACTCGGCCGCGCGATAGCGCATCAGGCTCGCCGCCTCGACACTGGCATACGACTTGGCAATCGGGAACTGCACGCCCTGGTTCTTGCCGATTGGCCGCTCGAATACCACCCGATCATTGGCGTAGCGGCTTGCCTTTTCGACAAACCAGTAGCCATCGCCAATGCACTCGGCCGCAATCAGGATCCGCTCGGCATTCAATCCGTCGAGAATGTACTTGAGGCCCTTGCCCTCTTCACCGATCCGGTTCTCGACCGGGATCTCGAGGTTGTCGATGAAGAGTTCGTTGGTTTCGTGGTTAACCATGTTCCGGATCGGCCGAAGCTCAATGCCCTTGCCGATCGCCTCGCGCAGGTCGACCAGGAACACCGACAGACCTTCAGAGCGCTTCTTCACTTCCGCAAGCGGCGTGGTGCGGGCAAGGAGAAGCAGATAATCGGAGTGCTGCACGCGCGAGGTCCAGACCTTCTGGCCGTTCACGACATAGCGGTCGCCTTTAAGCTCGGCGAAGGTCTTGAGCCGCGTGGTATCGGAGCCGGTGGTGGGCTCGGTCACGGCCATGGACTGCATGCGAAGCTTGCCCGCCGCAATCGCCGGAAGGATGCGCTTTTTCTGGTCTTCCGAGCCATGGCGCAGCACGCACCCCATGACATACATCTGCCCGTGGCAGGCGCCGGAATTGCCACCCGCACGATTGATTTCCTCCATGATCACCGAAGCCTCGGTGAGCGACAGCCCCGAACCGCCGTATTCCTCGGGGATCAGCGCACCAAGCCAGCCGGCGTCGGTCAGTGCGGTGACGAACGCCTCGGGGAAGGCTCGCGCTTCGTCAACTTCCTGCCAATAGCGGGAGTCGAACTGCTGAACGACGGCGCGCACGCCGTCACGGATGCTCTGATGGGGATCGTTGGCTCGGCTAACCATGTGAAGACCTCTGCAATGAAACTGTGATCAGGATTTTAGCGGCGGGCACTGCCCGACAAACCAGTCTGCGATCTGCCCGCCGGTCATGAAGGTGACGCCTTCGGTGCGCATCAGCAGGTCGAGCATGCGCTCGAAATACACAAACCGGTGGGGCGGTCCCACCAGGTGCGGATGAAGTCCCAGCGCAAGCACCCGCGGCTGGCTGCGACTTTCGCGAACAAACAGCTCGAGCGTGCGCTCGAGCCGCAGATAAAACTCGGGCGACGAGTGCTTCTCCACTGCGTAGATGATCGAGTCGTTCAGTTCGAGGTTGTAGGGCATGGCCATGAGGGGGCCGCGCGCCGTGTGCATCCAGCTGGGGAGGTCATCGATCACCCAATCGAAGGTGTACTCGATACCGGCATCCTTGAGCAGCTCGGGCGTGTCATGCGTCTGGCGCAAGCCCGGGCTCAGCCAGCCTCGCGGACGTTGACCCGTGAACGCTGCGATCTTGGCAAGCGAAGCTTCGATCACCTCGGCCTCGCCCCCGACATGGTTCAACGCCTTCTGGTGCATGCCATGACCAATGAACTCCCAACCGGCATCGTGCATGGCCTGGGCGGCGCGCGGATAGGCATCGATCACGCCAGCATTGAAGCTGGTGGACGCGGGCAGGCCACGTTCTACGATCGCATTGATCATGCGCGGCAGACCGGCCCGCATGCCGTAGTCGGCCCAACCGAAGTTGGGAATGTCAGGGACGGTTTCCTTGCCATGCGGCGGAGTCAGGATGGTGCGCGGCATGGGTTGGTCGAACTGCCAGTGTTCGACGTTGACCACCAGATGCACCAGAATGCGACCGCCCGACGGCGGCGCGATCGGCGCTCGATCGCTGGTGAATGCATACGGGACGCGGGGGTTGGCCATGGTGAACTCCGTGGAGCGACTCGCGGCGGGCAAACCGCAGAAGTCGGGACGATCGGGGGCGTGCCCCCGCTCAAGCGCTCAGATGACGCCCTGCTCACGCAGCGAGGCGATCTCGGTGTCGCTGTAGCCCACGCCCTTCAGCACTTCATCGGTATGCTCGCCCCAACCCGGCGCCGTGCGCACCACATCGGCAGGCGTTCGCGACAGCGTGACTGGCTGGGTGAGGAAGTGCCGCATGGGGCCCTGCGCGCTCTCCACCGATTTCACCACGCCAAGGTGCTGTACCTGCGCGTCATCAAACATCTGTGGAATGGTGTAAACCGGACCGGCGGGTACGCCCGCCTCGTTCAGCGCATCAACCCAGTAGGCCACCGGCTTGGTACGGAAAATTTCATTGATGATGGCATCGCACCGTTCACGGTTCTTGACCCGGAGCTTTTCAGTGGAGAGTTCCGGGTCGTTGATCCATTCGGGTTTGCCCAGCAGGTTGCACAGCCGGATCCAGCTGCCATTGCCCGATGCGCCGAGGTTGAAGTGACCGTCCGAGGCCTCGAAAAGCCCCATCGGCGCGCTGGTGGGGTGGGAGTTCCCAACCTGGATCGGCACGTCGTTGTCGTTGAGATAGCGCGCGGCCTGAAAATCCATCATGGCGATCATGCTGTGCAGAAGCGATGCATGGACCCACTGACCGACGCCCGACTGCTGGCGCTCGAGGAGCGCCACCATGATGCCAATCGACGCATAGAGCCCGGTGCTCGAATCGGCCACCGCGAGCCCAGCGCGTACCGGGCCCTGACCGGGGAAGCCAGTGACCGACATGATTCCGCCCATGCCCTGGGCGATCTGATCAAAACCGGGCCGCTCGGCATAAGGACCGTCCTGACCAAACCCTGAAATGCTGGCGAGGATGATTCGCGGATTCATCTTCTTGAGGCTTTCGTAGTCCAGTCCCAGGCGGGCCTTGACGTCAGGCCGCCAGTTTTCGACCACTACATCGGCCTGCTTGATGAGACGCTCCAGAAGCTGCATGGCGCCCGGCTTCTTCATGTTGAGCGTCAGTGAGCGCTTGTTGCGGTTCAAATTCTGGAAGTCGCCGCCCATGCGGTCGGCAGCAAACATGCCTTCATTCGGATCCACGCCTTTGGGGGGTTCGATCCGGATCACATCGGCGCCGAAGTCGGCCAGCATCCGCACGCAGGTGGGGCCAGCCCGAACCCGCGAAAAATCGAGCACACGAATGCCGCGTAGCGCGCTGCTTGCGTGAATCGCCTGACCTATTGCGTTCATCTCTGCCCCCTGGGGAACCTGAATGGACTAAAGACCCGCGCGAATCGTTTTGCCGGGCTGGCGGGTGCCGCGCGAGCGGGTAAATACGGATGGCTTTCTTCTGTATACCAATCGAACTTTAGCGTATAAATCAAGACGACCGGCAAATTCCTGTGGTCAGTATTCCGGTAACCCCTTTTGAGCGCAGTTCATTGAAAGCCAGCGACACCATCCGCCGAGCCATCGAGGAAGCCGTGCAGTCAGGCGCCCTGCAACCGGGGGATCCGGTGGATGAGGTCGCGCTCGCGGCTGCGCATTCGGTCTCACGCACCCCGGTTCGCGAGGCCATTTTGCAATTGCAGGCGCAGGGGCTGCTTGCCGCTGCCCCGCGCGGGGGCGCGGTGGTGGCCAAGGTCGACATTCAGCGCCTTTTTGCAATCTGGGAGGTGCTGAGCGAGCTCGAGAGCCTCTGCGCCCAACTGGCCTGCGAACGCATGAGCGATGACGAACGCGACACGCTGACGGGGCTGCATCGCAGGGCGGCAGCCGTCGTGAAACGCAGCGACCGTGAGGGCTGGCAGGAAGCCAACCGGGCTTTTCACGACTGCCTCTATCGGGGCGCCAGGAACCCTTACCTGCGGGAAGAAATCCTGCGTGCCCGAACACTCACTGGCGCCTACCGCAAGCACGCCTTTGGCGCGCTCGGTGACCTTGAGGCCTCCTACGCGCAGCACGGCGAATTACTGCAGGCGATCACCGCCCGCGATGCCGCGAGTACCCGCAACCTGATGCGCCGACACATGACCCCGGGACAGGGGGTCAGAAGCGTCAACGATGTGCTGGTGAATTTGCCGCGCGAATTGCTGGTGTGAGCGGGTTGATCAGTGTGGCAGCCTGCGCGAGCGATTCAATCACCGCGTCGGCATCGAGCGCGGTCACGCTCTGGCCTTCGTTATAGCCATAGGGCAACACAAACACCGGCATACCGGCTGCGCGAGCGGCAAGCGCATCGTTGGCCGAATCACCAATCATCACCGCGTCGGCCGGTGCAATGCCAAACCCCTCGCAGGCATGGAGAAGCTGGGCGGGATGAGGCTTCTTGCGCGGGAGCGAGTCGCCACCAATCACCATATCGAACCAGGCGGACAGGCCGGTGCGGTCGAGGAGCGGCAGGGTGAAAGCGACCGGTTTATTGGTGACACAGGCGAGCTTCAGACCGTTTGCGCGCATAGCGGTCAGGCCCTCGACCACGCCGGGATAGCAGCGCGCACTCAAGCCGTTTTCCCGCGTGTAGTGTCGCCGGAAGACCGGAAGGGCCTTGGCAAGCGTGACGGGATCGATGGGCGCGTCGAGACTTCCGGTGAGCGTGCGCTGGACCAGCGATTCGGCGCCTTTCCCGACAAACCGCCGAACCTCGGCGATCGGACGCTCGGGTCTGCCCAGTTCGACCAGCATGGCGTTGGCGGCGGCCGCCAGATCGTCGATGGTGTCGAGCAGGGTGCCGTCGAGATCGATCAGTACCGCTCGGGCAGACCAGCGGCGGGAGGCATCATCCATCGGGGTGGGTCCTGGTTGAGCGTCAGGCAGCGGGCGGGGCCTGCACCGCAGCGAGCGCAGCGCGGAGTTGGCCCATGACGCCTTGGTAGCCGCCCTTGGGATCGGGTGAGCCAAAGACCGCCGAACCCGCCACGAAGGTATCAGCACCCGCGGCCGCGACCTGGGCGATGTTTTCCACCTTGATGCCGCCATCCACCTCGAGCCAGATTGGCTCACCGCCTGCTGCCACATGCGCATCGATCCGCGCCCGGACCGCCTTCAGCTTTTCAAGCGTGGCATCGATGAAGCGCTGGCCTCCGAAACCTGGATTCACCGACATGAGCAGAATGATGTCGAGCCGATGCATCACATGATCGAGGTAGTGGAGTGGTGTTGCCGGATTGAAAACCAGACCTGCCCGACAGCCGCTGTCGCGAATCAGCTGGAGCGTGCGATCGACATGGTCGGACGCTTCGGGGTGAAAAGTGATGAGGTTGGCACCTGCCTTGGCGAAATCAGCTGCCAGACGGTCTACCGGGCGGACCATCAGGTGAACATCGATCGGAATGCTCACATGCGGGCGGATGGCCTGACACACCATCGGCCCCATGGTGAGATTGGGCACGTAGTGGTTATCCATCACATCGAAGTGGATCAGGTCGGCGCCAGCGGCCTCGATGGCGCGCACTTCCTCGCCCAGGCGGGCGAAATCGGCAGACAGGAGGCTTGGTGCGATGCGAAATGAACGGTTCATCGGAAAGGCCTTGGCAGGCGCGGACGGCAAGTCCAATACAATGGGAGTTTACCCTCGAGCCTGGCAGGCGCCGGACGGGCGCTGCGACATGGGCCCACGCGCTGCCGGATACAGGCAGCCCCTCCCCCACTCACCACCGCGAAGGTCAGTCACGTGAGCGAGCCTCGCTATCAGTTCAGCATCAGCGTGCAGGTGCGCTATCTGCCCGATCAGTCCGATCCGTCAGCGGCCCAATATGCGTTCGCCTACACGGTCACCATCGTCAACACCGGCAAGGTGGCGGCGCAACTGATCAGCCGGCACTGGACCATCCGCGACGAACAGGATGAAGTCGTCGAGGTAAAAGGCCTGGGCGTGGTGGGTCAGCAACCCTTCCTCAAGCCTGGCGAAAAATTCGAATACACGAGCGGCAGCCGCATCGCAACGCCGATCGGCACCATGGAAGGCAGCTATTTCTTCGTGGCCGAAGACGGGCACCGGTTCGATCAGCCCATCGCGGCATTCACGCTTGCCGTGCCCCGCACGCTGCACTGAGCCCGCGTTATTTCTTGCCCCGCATGGTCCACCAGACAAAGAGCAACACCAGCGCCAGAATGCCGCCAGCCTCTGCGATGAGAATCCAGGTTCCGTCCATCATGATTGGCGCGTGGTTGAGGACATGGCAGTGTAGCGCGCGCGCCCTGGGACTGATCCTCATCGCGGGTGCGGTGATGGCGGGCGCCAGCTTCGCGCGAGCAGCCAGTGGCACGCCGCCCGTGCCGCATTCGGTGCCAGTCGTGCAGCTTCCCGGCTGGTCACAGGATCGACTGGACGGACTCAGGCAGGCGCTTACCCGGCAGTGCGCGTTGCGCTCGCCGCCCGCCCCCTGGCCGCAGCTCTGTCGCGAACTGCCGCCTGCTGCCGAGCTTCGCAGCTGGATCGAGCGACGCTTCGTGGCCTGGCCGCTCGCCGACGACAAGGGGCGGCACGAGGGGCTGATCACCGGCTATCACGAGCCCCTCCTCACCGGCAGCCTGCAGCGCGAGCATGACCGCCAGACGCCCCTCTACGCACCCCCTCCGGAGGTGGCCTCAATCGCGCAGAGTGCTGCCAACCCAAGCGGGCGCGTACGGCGCTGGCATACCCGTGCCGAGATCGAATCCGGGCAGATCGATGGACTGGAACCGATCGCATGGATCGACGACCCAGTCGAGGCATTTTTTCTGCACGTGCAGGGTTCAGCCCGCGTGCGGATTCGCGACGGCAGCTGGCTCCGGGTGGGCTATGCCGGGCATAACGGGCATACCTACCGGGCCATTGGTCGGGTGTTGATCGAGCGAGGGGCGCTGAGCCGCGACGAGGCCACCGCGCCTGGTATCAAGGCGTGGCTTCGCGCCAATCCGGGTCAGGCCACCGAAGTCATGCAGAGCAATCCGCGCTATGTGTTTTTCCGCAGGCTAGAACACTCTGCCGCCGACGGTCCGTTTGGCTCGCTGGGCGTACCACTCACCGCCGGCCGATCAATCGCCACGGACCGGTCGCGCATCCCGCACGGGGCCCTCATGTATCTGGACGGTATCGACCCGATCAATCGCCGACCCATGCGGATGGCGGTGGTCAGTCAGGATACGGGCGGTGCGATTCTCGGCGTCGTGCGTGCCGACGTGTTCTGGGGCGCGGGCGACGAGGCCGAGAAGCGCGCAGGCCTGATGCGGGAAAACGGCCGGCTGTGGCTGCTGTGGCCAGTCGATCTTGACCCGCCAGCGGTCGTTACCCGGACCTCGGCGCCCTGATGAGTCAGCGCCTGGATGCCTCGGCGAGCATGCGCTCAAACGAGTCAGGCGGCGCATAGCCCTGCAGCCGGCGACCGTTCGCGAAAAACACCACTGGCGTGCCAGTAATGCCAAGGCGGCGCGCAAGCTCGGCCACCTTGGCAATCGATGTTTGGCACTTGCCGTCATTGGCCGCCACCCGATTCTGCAGCATCAGATCGTTCCAGGCGCGCGCCGGATCGGCAGCACAGAGCGCGCGCGCTGCCTTGGTTTCAGAGTCGGGCGCGAGAAAAGCCATTGGGAAAGTGTAGAGGGTGACGTCGTCGAGCCGCAGGAGATCGGCGCGCAGCTTCCGGCAGTAGCCACAGTTGGGATCTTCAAACACTGCAAGCACCCGGCGACCCGCGCCAATTTTCTGAGTGACTGCAAGCTCGAGCGGCAATTCACGGAAATCGATCGTGAGCAGCTCCTCCACCCGCTCGCGGGTAAGGTTGCGCTGCGACTTCATGTCGATCAGGTCACCCGAATAGAAAAGATACTGGCCGCGCTCGTCGACATAAAGCAGCTCGTTTTGAATGCGCACCTCGTAGATGCCAGGCAGAGGCGTCCGGCGGATGTCGTCAACCTTCAGGCGACCACCTGAAAATCCCTCGACCGCAGACCGGATCCGCTCGCGGGCCTCGACACTTTGCGCAACCGATGGCGCCGGGTGAAAGAGCAGGGCCACCAGCATGGCGAGCGCCGCAACAGGGCGGAGGAGGACGGAGGAAATCATTGCAGAGTCCTTTTGAATCGGGCGAGCGGCGAGGGCTTGCGCAGCGCGCATCGAGCGCAGGATAACGCGACGCGGCACACGCAATTTGTCTAGAGTCGGCCTGCCTGCGCGGCGAGGTGCCGGCGAAGCAGCGGGGACGCGGCCACCAGACGCCAGCCAAGGTCACGCACCAGCATGACTGGCGGCGCAAACGGGCCCAGCGAGGCGATCCGGCGCGAATCGAACAGCCGCTGCAAGCCATCGGTGACCACACGCAAGGCAAGCACCGGCTCGGCCCGGCTGCGCTCATAACGGCGCAGGACCGTTCGCACTCCAGGATCGGGGGCACCTTCCAGCGCGTCACGAAGCGCGGCGATATCGCCGAAGCCCAGGTTCATGCCCTGCCCGGCGAGGGGGTGTACGACATGGGCTGCATCGCCCACCAACGCCAGACGGGTCCCGATCAGCGTTCCGACCCGGCCCAGGCGAAGCGGATACCGAGCGATGTCCGAAAGCGGCGCCAATGCGCCAAGCGCCCCGCCTGACAGCGCCCCGACCCGCTCGGCAAGTTCACTGGCGGGCAACGCCGAGAGTTCGTCCGCCAGATCGACTGGCGCCGACCAGACCATGCTGACGCGTCCGCGAAAATCGGGGGAGTCGGCCGATGGTGCAGCGGGCAGAGGCAGGAGAGCGAGGATGCCATGCTCGCCGAACCACTGAAACGCCGTATCGCGATGCGGCTTTGCGGTGAGAAAACTGCCCACGAGCGCGGCCTGACCATAATCACTGAACTGTGCATCGATACCGGCAAGGGTGCGAACGGCGGATCGCGCGCCGTCTGCGGCCACGATCAGCCTGCTCTGCACCTCGCGGCCGTCGGCAAGACGCAGGCGGGCATGGGCGTCAGAGGCATGCTCGACCGCCGAAACCTCACCATCGAGCACCCGAACCGCGGAAAACCGGAGCGCCTGCTCAAGAACCCGACTCAGTTCCCCGCCTTCGACAATGGAGGCGAGCGAAGAAACCGCCGCGTCGTAAGCATCAAATTCGAGCGCACTGGCGGTGGCTGCCGTGGACGGCAGAACGCGCATGCGATGGACAGGGTTGGTTCGGGAGGCATCCAGCGACTGCCAGACACCGAGTTCGCGCAGGAGCGCGGCCGACGGCGCGGAGATGGCAAACACCCGGGTGTCCTCGCCGGGCGCGGGCTGCGCCCGCCCATCGGATGGGGGGCCGACCAGGGCCACCGAGCGCCCCAGCCTCGCGAGCGCGAGCGCGACCGACACACCAATGGCACCCCGCCCCACGACCGCAATGTCGGCGGACACACTGTTTGGTGAAACGTTGAGCATCGATCGATTATAGGGACTTGTGCAGTAAGTCCCGGGTTAACCGGATGCCGTGTGTCCGCCGCCTGCGCCGCCCGCCCCCCACCGTTTCGGGGGAGTCTGATATTATTACCGGCTGTGTTCGCGCGAAACTTTTGCGCGCGTCACCGGGGCCAAGTAGCTCAGTTGGTAGAGCAGCGGACTGAAAATCCGCGTGTCGGTGGTTCGATTCCGCCCTTGGCCACCATCGATTTGGCGAGCGCATGCGAGCAAAATCGTTTGGTCAAGGCGGTTCCGCCCTTGGCCACCATCGATTTCTTCCAATCCAACCGTCCTTTTCGCGATAGAGTTTTCAGCGTGAAGGTCTCCGCTATTCTTCGCCTGCTCGAATCAGACGGCTGGTCTCTGGCGGCCATCCGTGGCAGCCACCGTCAGTTCAAGCACGCCGTCAAACCGGGGCGCGTGACGGTTGCGGGCAAACCCAGCGACGACCTGGCTCCGGGTACTCTGAACAGCATACTCAAGCAGGCCGGTCTGAAACTGTGAGGCAATGATGCGATACGCAATCGTGATTGAACGCGCTGGAAGCAATTTCTCAGCCTACGTGCCAGACCTGCCCGGATGCGTGGCCACAGGCGACAGCGAGGCGGCAGTCGAACAAGAGATTCGGACCGCTATCGCATTCCATATCGAGGGCTTGCGCGAGGATGGCCTGGCGGTACCCGCCCCCTCGAGTCGCGTGGAATATGTCGAGGTCGCCGCTTGAAGACGCACCGATGCGCAGCGGACTGAAAATCCGCATGTCGGTGGTTCGATTCCGCCCTTGGCCACCATCGATTTGGCGAGCGAAGGCGAGCAAAATCGTTTAGTCAAGGCGATTCCGCCCTTGGCCACCATCGATTTGGGTCTTCACCATGCACCCATCGATCGCAAAGCACCTCCCCGATATCTCTTCTCTTTGCCAGCGATATCGCGTTCGGCGGCTGGAGCTTTTCGGATCGGCTGCGCGATCTCAGGATTTTGTTCCAGGTAGCAGCGATGCAGACTTCTTGATCGAATTCGCGCCAGACACTCCGGTGGACTTGCACAGATTTTTTGGGCTGAAGACCGATCTGGAGCAACTGTTGGGCATTGCCGTGGACCTGGTCGAAGCCTCGGCAGTGCGCAACCCCTATGTGCTGGCCGATATCAACCGCAGCCGCAGGACGATCTATGGCTCGTGATCCACGGGCGTTTCTGTGGGATGCCCGGGAAGCGGCTTTGTCGATTCAGCGCTTCGTCATGGGTATGAACGCTGCGTCATTCGCCGCAGATGAACTCGGCTAGAGAACAGTAATGAGGTACGCAATCGTGATTGAACGCGCTGGAAGCAACGTCTCAGCCTAAGTGCCGGACCTGCCCGGATGCGTGGCCACGGGCGACACCGAGGCGGCGGTCGAACAAGAG
>CAMBZS010000126.1 GCA_945872335.1 Bordetella parapertussis | reverse complement strand
GTGAAGTCAAAGCCTGATGAGTTCACTTATGGCTCATCGGGAATCGGCAGTACCCATCACCTGACGATGGAGGCTTTGAAAGCTGCGCTGGATCTCAAGGTTCGCCATGTGCCGTTCCGCGGCTCCGGGCAGTCCACCCCTGCGCTGGTCGGCGGGCAGGTGGAGTTTTCGGTGGCGGCGCTACCCTCGATGGCCGGGTTCGTGAAGGCGGGGCAGGTCCGCATTCTGGCAAGCAACGCTGCGAGCCGTTCGCCGCAGGCGCCCGACGTACCGGCCATCGCCGAGGTGGTACCCGGATTCGATTTTGCAGTGGTGATCGGCGCCATGGCCGCTGCTGGCACGCCTCAATGGGCAATCGACCGACTGGCGGGTGAAATCGCCCAGGTGGTGAAGATGCCCGAAGTCATTCGCACGTTCGATGCTGCCGTGATCGAGCCGGTGGGGGCGGGCCCGGCTGACTATGCCAGGGTGATCTCGCGCGAAAATGACCTGATGGCACGCGCGGCCAAGGCGGCCGACCTCAAGCCCGAGTGATGATGATGACCGTACACAGACCACCAGGCAGCAGCGCTTGATTGCCGCCATTTTCGATACAGCCTTCCCTTGGCCGCTTTTTCTCGGCGCGCTCTTTGCAGGGGGGCTGGTGAAGGGCGCTCTGGGCGTGGGGCTGCCGCTGGTCAGCACGCCGCTGCTGGGTCTGGGCCTGTCGAGCTATCAGTCCATCTCGCTCCTGGCTGCGCCGGTCGCGCTGTCGAATCTCTACCAGGCGATCGACGGCGGACGGATTGTTGAAACGCTCAAGCGCTTCGGCGGGCTCATCATTGCGCAGTTCATCATCACCATCCTCACGGTCAAGCTCACGCTGGCACTCTCGCCCGCGCAGTTGAACGACCTGCTCGCCATCGCGCTCCTCCTGGCGGTGGCGTCCATGGTCTGGCAGCCCACGCTCTCCATCAGCCGTGAAAAAGAGGCCAGGGTGGGCGTGGTGGTCGGTCTGCTCGCTGGCATTCTGGGCGGTGTCTCGTCGCTCACCGGGCCGGTGACGCTCACCTACCTGCTCGCGCTGCGGCTGGATCGCGAAACGTTTGTGAGTTCCATCAGCACCATTTATTTCATTGCTGCGCTCCCGCTCTACGGTGCCCTCATGTGGTATGACCGAATGACCAACACAGATCTGGTGCTGTCTGCGGTTGGGCTCTTGCCGATGGCTGCAGGGCTCGCCCTCGGCAAGCGGGTTAGATACCGACTCAATGAACAGTTGTTCCGAAGGCTCCTTCTCGGCTTTCTGACGCTTCTTGCCCTGATACTGCTCTTCAAATGAATTCGCCCGCCCCGCTTGAATGGACCGATGCGCTCCTGCTTGGCTATCCGGCCATGGATCGGCTCCACGAGGAATTTGTCGCCGAGGTGGAGGCGCTTCGAAGCGCGCCAGACGATCAGCTCGCAGCGCGCCTTTCGCAGGTTCGAGACCATCTCGAGGCGCACTTTGGGCAGGAAGATCAATGGATGCGGGAGACCGGGTTTCCGCCGCGCGATTGTCACATCGACGAGCATGCGGCGGTGCTGAATTCGGTGCGCGAGGTGCAGGCGCTGCTCGCGCAGGGCGACCACTTCCAAACCTGCCGCGGTCTGGCGGACGAACTCGCCCGCTGGTTTCCCGGTCACGCCGACTACCTTGATTCGGCGCTTGCCGCATGGATGTTCAAGCGCCGCCACGGCGGCAAGCCCGTCGTGGTTCGTCGCACCATTACCTCGGGCGAACCCACCGCCTGATCAGGAGGCCCTGCATGTCAGACAACCCTTTCAGGAATCGTCCCCAGCTGACGCGCCGCCAGCTGCTCGCCGCAGTTTCGTTGGGTGCGGCCGGACTGCCGGTGCTGGCGCAGCCATCCGCCACTGGTCCCGACGATGGGCTCGCCGCAGCGGTGGCGGCCGGGCACCGCAGCGCCGCCAATCGCGCGCGCGACCGCTGGCGGCATCCGCTCGAAACACTGCGCTTTTTCGGGTTGAATGCGTCACAGAGCGTGGTCGAGATCGCCCCGGGCGCAGGCTGGTATACCGAAATTCTTGCGCCCTTGCTGCGCGACCGGGGGCGGCTGGTGGCGGCCCATTACTCGCAATCCGATCCCAGTGAATACCGTCGCCGGTCGCGGGCGGTGTTCGACGCATTTCTGGCCGCCCGTCCCGCGCTCTACGATCGCGTCACCACCGTCACGCTGCCCACCGGTCCGCGCTTCGTCGAACCCGGCATGCCAACGCAGGTAGACGCAGTGCTCACCTTCCGCAATGTGCACAATTGGGTCACGGATGGCCATCTCGACGACACGCTGAAGGCATTTGCATCGGTTCTGAAGCCGGGTGGCGTGCTGGGGGTGGTGGACCATCGCGCGCCGGCGGGTGCCTCGCTCGACTGGATGATTCGCAGCGGCTACGTCTCGGAAGCGCTGATGGAGGACCGTGCGCGTGCGGCAGGCTTCCGGCTGGATGCGCGAAGCGACATCAACGCCAACCCCAATGACACCCGATACCACGTGAACGGCGTCTGGTCGCTCCCGCCCAGCTTTCGGGGAGGCGCAGTCGATCGCGAAAAATTTGCCGCGATCGGTGAGTCCGACCGCTTCACTCACCGCTATGTCCGGGTCTGAACCGGCGCGCCAGGGCAGTGCCGCCCGCGCGCGCTGGCCGCGTGCGATCACGCTCGATCTCGATGACACGCTCTGGCCCATGCTGCCCGTGCTGAAGCATGCCGAGCGCACACTCGCCAGCTGGCTGGGCGCGCACGCGCCAGCGACCGCCGCCTTCCTGAACGCCGACACCCGTCTGGCGCTCAGGGAGGCGGTGATGGCCGATCATCCCGAGCGGGCACACGACGTGGGGTTCCTGCGTCTGGAGCTTCTCAGGCGGGCGCTCGCCCGTGCGGGCGATGATCCTTCGCTTGCGCAGCCCGCCTTCGATGTGTTTTTTGAGGCAAGACAGCAGGTCAGCCTCTTTGATGATGTGCTGCCGGTGCTCGAGCGCTGGTCGACGAAAGTTCCGGTGGTGGCGCTTACCAACGGCAATGCCGATCTGCATCGAATCGGGCTCGCCAGATTCTTTAAGGGTGTGGTGTCGGCACATGAACTGGGCTGCGCGAAGCCTGACCCGCGGGCGTTTCACGCCGCGTGCGAGCTCGCGGGCGCGTCGCCCGCCGATACCCTCCATGTCGGTGACGATCCAGCCCTCGATGTGGCGGGTGCCGAGGCTGCGGGCCTGCAGGCAATCTGGCTGCTTCGGCCCGAGCTGATCGAGCGGCACGCCGGGCATGCGGCAGCCGCCCAGTCGGTGGCGAGTCTCTACGACATCGACCGCACGTTCATGCTTGACTGACGGCAGGACCAGGCCTGGGGCGTCCTGGCGGAACGTATTGCGCCGGCGGGCGGCGGTGGTCGCTATGATCGGGCTGATGTGAATCCCCTTCTGGAGCCGAACGATGCCCCGCAAATCCCCCGATGGTCTTCGCAGCGCCCGCTGGTTTGCGCCCGATGACCTCCGTTCGTTCGGCCACCGTTCCCGTCTCATGCAGATGGGCTACTCGCATGCCGACTGGGTGGGCAAGCCCGTGATCGCGATCGTGAACACCTGGAGCGACATCAATCAGTGCCACGGCCATATGCGGCAGCGCGCCGACGATGTGCGTCGCGGGGTGTTGCAGGCGGGGGGCCTTCCCATCGAGTTGCCGGCCATCAGTCTGTCGGAACCGATCGTCAAACCCACCACCATGATGTATCGCAATTTTCTGGCGATGGAGACCGAGGAACTGCTGCGCAGTCATCCGATCGATGGTGCGGTGCTGATGGGGGGCTGCGACAAGACCACGCCTGGCCTCACCATGGGTGCTCTCAGCGCGGGGTTGCCTTTCATTTTTGTGCCGGCCGGTCCAATGCTGAGTGGCCAGTGGCGCGGGCAGACGCTGGGCTCGGGGTCGGATGCCTGGAAATACTGGGACGAGCGGCGCGCCGGGCGAATCTCCGAAAGCGACTGGCGTGAAATCGAGGGCAGCATCTCGCGCAGCCACGGCACCTGCATGACCATGGGCACAGCGGCCACCATGATGGGGATCGCCGAGGCGGTGGGCCTGACGCTGCCAGGTGCGTCGAGCATTCCTGCAGTGGATTCGGCGCATATCCGGATGTGTGGGGACAGTGGTCGACGCATTGTCGACATGGTCTGGGAAGACCTCACGCCGGCGACCATGCTGTCGCGCGCCAACTTCGAGAACGGCATTGCCTGCGCCATGGCGATGGGCTGCAGCACCAACGCCATCATTCATCTGATCGCCATGTCGCGGCGCGCGGGCTATCCGGTCACGCTCGACGACTTCGACGCGGCCAGCCGCAAGGTGCCCGTAATTGCCAACATCCGCCCAAGTGGCGATCGCTACCTGATGGAAGATTTTCACTACGCGGGCGGGCTGCGGGCCCTGCTTGCCACCGTGCGCGAGCACCTGCATGGCGGGGCCATGACCGTGAACGGCCGCTCGCTGGGCGACAACATTACAGGCGCCGTACCCGCCAACCGCGATGTCATCCGGCCGCTCGACAACCCGATCTATGCCGAGGGCGCGCTTGCGGTGCTCCGCGGCAATCTTGCGCCGGACGGTGTGGTGATGAAGCCAAGCGCCTGCGCGCCGCGACTGCTTCGCCACGTTGGCCGGGCTCTGGTCTTCGATGATTACCCCAGTCTCAAGCGCGCGACCGACGATCCGGATCTGGACGTGACTGCCGATGACATCCTGGTGCTGCGCAATGCCGGACCGCTGGGCGCGGGCATGCCCGAGTGGGGCATGTTGCCGATTCCGGTGAAGCTCGTGCGGCAGGGCGTGAGCGATATGCTGAGGCTGTCGGATGCCCGGATGAGCGGCACCAGCTATGGGGGCTGTCTCCTCCACTGCGCACCGGAGGCTGCGGTCGGGGGGCCGCTGGCGCTGGTGCGAACCGGTGACCGAATCGCGATTGACGTGCCAGCGCGCCGAATCCATCTTGAAGTGAGCGATGAGGAACTCGCGCGCCGGCGCGCCGCCTGGCAGGCCCCCGCACCCCGCTGGCAGCGGGGCTATGGGTGGATGTTCAGTCGCCATGTGCTCCAGGCCGATCAGGGCTGCGACTTCGATTTTCTGGAGCGGGATTTTGGCGCGCCCGTGCCGGAGCCCGACATCTACTAGACACCAAATGCGCGGGCCTGTGCGGCGCCGTGTTTCACGGGCCGTGCGCGCCCGCACGGCCGCGCGTTTCGGGCATTGGCGTGGCACCTCGGCTACCATTCGGGTCGGAACGGATGGGGGCGGCCTTGAACGACAATTTTTCTTCAACGCAGACGGTTCGCAAAGCGGTGGTTCCCACCGCAGGCGGCGTGGTGGCTGCCCAGCACCGAGTGGCCGCCGAGGCGGGTGCGGCGGTGCTTGCTGCAGGCGGCGATGCGGTCGATGCGGCAGTCGCCACCTCATTTGCCCTGGGTGTGGTTGAGCCCTGGATGAGCGGCGTGGCAGCCGGTGGGTGCATGGTCGTCTGGCGGGCCGACGAACAGCGTGCCCGCGCCGTCAACTTCGGGATGCGCTCCCCGCGCAGCCTCGATCCTGCGCACTTTCCCTTGACAGGCGCAGGCGTCAACACCGATCTTTTTGGCTGGCCCTCGGTGCTCGAGGATCGCAATATTCAGGGCGCGAGCTCGGTGGCCGTGCCGGGTGTCATCGCCGGCATGGCGCTCGCGCATGGCGAATACGGGCGGCTCGGCTGGCGCGAGCTGGTCGAGCCCGCAGCCCGTCTCGCACGTGACGGGCTGCTGTGCGACTGGTATTCCGGACTGGTTACTGCGTCGAACGCCAAGGCACTCGCGGCCGATCCCGATGCCGCGGCCATGTTCCTCGATGAGGGCAGATGGCCCATTCTCGGCGCCTGGACCGGCGGCCCCTTGCGGCGGCTTAATCAGAGCCGGCTGGCCGACACCTTGTCGCAGATTGCGCTCGACGGCCCCGGAACCTTTTACGGTGGCGACGTCGGGCGGGCACTCGCTGCCGATGTGCTCGCCAAGGGTGGATTTCTCGGCGATCGCGATCTCGCCGACTATCGCGCAGAGTGGGTCGAGCCCCTGAGGCTTGCGCACCCCGGGGGCGTGATCTGGGCGGTTCCGGGTCTCACCGGCGGCCCAACCTTCGCGCGTGCGCTGTCTGCACTCCAGTTTGACGCCGACCACGCAGCTTCGTCCGAGGCGCGTCACGTGGGCCCCCGGCACTACCAGGCAATGGCCGCTGCCCTCAACGAAGCCTTCACGGCCCGCCTGGCTGAAATGGGCGATCACGAGTCGGTCAAGGCGCCGGGCAGCACCACGCACTTCAGCGTGGTCGACAGGCACGGCAACATCTGTTCAGTGACGCAGACACTGCTCTCGATCTTCGGTGCGCGGGTGGTGTCGCCCGCCACCGGGGTACTGCTGAACAACGGCATCATGTGGTTCGATCCGGTGCCCGGCAAACCCAATTCGCTTGGGCCTGGCAAACGCTGCCTCGCCAATTACTGCCCAGTGATTGGCGCCGATGGCCGCCAACGCATGTTCGCGCTCGGCGCATCGGGTGGACGCAAGATTCTCGGTGCAGTGCTGCAGTTGGCGACCTTCCTCTCGCGATTCGGGATGAACCTCGAGCAGGCATTCCATCAGCCCAGAATCGATGTAAGCGGCCTGCCGGTCATCGCGGCCGACCCGCTGCTGGGCGAGGAAACGCTCAAGGCGCTGGCCGATGTGATGCCGGTGGTGCCTGCGCGTCGTCAGGTCTACCCCTATGCGTTCGCCTGCCCGGCCGGCGTGCTGCGCGAAGCGGGCCTCAATAGCGGCTGCACCGAGATCATGTCGCCTTATGGCGATGCGGTGGCCGAGCCCGGGGCGCACTGACGGTGGCGGCGTCCGGGGCGCTGTTTTCCTGGTGGACCGTCGGCTTTCCGCTGGTCGGCGCCACCGCGCTCGCTGCACCGCTGATCGGGCTGCAGGTGCCGATTGCCGCGGTCGTGGTGCTCCTCGTCGGCTGCACGTTTTCGTCGGTGCACCATGCGGAAACGCTTGCGCACCGGTTGGGCGCGCTGTTTGGCAGCCTGGTGCTGGCGCTTGCCATTTCGGTGATTGAAGCGGGGCTCATTGTCTCGATGATGCTGGGGGGCGACCAGCCCGAGCTTGCCCGCGATTCAATCTTCTCGGCGCTACTCATTGCATTGAACGGCATCCTGGGCGTGTGCCTGCTGCTGGGCGGCGGGCGTCACTACCAGCAGAGTTTCAGAGTCTCGGCATCCAACGCATTCCTTGCCGTGCTGGTGCCGCTTTCGATGCTCACGATGGTCCTGCCCTCCTACACTGTAAGCGCCGCCGGACCCGTGTTTACCCGGGCCCAGCTCATCTTTGTGGCGGTGGTTTCGTTTGTGCTCTACATGCTTTTTCTTTACGTCCAGCTGGTGAGGCACCGGAGCGACTTTATTGCCGACCACGAGGTGTTGCCCGATACCCCGCGTCCCAGCGGACGCAACGCCTGGCTCGCGCTTGCGCTTCTGCTGATGGCGCTGGTGGCCGTGGTGCTGCTCGCCAAACTGCTGTCGCCAGTGCTTGAAAAATCGGTGGAGGCCGCCGGGTTGCCCAAAGCACTGGTGGGCGTGGCCATCGCCTTGCTGGTTCTTTTGCCGGAGGGGCTGACCGCCATCAAGGCAGCGCGCCAGAACCGGCTGCAAACCGCGCTCAATCTCACTCTGGGATCGGTGCTTGCCTGCGTGGGTCTCACCATTCCGGCGGTGGCCATCACTGCACTCCTCACCGACCAGTCGCTGCATCTGGGCTTGAGCGCGCCGATGGTGGTGCTGCTCTTCACCACCTTTCTCACGCTATCGTTTACGCTGAACACCGGGCGAAGCACGGTGCTGGAAGGGTTTGTTCACCTGGCGATCTTCGCCGCATTTGTTCTCTTCACCATGTTGCCGTAATCCGATGGTTACCTGTTCCCGTTCTGTCCCGAAGCGTGTGCGGGGTCGCTGCGCGCGAATCGTCACCGGTTGCCTCGTGGTCTTGCTCGCCCTGGCCGCGGGGCTCGGTTCGCCTGTTGCGGTGGCACAGGAATTCCCGCCCCGCCGTGGCATCACGCTTCTGGTTGGGTTTGCGGCGGGTGGCGCGGCCGACACCGCGGCGCGCATCATCGCCCGCCGCCTCGCTGACAACCTGGGGCAGACGGTATCGGTCGACAATCGCCCAGGTGCCGGTGGCAACATCGCGCATCAGATGACAGCGGCAGGCCCGACCGATGGCAGCCTCATTCTTCTTGGCACCATCGGTCCGCTGTCAATTGCGCCACACCTGATGAAAACTGGCTATGACGCGGCCGCCGACTTCGCGCCGCTCACCATGGCGGTGAATTTTCCGAATGTGCTGGTGGTGCACGCGGGTGCGGGCATCCGGTCGTTTACCGAGTTCATCGAGGCAGCGCGGCGCCAGCCGGGCCGGATCGATTTCGCCTCCACCGGCCCCGCCTCGGCCTCGCATCTGGCCGGCGAGCTGCTGAACGCCATGGCAGGCATCGAGACGGTTCATGTTCCCTACAAAGGCGGCGCCCCGGCCCTGGTTGATATTCTCGCCGGCCGGGTTACATCGTGGTACGCCACGATGTCCACCGCGCAGCAGCATATCGAGTCGGGCAAGCTCGTTGCGCTTGCTTCCACCGGCCTCAGTCGTCATCCTTCACTGCCTGATGTGCCCACCATCGCCGAATCCGGTTTTCCTGGCTTCAATGCCACCAACTGGTACGCGTTCATTGCGAGCGCAAAGGTGTCACGCGAGGTGCTGGATCGCTGGCATGCCGAGCTGGTGCGTGTGCTCGACAACCCGGAGGTGGCCGAGGCGCTTGGGCGGCACGGTTTCTGGCCCACGCCCACCAGCCGGGCCGAGTTGGGCGCGTTCATTGCGCGCGAGTACCAGACCTGGGGCAAGGTGATCCGTGAGCGCAATATCAGTGGTCGCTGAGCCGGTGGCTGCCCGGCGCGTGCGCGCGGTGGTCGCGCCACGTCGGGTTGGTCGGTTTTCGTTTTCCCTTTCCTGAGGAATCCCGTCATGAAGCTTCTGTTTTCACCTTTTTCTCCCTATGTCCGAAAGTGCCTGGTCACTGCCAATGAACTGGGTCTGGATGGGCGCATCAGTCTGCTCGCCTCGGCCGCGAATCCGGTGACTCGCGACCAGACCATCATTCCTCACAACCCGCTTGGCAAGGTGCCCACGTTCTTCACCGACGATGGCGAGGCGCTCTACGACAGCCGGGTCATCTGCGAATATCTCAATGATCTGGCGAAGGGCAGCATTTTTCCCGCCGCCGGCACGGCGCGCTGGCGGACGCTCACCCTGCAGTCGTTGGGCGACGGCATTCTCGATGCGGCCATTCTTGCCCGCTATGAAGTGTTCCTGCGCCCGGAGCCGCTTCGCTGGGAAGACTGGTCGCGTGGTCAGCGCGACAAGATCCGCACGTCGCTTGCGCACCTGAACGCGAACCCGTCAATGCTGTCGGCCGAGATCACCATCGGCAACATCGCGGTCGGTTGCGCGCTCTGGTATCTGGATCTCCGGTTTGCCGATTTCGGCTGGCGCGAGACCTACCCCGAGGTGGCGAAATGGTATGCCGCCTACAGCCAGCGCTCGTCAATGAAAATGACGTGGGCCCTACCTTCCTGAGCCGCAGACTGCCGGGTTCACCCGATCGGAATCAAACGTGGAAGTCTCGTTTCGAGAAGAAATCGATGCGCTCAGACTGGGGGCCGGGGAGACCTTCCACGGCGAAGGCATCCTGGCCATCACCAAGGCGCTGCTGCAGTCAGGCGTGGCCTATGTGGGGGGCTATCAGGGGGCGCCGGTCTCGCATCTGCTCGATGTGATGGTGCAGGCGCGGGATTATCTCGATGAGCTCGGTGTCCATGTCGAGGCGTGCTCGAACGAGGCCTCGGCGGCTGCGATGCTCGGCGCCTCGCTCCACAATCCCGTACGCGGCGCGGTCACCTGGAAGTCCATCGTGGGCACCAACGTGGCGGCCGACGCGCTCTCCAATCTGGCCTCGCCCGGGGTGACCGGCGGCGTGCTGATCGTTGTGGGTGAAGACTACGGCGAGGGCGCAAGCGTCATCCAGGAGCGCACGCACGCCTACGCGCTCAAGTCCGGCATGTGCCTGCTCGACCCGCGTCCCGAACTCGGGCAGATGGTGAATATGGTCGAGAAGGGCTTTCAGCTGAGCGAAGCGAGCAACATGCCCGTCATCATGGAGCTGCGCATTCGTGCCTGCCATGTAAGGGGCAGCTTCGAGACCCGCGACAATGTTGCGCCCCGGTTCTCCACTCGGCACCTGATCGAGGATCCGGCGTCATTTGACTACATGCGTCTTGCGCATCCGCCGGTCACGTTCATCCACGAAAAGCGGAAAATCGCCGAGCGCATTCCAGCGGCGCGGCGCTTCATCGTGGAGCATCGCCTCAATGAACTCATGCCCGGCAATGAGCACGCCGATCTCGGTCTCATCGTGCAGGGCGGTCTTTACAACGCGCTCATCCGCTCGCTGCAGCAGTTTGGTCTGGCCGATGCTTTTGGTCAGTCGTCGCTCTCGCTCATGGTGCTCAATGTCACCTGGCCGCTGGTGCCCGAGCAGCTCACCGAGTTCTGCCGTGGCAAGTCGGCCGTACTGCTGCTCGAAGAAGGGCAGCCCGAGTACATCGAGCAGGAGCTCGCGCTCGCCTTGCGGCGCGCCGGGGTGAGTACGCCGCTTCATGGCAAGGACATGCTGCCGGCGGGTGGGGAGTACACGGCCGAAGTGATCGCGCGCGGGCTGCTCCAGTTTCTCGACCGTCATCGCGTCCACGCTGTTGATGGGTCGGTTCGTGGCTGGCTAGAGGGCATTGGCGAGCGCCGCCAGCAGGTGCAGGCAGCGCTCGATCAGCCCTTGCCGGCGCGGCCGCCTGGCATGTGCACAGGCTGCCCGGAGCGACCGGTGTTCGCAGCGCTC
>CAMBZS010000125.1 GCA_945872335.1 Bordetella parapertussis | reverse complement strand
CGTCGCGGTCGTTCGCTGCGGTTGGTCCCGAAATGATCATTGGCGGAACCGGCGGCTTGTCAGCGGGCCGACCACGTACGCAAGAGGAGCCCGCACCCGCAGCGAGCCGCGACGCCAGGCCCTTAGCGCAGCCCGCGCCGCCTGCGGCTCGTGTGCCCACGGCAGCGCCGACCGCAGCGCCGAACTCCGCCGCCGCATCGACGCCGCCGCCAATGAGCCCAATGCCGGGCCCCCTCCTTACCCAACCGCTGCTGATCAGGTGAGCGTCATGAACCGTCTTAAATCGCTTCTCGCTTCACTCACGGGTCTGGTCGTGATCGCGAGCCTTCCCGCGGCCGCGCTTGCCATGTCCCCCGGGGTGGCCGAGCACCGTACCTCCGAGACACAGTCAATGCTCCACCTGTACGTCGGTCAGGCGCATCTTCTCAATACCGGGCCGCTGCGGCGCATCGCCGTAGGCAATGGACGGGTCATCCAGGCAACTTCGCTCGACGATCGTCAGGTTCTTGTCATCCCGGAAGCTGCTGGGCAAAGCACGCTTCATCTTTGGCCGCGTGAGGGCGTCGAAAGAAGCTACGTGGTCAATGTCATCCCCGCCGACGTCAGCCGCCTGCTCACCGAGATCCGTGCGCTGCTGGGCGATCAGCCCAACCTCGGATCCCGTGTGGTGGGCGACAAGGTGGTGATCGAGGGGCACAGCGTGTCTGAAGAGCAGGCAGTACGGATCGCCGAAATCGGCAGCCGTTATCCGCAGATCGTCAATCTGGTAAGCAAGGTAGGGCTCGAAAAAATGGTCGAAATGGATGTTCGGATGATCGAGGTACGGCGCGATGCGCTTCAGAACCTGGGCATCCGCTGGGCACCGACAGCCAACGGCCCTGCCTTCGGCGTGGTGGGTGACACCTATCGGGGGGCGGCGTTCAGCAAGGGAATCGCAGCCGGCGCGGCTGGCACCACGGTAGCGAGCGCAGCTACCCCGTTTGCTGCCTCATTCGGTGTTGCCGCCACATTCAAATCGGTGCTTCACATGCTGGTACAAAACGGCGATGCAGTGATCCTCGCCGAGCCCAGGCTGGCCTGTAAAAGTGGCGGTTCAGCTCGCTTCATAGCGGGAGGTGAACTGCCCATCCCCTTTTCGTCGGGCTTTGGCGCTACGTCGGTGGCGTTCAAGGAATACGGCGTCAAATTCGATATCTCCCCGGTCACGGGTGCAAACGGCGTCATCGCGGCAAAAGTGGCCACCGAGATCTCGGCCATTGACTTCGAAGTTCAGGTGAACAGCATTCCTGGGCTCACCAAGCGGCGTGCTGAAACCGAGGTCAACCTCCGAGAGAACGAGACGCTGGTTATTGCCGGATTGTTGTCTGAGGAGACATCCAGAAATGTTGACCGGGTGCCTGCGCTGGGCGAACTCCCGATTCTCGGCAAGCTGTTCCGGTCGCGCCTGTTTCGCGATCGCCAGACCGAACTCGTGGTGTTCGTCACGCCGCGCCTGGTGAGCGAAGACCCGCATCTGGCGCGTGCTCACGCCATTGAGCGCCGCAACCAGGCCCAGGACCTCCGTGAACTTCTCAGGATGGTTGACTGATGCTCACTCTTTCCATTGAAAGCGCGGGCGATTCGCCCCGCACGCTCCACATCGAGAAGCTGCCCTGTGTGATCGGACGATCGGTTCCTGCCGATATTGTTCTAGGTGGGTGGCGGGTAGCCCGCAGTCATGCGCGAATCGAAATCGATGCAGCGGGCTTGCGTATCGTCGACCAGGGAAGCCTCGCAGGCACTCAGGTCAATGGTGAACGCATCGTAACGTTTGGTCCCCTCACTGAATCCGATGAAATCGTGATCGGTGGGCATCAGCTTCGCGTGCTCGCTTTGCCTGGCCTCGCCCGCGCCACCAACGTGAGCCGCGCTGCATCAGATGAGCATGGTCTCGTGCACCCCCGGGCGCAGAGTGAGCTCGTCACGGCTTCAGCGAGCACAGGGTCAGATCGCTATGTGTGGCGACGACTTTTTCACCGTAGATTGCTCAGCCAGATCGACCTGCAGCGGCAGGATATCCGGATGTTGTCCGGCGCACAGCTTCGCGAGCAGGTGGGGCGAACGCTTGAGGACGTCATCCACAGCGAAGCGGCTCTTCCTCCCGACATTGATCGCACCACGCTGATCCGCGAGGTGCTCGATGAAGCCGTGGGGTTGGGCCCGCTCGAGGGGCTTCTGGCCGACGACACTGTTTCTGAAATCATGGTGAACGGCACCGCGCCCATCCACGTCGAGCGCTCCGGAAAGATCGAGCAGACCGCGCTTGCGTTCTCGAGCGATGACGCGATCCGATCGGTTATCGATCGAATCATTGCGCCGCTGGGCCGTCATGTAGACGAAGGGTCCCCCATGGTCGATGCGCGGCTGGCTGACGGTTCGCGTCTTAACGCGGTTCTCCCTCCCCTCAGTCTGTCCGGACCGGCAGTCACCATTCGGCGATTCAATCGTCGACTGTACCTGGCCTCGGATCTGGTCGAACTCGGAACGCTATCGGCGCAGATGCTGGCGTTTCTCAAGCTCTGCGTGACGAGCCGTCGCAGCATCGTCGTGTCTGGCGGCACTGGTTCGGGGAAGACCACACTGCTCAACCTGCTGTCCGGTTTCATCGGTCAGGAAGAGCGGGTGATCACCATCGAAGACGCCGCCGAGTTGCGACTCGATCACCGCAACCTTGTGTCCCTGGAAGCGCGCCCGTCAAATTCGGAAGGGCGAGGGCTCGTGAGTGTGCGCGATCTGGTGAGAAACGCGCTGCGCATGCGACCCGACCGAATCGTGGTCGGAGAGTGTCGCGGTGGCGAGGCGCTGGACATGCTGCAGGCCATGAACACCGGCCATGACGGATCGCTCACCACCGTGCATGCCAACAGTCCGAGAGATGCCCTGTCCCGTATCGAAGTGATGACGCTGATGTCCGGGGTGGATATTCCCCTGCAGGCGATCCGTGAGCAAATCGCGTCCGCGGTTCACATTGTGGTGCAGCAGGCGCGTTGTCCAGACGGCAGCAGGCGGGTCACCGATATCTCGGAGGTTAACGGCATCGAAAGCGGTCGCATCCTGATGCAGTCCCTGTTCCGGCTCCAGTCGATTGAAGGGCAGGCGCCGCAACACCTTGCAAGTGGTCACATTCCGCAGTTTCTGGACGGAACGCCGACTGCCCGATCCGCGAGCGTGCTCGATCTGTTTGGAGCGGGGGCATGAGTGCGCATCCTTTTCTGATGCTTGCAGTCGTGGCGGCGGCGCTCGCTCTCTTTGCGGTGCTTGCTGTGCTCGGGTCGGTCGCATGGGGGCAACAGCGCGCGGATTTCAACCGCCGGGTCGAGCGGCAGTTGCGTGATCTCTTCATCTCGATCAACCCCGCCAAACTCTGGATGTTGCAGTGCGTGGTCGCGCTCGCGGTGGCGGCCTTGGCCGCGGTCATCACCTGGAATCCGGTGACAGTCGGGCTTTCGGCAGTCCTCGCCATGACACTGCCGCACTTTGCCATGGTGCGGCTGCAACACCTGCGGCGGCAAAAGCTGCGCCGTCAGATCCCCGATCTGCTGATGCTCATTGCGGGTTCCCTTCGCTCGGGAAGCGGGTTGTCGGTGGCCTTGTCGAGAACGGCGGGCGTGAGCCCCGCGCCGGCACGGCAACATCTCGAGTGGTTGCTGGGTGATCTGAAACTGGGAACTTCGCTTGCCGATGCGCTCACAGCGTTCGAGCGGCGCGCGGCGGCGGAAGAAGCCACGCTCATGGCCACTGCCATTCGAGTAGGTGCCGAGACGGGTGGGCCGCTTGCGCGAACGCTTGAATCGCTGGCCGATTCCGTCAGGAAACGACTGGCACTCGAATCACGGATCCGCGCACTCACTGCCCAGGGCCGCCTTCAGGCCTGGATCATGGCGCTGCTGCCGGCAATGGTGCTCGCCTTGCTGGCGCTGGTTGACCCACCGTCGTTCGCCGAAATCACCATGACGCGCGGCGGTCGCATGGTGCTGGTCGCTGTAATGGTCGCTCAGGTGATCGGGTTTCGCCTGGTGCGACGGATCGTGACGATCGAGGTATAGCCATGAGCGCCTTACCTGCGCCGCTTCTGCTTCTGTTTGCACTCTCGGCCGTATTGGTCGTGACGTTTGTCGCAGAGGTCCTTCGCCAACTGCCCACCGATCCAACCGCGAGGCGCGAACGTCTGCCTTTCGCCTGGCGCGCCGCATGGCCGGTGTTGCTGGCCCTTGGCTTGGTGATTCGTCCCCTGGTGTCGGTGCGACTTTTTCGATCGCTTCAACAACGACTGGCGCGAGCGGGCCTCGATCAGGTGATCGCCCCGCAGCACATGATCGCCTCGCAGTGTCTAGCGGCTGGCCTCGCGGGTTTGGTTTCACTCGTCGTGGGCGGATTGGGCATATCGATCCCCGGGTGGATATTGCCGTTTGTGCTGACTTTGGCGATTGCCTGGCCGCTGATTTGGCTGCGCGGGTTGGTCGTCCGACGAGGCGAAAGCCTCCTCAGGCAGCTGCCATTCCTGATCGATCTGCTCGCCATGTCGGTCGAGTCGGGCTTGCCTCTTGCTGCCGCCCTGCCACAGGCCGTCGAACGCCTGCCAGCGGGAGCGTTGCGCGATGAGTGTCGACGGCTGATGCGTGATGTGAAGGCCGGAATGCCCCGCGACGAGGCACTTCGTACGCTGGCCGCGCGGCTTGAACTCGCCGCCGTGACTCAGTTCACGCTTGCGGTGTCGGCCGCTCAGCGTGATGGAGGCATCATTGTTCAGACGCTGCGCGGGCAAGCCGAGCAGCAGCGTAATGACCGCTTCACGCGGGCCGAACACCGGGCGGCGCAGGCGCCTGTCCGTGTGCTGTTTCCGCTGGTGGTGTTCATTTTTCCTGGAACGCTGGCGGTGGTGTTGTACCCCGTCATCAGCCGCATGTTCAGTGAGGTGGCCAGATGGCAGTGAAGGCCGACCTGCCGCGCGCACGTCTTCGCTTGCGGCGGGCCCGTGGGTTTCTGGGGCGTCTCGTCGGTTTGCTTGGACGCAATCGAATGGGGTGTGACGAGGCCTTTCTCATCGATCGATGCGCTGCGATTCACACCTTCGGTATGCGGATGTCGATTGATGTCGTGTTCCTGTCAGCGCATGGCGTTGTGACCGATGTCCACAGTTGCGTGCGGCCCGGCCGGGTGCTTCGCTCTCCAGGTGCCGCGCACGTTCTCGAACTCGCTGAAGGTGCCGCCGTGCAGCTTCGGCTCCGACCGGGCGTCACGGTGACGTTCGGGCCAGCGACGCTTTACATCGCATTCACCGAAACGGAGTTCCCATCATGAATCACTCACGCCGTGTCGGCGCTCTGCGGGCCGGGTTGGCAATCTCGCTGATTGTGCTTGGGGGGTGTGCCTCGATTGATCCCGATGGCGAATGGCGGGGCACGCCGGAGGCCCGTCTGCGCGCCTGCCAGACGATGTTCGGTCCAGCAGCAATGTCGGTACGAGAGCAGCTTGCCGCAGCGACTGGGTCTATGAGTAGGGCTGCGAGCGGGGCCGCGGTGGAGCGTGCCGACCCGCTGACCAGTGCTGTACCGGCCGGTGCGCACTGCCCGGGGCCCCGCCCCGACGGGGTGTCCGCGGGGGCGACAGGCAGATCATCAGGTGGCGGCCGCGGCCCGCGTGTCACCACCCCTGAGGCGATCGAACGTGTGCTCGGTGCGTCCGACCATGCGTATTCCGAGGGGCGATATGAGGAAACAGTTCAGCTTCTCGAGCCGCTGCTGGCGGATCAACCGCAACATGCCCGTGGGTGGCTCCGGCAGGGCAATGCGTTTCACCGGCTCGATCGACGTGGCGAGGCGGCGGTCGCTTATCGACGAGCCTCAGACCTTGCTGTGGAGAGGCTCGCGCAGGCAGGCTCGCCAGATCCGGAATCGGCCGACATATTGTCTAAAGCCAGTGCGAACCTGGCGATCCTTGGCATCGAGCAGGCCAGACAGGCGCTTGATGCGCTCGGCCCAGTCGACAGCAACCCGGTCGCCGCTGCGCATCGCAGGCGAATCGAAGCTGCACTGCGCGCAGTGATTGGCGTGGGAGGCGAGGGCTCGCCGCCGAGATCCTCCACCCCATCCAAGCAGCCCTCAGCCGCGGTGACCGACAGGCTGCCAGGAACCGTTGTACCCGTCTCGGCCCTATTGACGCCGTCGCCAATCGGTGCGCGTGCAGTCGAGCCAGTGCTACTGGTTGACTCCTTGGCTGCAAAGCTCCCGACCACGACGGTCTCGCCAGGCTCGGCCGGCATTGAAATCATCCGGGGTCTGACAGGGCGATGAGCGTTGTGTCGCTCGCGCTCGGTAAAGCGTACCTCCGTCGGTTGCGGGGTTGTAGAGCACGCCTGAGCAGTGGCGCCAACCCAGGTCGATCGCGCGCGCCACAACGCGGAGCCGGTGGGGTTGAATTCGTGGTTGCGGTACCGGTCATGCTGCTGCTTGGACTCCTGATCTGGCAGTGGGCATTGGTCATGCAATCGCGCGCCATTGTCGACTTTGCCGCGAGGGAGGCGGCACGTTACGGGGCACTGGGTCATGCGGCGCCCGAAGCGATTGAACAGGGCATCATTTCCGGTCTTACCCCTCTTTGGGTGACCAACACCGAACTGGTCGGGCCCGCGTCCGCACTGCCGGCTTCTGCGGTCCGGTTTCGCGTTGCGGTGCGCGAGGGGTGGCTCACCTGGCGGCAGCTGTCACCCACGCGGGAGAGCTTTGCCGATTGGGGGACCCAGCCTGCGGCGGGCGCTCGACCAGGGGCGTCGGATACTGCGCTTGAAATTCCCCTTGACAATCCGTCGCTTCGATCGCGCTATGGGGGACCGCTATCCGTTTTGGGGGGCACTGGTGGCAACATGGGCCACGCGCCCATGGCGCCTCGCTCGGAATCGCCCATGGCTCCCGACTCGGAATCGCTCATGGCGCCCAGCGCGGGCCGGCCGACCACGGAACCGGTTGGTCCAGCCTCGGGGCAAACCTTTCGCGAGGCCGGAATCCTCAGGCTGGAACTCTCGGTCGGGGTGCCGCTTCATGTTCCGATCGCGGGGCGGTTCATCAGCTGGGCTGCACGCCTGTTCGGCGGCTGCGAAGCGGGCGAGCGGCCGCATCTGGGTGCGCTCAGGTTTGATGGACCGGGGGCTGCCGTGTTGGCCCCCTCCGGGCGGGGGGGGGCAGACTCAAATCGGGCGGCGCGCAGCAACCAGGCCCCTGCCTGCGCCCAGTTCAGCGGTCTAGATCACAGCGGCCGCGTCCTTCCACGTCTGCCCGTGAACGTGGTGGGCGAAGCAAGAATGCAATCGGCGGCGCGTCTCTCGGTCCGTACACCTGGCGGTGCGGGCGTGAAGCGCTCCGGGGGCATGGGCCTGTCGATGCCCGTCGCCTCCGAGAATGGCTGGGAAAATCCGCCGCAAGGGCCGCCGGCCATCGCCGATCATTTGCCTGGTGCGCCTTTGCTCTCGATTGCTGCGCCGGAATCGTCACCTTTTCAGGCAACTGGCGCCGAGCGTCAACCCGGCTTTCTGCAAATTGGCGGTGAACGCGAAATCTGGGTGCCCGGCGCGTGCGGCTTCTCGCCATCCTGAGGGTCAAGCCATCCAGGCGTGCGCCCCGTTCGTCCGGCTATCAGCCCGGCCCGGAGCTCAGTGGGTCATGGTGGGAGCGGGTGGCTTCCCAGCCGAAATAGTGGCTGAACATGGCGTACAGATCGGGGAAAGCCTGGGCGATGGCTTCGGGCATGGTGAAAAACGCTTCGGACGCCACGGCAAAGAACTCGGCAAGATCGGTGGCTGCATAGGCGTCAAGCGGTAGTTGCGCGTAGAAGTCGTCCGCGGCCTCGGACTCCGGGTCGATATCAATTGGAATGGCGGCTTCAACCTCTTCGAGCATCTCGCAGAACTGCTCGTATGCAGCCTCCATTCTCTGGGTCCAGAGTGCGCGTGCGGCGGCAGGAAGCGGAGGAATCCCGTCCGCCTCGCCGTCCAGCATGTCCAGCTTATGAACAAACTCATGGATGACAACAGAGAGTCCTGGCGCGCCCATTGCAGGGTCCACATCGGGCCATGCCAGCACCACTGGCCCGCCGGGCATAGTCTCGCCCGATAACTCTTCGATGGACTCATGAACCACGCCGCTGTCGTCCACGTGCGATCGCGGCGTGATGAAGCGATCGGGATAGACGATCACCTCAACGAAATCATCGTAGGGGCCAAGGCCCATCCGCAGGATTGGCAGACATGCCTGTAGCGCGATTGCCGCGCGAACGGCATCGGTGATGGGGAACCCATGTGTGCCAGTGAATCGTTTGCGGGCAGCGAAACTGTCGGCGAGATCGAACAGGCGATTGCGCGCTTCAGGTGGAAACGCGTCCAGGAAGGGCATCTGGGCGGCGCACGCTTCCCACACCGAGCGGGTAATGACCGGTTTTTTTGCGGGGCGAGAAAACCATCGTGTAAGCATGGGCCGAGAGTCTAATGCCAGACCGGCGCATCCACCTTGACGCCTGAACGTGGCATCCTGTTTCCAGTATGACAATCCGTGCTGAGCCAGGCTCGCCGCAGTCCGTCGACGTTGCCGCCGATCCCGCCGCGCACGAGAGTTTTCTCTCGCGTGCGCGAGCACTCGCGCACGCGCTGGTCAAACCCGATGCCCTGAGCGGTGGCCTACCGGTGATCGCGCATGCCGAGGGTGTAGAGGCCATTCTCGCCGACCTCGGTGTGGACGAAACCGCGCAGGCCGCCGCCTGGCTGGTCCGCCCGGCTGAACTCTGGCCCGTATCGGCGATTGCGCGGGACTTCGATCCGGTGCTCGCTCATCTGGTTGAGCGCATTCGGCAGCTGGTTCGGCTAAGCGCTGGCGGCGGTCTGGCGAGTGCAGCGCAGGCGCAGCATGAAATGCTCCGCCGCATGATGCTCGCGATGGCTGACGATATCCGCGTCGTGTTGCTGTCGCTTGCCTCGCGTCTCCAGACGCTGCGGCTTTGCGCGCGCAGCGGTCAGGCGCCGGACCGGGCGGTGAGTCGCGAAACACTGGACGTGCTGGCCCCACTCGCGAATCGCCTCGGGCTCTGGCAGATCAAGTGGGAGATGGAAGACCTCGCTTTTCGCTTCCTTGAGCCCGAGACGTACAGGCTGCTTGCCGCGCAGCTTGAGGAAAAGCGTACCGCTCGCGAGGCTTTCGTGAAAGCCGCGGTGGCTCGCTTGTCGGACGCGCTCTCCGCGCAAGGTGTGAATGCGCAGGTGAGTGGCCGGCCCAAGCATCTGTACAGCATTCATCTCAAGATGCAGAGCAAGCGGCGTGACCTCGATACGATTCAGGATCTGCGTGGTCTGCGGGTCATCGTCGAGAGCGTGGCCCACTGCTATCAGGTGCTCGATCAGGTGCACAGCCTCTGGACGCCGATGGCCTCCGAGTATGACGACTACATTGCGCGGCCCAAGCCCAATGGTTACCGGTCTCTCCATACCGTGGTGGTGGCCGAAGACGGGTTACCTCTGGAAGTTCAGATCCGGACGTCGGAAATGCACCGGTTCGCCGAGTACGGCGTGGCCTCGCACTGGCGCTACAAAGAGGCGGGGCGCTCCGGGTCGGTATCACCATCGGTTGCCGTCGAGCGGGGCATCGACTGGGTGCGGCAGCTGCTTGCCTGGCAGCGCGAAGTGGGCCAGGCGCTGGGTGGCGCCGATGCTGAAGCTGCGCAGCCCGAGCTTGCTTTTATTTATGCGCTCACGCCACAGGGACGGGTGATTGAGCTTCCTGCAGGGTCCACCGCAGTCGATTTCGCTTATCACGTGCATACCGGTCTGGGTCATCGCTGCCGCGGCGCAAGGGTCGATGGTCAGTTGATGCCGCTTAATCGGCCGCTCCAGAGTGGTCAGACGGTTGAGATTGTTGCAGCCAAGGAGGGCAGTGCAGAGGGGCCGTCCCGCGACTGGTTGAATCCCTCGCTCGGTTATGTGGCTAGCCCGCGCGCGCGCGGCAAGGTGCGTCAGTGGTTCAATGCGCTCGAGTTGGCACGCGATGCTGCGGGTGGACGCGAGCGCATCGAGCGGGTTCTGCAGCGGGAGGGCAGCACCGCCCTGTCTTTCGAGGAGTTGGCGCGCAGGCTAGCAGAGCCCGATCCGATGGCGATGTTCGTGGCGGTTGCGCGCGAGGAAATCGGCCCGCGTCAGCTCGAGGATGCAATTCGGGGCGCGGGCGACGTGGCGGCTTCGGAAACCGAACCCGAGCTGTTGCAGCGGCTCACTCGCCAGGGGGCAAGCGCAAGCCCGCAGCGTGCTGGGTCGGTCCTGGTGGTGGGCATGGACTCGCTCATGAACCAGCTGGCCCGATGCTGCCGTCCACTGCCGCCCGATCCGGTGTCAGGCTTTGTGACACGGGGGCGAGGCGTTTCGGTCCATCGAACCAATTGCCCTACGTTTTCCCGGCTGGCCCGAGAGGCACCTGAGCGTGTGATCGACACCAGCTGGGATCCGCGTGCGCTCAAGGTTGGGGCTGGGTCTGATCAGCGCCGATTTTCGGTGGAGATCGAGTTGCGCGCGAATGACCGGCAGGGGTTGTTGCGCGATGTGTCCGATGTGTTTGCGCGCGATCGCCTGAATGTGACGGCCGTCAACACGCTCAGCCGTCAGCAGCAAGCGCTGATGCGGTTCACGATCGAGGCGTCTGACGCGGCGCAACTCGAGCGGACGCTGGTTGCCCTGAGGCGAGTCGCTGGCGTGGTGGACGCGCGCAGGCGGATGAGCTGACCGCACGTCGGCGCGTGGACTGACTGTGGGCCGGCGCATGGGCTGGCTGCGCAGCGGTGGACAGGGCGGCCTCACTTCGGCGAATCAGCTGATCCGCACGGGCGCCCGTGGGTTGTGCGCGGGATCGCTCTGCAGCAGGCGTTCAGCCGCCAGCGGGTCTGGCGGCTGCGCTCTTCGGGCGGAAGGCCTTGCATACCGCCGCGTTGGTTTCGATGCGGGCGGCGCCAATCAGGTCGAGGCAGTAGGGAACGGCTGCGAAAATACCGTGT
>CAMBZS010000124.1 GCA_945872335.1 Bordetella parapertussis | reverse complement strand
GATTCGACCAGCGCCGGCATCGCACTGAACACTGCGCGCTGCCAGGCAATCCAGTTGCTGCGGCGGCCGGTCTCGCCATCGGGCAGGCGCCGCGCGCTGCGTCCCAGTGTTTGCGAGGCCGCCCGAAAAACGGCGGCCGAATCGCCGAGCGGCACGCTGCCGACCAGCAACGTGGCAACGCCTTGCGCGGCGCCGGCGGCGCCGGTGGACATCAGCGGCCGACGAACTGGTTGGTGAACAGGTCGGCGACCGGTGTTTCCTTGGGAACGATGCCCTGGGACACATAGAACTTCTGGATCGCGGAAAGCTTCTCGGCGTTGATGGCGCCCAGCGGGCCCGCGCCCTGGTAGGTGTACTCGGTGTACTGGCTGAATACATCTTCAAGGAACGCCTCGCGTCCCTTGAAGGTGGGCGAACCGGCTACGAAGTCAGGCACCACCGCCTTGGGATCTTTCATGATGTCGGCAAGCCCGGCGAGCGTGGCGCGAACCAGTTTCTGGATGAGCTCGGGCCGCTTGGCAATCATGTCGTCGGACGCAAGGATGGCCTGAGTGGTGGTGGGGATGAACTGGTCGGAGGCCACCGTGGTGACCTTGGCGCCCGCGCCACGAGCGCTGATCGCGAAATCAACCGGGCCCGCGAACGCCTGCGCCTTCCCGGTGGCGGGTTGCTGCCAGACACCCACTGGACCCGCCGCCTGCACCTCGACATCATTCTTGGTGAGGCCTGCCGAGGCCAGCACGCCCAGGAGCACGTAGTAAGAGGTGTCCTGATAGGACATGACGGTGATGGTGCGGCCCTTGAGATCGGCCACCCTCTTGATGCCGGCGTTATCGAGAACATGCAGGTGATGCAGCGCGCGGCCACCGATGAGGGCCACCGCCTTCACCGGTACGCCCTGGGCGCGCACGATGATGGGGGTGTCGCCGATTCCGCCGCCGATGGGCGCATTGCCCGCGCCGACCTGCTTGGCCACATCGACCCCGCCCTTGGCGACCAGGAAGTTCACCTTCAGGCCTTCGCGGGCGTAGTAGCCGCGCTGCTGCGCGAGCACCCATGGCGCAAACGCCGGCAGGGTAGGCGGGGCAGGCAACAGGTAGCTCACCTCTTCGAGCTTTTGCGGGGCCTGCGCCTGAGCAGCGGTGCAGGTGAAGAGGGTGGCAGCAGAAAGGGAAACGGCCGCAAGCGTGCCGGCGAGACGATTCATGAGCTCCTCCTGATGGGGTGAACGCGTACGCCCGGGCGGATGCCGCGCGTGTGTTTTAGTGGGTCACATAGTAGCATCGGCGCGTCATTTGTCGGCAAGGGGCGGGGATGAATCCAACCAGCGAAACCATCATGCTTACCGTGTTCCTCAGGCATGATCAGTCGCAGAATCTCGACCAGCTTCAGCGCACGCTTGCCGAGCGCAACTGGTGGGACCGTTTTCCGCCAGCGGGCGTTGAAGTCGTGTCGTGGAACGTGGTGATGGGAATCGGGCAGATCGTCACCCTGCGTCTGCCACCCGACAAGCTGGCGATGGTCAATGTCGAATTGGAGCGCTCGGCCTGGGGGGTGTTCACCACCGAGTTTTTCCCCACCTACGATTTTGTGCCCGTGCGTGAGCGGATCCGTGCGCGTGCCCATGCGGGCGAGTGGTCGGCGCCTTTGCCCCAGCCTGGAGCGCAGCCTTGAACCCATTTGGCGATCGCAGGTTTCCCGAACCCTGGGCGCAGCCGCACCAGGCCCGCCGAACTGCGCCAACCCATTATGAGAATGCGCTGGCTTCCTCGATCGAGGCTGCGTTTGCGGCCGGGGTGTGGGAGCTTTCAGGATTGGTGGCGCACTTAAACGCCGGGGGTCTGCGAACGCCGTCGGGCGAGCCCTGGACCGAAGCGCGCTATCGCGATGTCATGGCCCGACTGGGGCGCTGAGGGACGCATGCCGACCGACCCGACCGACGACGAGATCGAGACCCTGCTTCGCATGGGCCTACGCAACCGCTGGCATCCGCTCTGTCCGTCGCATTTCGTGACGGATCGACCCCTGTCGCTGTATCGCCTCGGGCTCAAGCTCGTGGTGTGGCGCGACGCTTCAGGAACCGTCTGCGTGCAGGATGATCACTGCCCGCATCGCGGCGCGCCGCTCTCCCTGGGGCGCCACCTGGGCGATCGACTTGCGTGCGCCTATCACGGTGTGGAGATATCCGCGACCGGCCAGGTGCTGTCAGTGCCAGGTAGTCCGGGCTGCAGGCTTGAAGGCCAGATGGCGGTTCGCACCTATCCGGCATGCGAGCTGAAAGGGGCAATTTTTGCCTACATAGGCGATTCGCTCCATCCAGAGCCGTGCACCTTTGAGCCGCCCGAGCAGCTTGCCTCCGATGAATACGATGCATTTCTCTGTTATGCCGAATGGCGAACCGGTTACCGGTACCTGATCGACAACAATCTCGATCCCATGCATGGCACTTTCTTGCATCGGCAGTCGCACTCCATGGCGACGGGCGATGTGCGGGCGAATTTTCGGGTACGCGACACCGAGAGCGGCTTTCGCTTCGAAAAGGTCACGCAGCGTGACGTGAATTTTGACTGGAGCGAGTGGTGCGACACCGGGGCCCTCTATGCCCGGTTGGAGATCCCTTACCCCAAATCGGGCGGACCCGGCGGCAACTTCGGAATCATTTTCATGTCCACGCCCATCTCCGACACGCTGTGCGCGAATTTTTTCTGGCGCAATCGAAGGGTGCAGGGATGGGAGCGTGATACCTGGCGCTTTCTCTATCGGAACCGGCTCGAGGCCCGGCACTGGCAGGTCCTCGAGCAGGATCGCGTGATGCTCGAGGCTGTTGAACCCGATGCCAATCAGAACGAATGCTTCTACGACCATGATGTGGGCGTTGCCCGGGTGCGCCGCTGGATGCGGGAACGCGCGATCGAACAGTTGCGGGCGCTGAACGCGGCCGGCGCGCGCAAGCCCTGGGAGCGGCGTGCCGCTGCGGGAGCCTCAGCATGACCATTCGCAGAGTCGTCTGTCCCGAGGTCCCCGAGTCGGCGGCGCCGTTCTCGCAATGCCTGGTAGTCGACCGGCAGGTGTTCCTGTCGGGGGTGACGGCGGCAGGACCCAATGGGGAAGTTCGGGGCGGCAGCGACATGGCAGCGCAGACACGCGCCTGCCTGGAAAAAATCAGCCATCTGCTGCGCGCGGCGGGCTCGGGACTGCAAGACGTGGTGAAGCTCACGATCTACACCACCGACATCTCGCGCCGTGTCGAGATTTCTGCTGCGCGGCGCGAGGTTCTTGAAGCGCCTTTTCCGTGCTCCACGCTGGTCGAGGTGAAGGCGCTCGCCGCCCCCGGGCTGATGGTTGAAATCGACGCCACCGCGCTGATTGGCGCCTCGGAGGGAGAATGAGCGTCATCACTCCTGTGCTGCCCGAGCTGCTGCGTTTCAAGGACCGTATCCTGTTCCTGTCTGAGGATCCGGACACAGTCGCCTCGCAACTCGCCGGCCAGGCGCTCGACCGTGAAGCGGCGGGCACGCTTCGCGACAATGTGTCCACCGATGAAATCACGCCTGTGCCGGCCATGACCATCTGGGACGACCGGCTGGGCCGCATCCCCTACACCGGGTTCAAGGCCGGGCAGCGCCTGCCCATCGGGCGCGATGCGATTCGCGAGGCGGGGATCGAGGTGGTGGTGGCCGGTGCCCGCTATGGCAAGGGATCGTCGCGCGAGCACAGTCCGGCGGCCGAGCGGGCAGCGGGTGTCCGCCTGGTGATTGCCGAAAGCTTCGAGCGCATTTACCGGCAGAATGCCGACAACATCGGTCTCTTCACCTCTACCGATTTCGTTCTGATTGAGCGGATCCGCCGAGGCGAGCCCATCGCACTTTCCGATCTGCTCGCCGATCGCGACCAGCTTGCAAGCGCCATTGTTCGTGCGGGCGGACTGATCGAATTCGGTCAGCGACACCTGCGCGCGGTGAGCCCGCAGCCCATGGCGCCGGCGGGTGCAGCGCCCCGTCCGCAGACGCTCTTCGAAAAAATCATCGAGCGCAATCTCCTCGCAACGCCGCTGAGTGCCCGGGCGGTGCATCCCGGCGCCGGGGTGTTTGTGCGCGCCGACTGGCGTTTCATCATCGAGTACTACGCGGGCATGGCCATTCACATGCTCGAGCGCCGCTTTGGCAGCGACCTCTCGCTTGTCGACCCTGAACGTATCGTGATGTTCGAAGATCACACCTCCTATGCCGATGAAAGCGCGGTACATGTCCGCCTGGGGCTGCTTTCCCAGGTGCGAGAGATGTGCGAGGTTCAGCGCGAATTTGCCCAACGCCATCGGCTGAAGTTCTTTCGCACGCTGCCCGAAGTTGAGGCGGCGGCCGATGACGGTCGGCATGTCGCGGGCATTTCCCACGCGGTGATATCCGAGCAGTTTGCGCTGCCCGGCCAGCTCATCGTGGGCACCGATTCGCATACGCCGCATAGCGGTGCGCTCGGGTGCGTGGCGATCGGTGTGGGTACAACCGATATGGCCAACGCCTTTGTCACCGGGGCGGTCCGGCTCGCTGTCCCCGACACGATCCGGGTTGAATTCACGGGGCGGCTCCGCCCCGGTGTGACAGCGAAAGACGCGGTGCTGCATCTGCTGGCGCAGCCTGCCATTCGAGCCGGCGGGGCGCTGGGCAAGGTGTTTGAATTCTGTGGTGAGGCGGTTCGGTCCATGGATACCGATGAGCGGGCCACGCTCACCAACATGGTGGCCGAACTCGGCGGACTCACCGGCCTGGTTGAACCCGACGACGAAACCGTCCGCTACCTGAAGGAGCGGCGGGGGGTCGACTTCCAGCTCGAAAGCTGGATGCGCAGCGACCCCGGCGCGCCCGTCGCCGAGCATCTGCGGATCGATTGCGCTGCGCTCGGGCCGATGCTCGCGCGCCCTGGCGATCCGGGTAACGGACTCGCTATGGCCGCATTGACTGCGCGGGTGCCGATCGCCATCGCCTACGGGGGCTCCTGCACCGGTGGCAAGCGTGCCGATTTCGATCATTACTTTGCGGTGCTGCGTTGGGCATTCGATCGCGGGCTCACCGTGGCGCCGGGGGTGCAACTCTTCCTGCAGTTTGGCACCACGGCTGTTCGCGACTATTGCATCGCCCGCGGCTACATGCCGGTGTTCGAATGGTCGGGTGCGAGGCTGCTGCAGCCCTCCTGTGGCGCCTGCGCCAACTGCGGCCCGGGCTCGTCGGTGAATGCCGACCAGGTCACCGTGAGCGCCATCAACCGCAATTTCCCTGGTCGCAGCGGGCCCGGTCAGGTGTGGCTTGCGAGCCCGCCCACGGTCATCGCGAGTGCCATTGCGGGCGAACTGATGTCGTTTGAGGCGTTGCAGGCCCGCCACTGACCTTTACCGTGCTTCGGGGCCCGATGTCCCCGGACGGCGAACGGTTGAAGCTTGTTATGATCGCCCCGACCTCCGGGCTTGGGGCCATCCGGCCGCCCTCCCATCATCCACAGTGACCGGGTCTTCCATGTCTTGCACAGCGCTTCAACGGATTGCCGCGGGCTTCCTGCTCGTGTTTGCGCTCGTGGCCGGGGCCCGGTCCGGGTGGGCGCAGGACGCGGTTCCGGGCTACAGCATCGATCAGTTGACTCAGCGGGTGCTGGCCGGCAATCCCGATCTGCAGGTGACCGCGCTGGCGCGTGATGCGGCGCGTTCGGCGAGCACGGCTGCGCTTGCGCTTCCTAATCCTAAGCTCGATGTTGCGGGGGGGCGCGCTGTACCGCGGGCTGCGGTGGGTGGCGCGTCATCGGTGCAGGCGTTTGGCGCCTCGCAATTGATCGAAAGCTCTGCAGTGCGGGGTGCCCGCGTTGACTCGGCGCGCGCGGCCGAACGCGGCGCCGGGCACGCCGTGCTGCAGGTTCGCAATCAATTGGTCGCACAGACGCGCCTGGGGGCCTTCGAGGCCCTGCTCCGGCAGGAGGAGGCCGAGGCGGCGTCCGAGGCCTTGCGGCTGCTTGATCAGGTTCGTGAGCGGGTCCGGGTACGGGTCGACAGCGGCGAGGCGCCGCGCTATGAGCTCATCAAGGCCGACGCCGAAATCATCAGCGCACGTCAGCGTCGCGATTCGGCCCGTCTGATGGCCGAGAAAGCCCTGCTCGACCTCAACCGGCTGGCTGGTGGATCTCTACCTGATCGATGGCGCCTGGCCGCCACACTCGACGAAGCCGGACCCGCGCTCGAGCTCGACCCGCTGATCCGTGAAGCATTGGCGCGCAGCCCGGAGCTTGCGCAATTGCAGGCTGAGGTCGATCGGGCGCGCGCGCAGCTACAGACCGCGCAGGCAAGCCGCTGGCCCGGTGTGGAGGTCCGTATCGACCATTCCCGCGAACCCGATGTGATTCAGAACAAGATTGGACTCAGCGTCGCGGTGCCGCTCCTTGACAACCGATCCAGCGTAATCGAGCAGGCCAGCGTCGAGCTGTCGCGTGCGCAGCGTCTGCTCGAGGGGCGCCGTGCCGAATTGCGCCAGCAGGTTCTTCTGGGCTGGAAGTCGCTGGAAATAGCGACCGGCGCGGTCGAAGCCCTCAGCCGGGGTGCAGTGCGCGAGGCCGAGGCTGCGCTCCGGGTTGCCGAGGCCGCTTATCGATTCGGCGAGCGCGGCATTCTCGAAGTGCTCGATGCGCAGCGTGTGTTGCGTTCGGTTCGCGCCGATCTTCTGCAGGCGCGTTTCCAGGTGCAGGCTGCGCGGGTCGTACTCGAGCAGCTTGCGGCCCGTTATGTTGATCGCTGATTCCGTTCGAATGCTTCCGAGGTGTGCGATGTCCCGACCGATTAATCGCCTGACGTTTGTCGCAGCCATCGCTGCGGCGCTCACGCTGGCCGGGTGCGGCGAGCGCAGCCCTCAGGCACCGGTGACCACGCAGTCGGGCGCTACGAAGGCAGGCAGCGGCAGCGCAGGCACGGGCGCGGCGGCACCGGGCGCGCGCCGCGCAACGGACCCGATGGAAGTCAGCGTTCGCCCTGAAATGGCGTCCTACTTCAAGGTTGGCAAGGTTGATCTGGTCGAGATCGCACAGACCCTGGATGCGGTGGGCCGAATCGAGGCGGACGCACGCAGAGTGGCGCGCATTGGCGCCGCCGTCTCGGGCCGGGTCACCGAGATTCTTGCCGAGGTCGGTGACCAGGTGCAGCGCGGTCAGCCGCTTGCCGAAATCGCAAGCCCGGAGCTCACCAACGCCCAGCTCAATTATCTGCGCTCCTACTCGGCCAGCACCCAGGCCGAACGCGCAGTCGACCGCGCTCGACAGCTGCTGCAGGCCGATGTCATCGGATCCGCAGAATTGCAGCGGCGGGAGTCCGAGCTCACGATTGCGCGCGCCGAACTCGGCGCGTCGCGCGACCAGCTGTCCCTCATCGGCATGACGAGTCTTCAGATCGATACGTTGCGCGGGAGCGGCACGCTCAACGCCCGCATGCCGATCGCATCCTCGCTGTCCGGGGTGGTGATCGAGCGCAAGCTCAGCAAGGGCCAGGTCGCGCAGCCAGGCGATTCGCTTTTCACGGTAGCCGACCTCAGCAGCGTCTGGGTGGTTGGTTCGCTGCCGGAGCAGGTGGCGAGACAGGTGAAGATCGGCCAGACCGTCGAGATGGAGGTGGCGGCGCAGCGCGGCCGAAAACTCGTCGGGAAAATCATTCATGTTGGCGACATGCTGTCGTCTGAAACCCGGTCGATCGAGTTTCGTACCGAGGTGGCCAATCCGCAGCGCGAACTCAAACCCCTCATGATGGTCTCGATGCGCGTGCTCGGCGAGCCGCAGCGACAGCTCGCAGTGCCGGCGGACGCCGTGGTGCGCGATAACGACCGCGACCATGTCTTCGTGCGCACCGGGCCCGACCGCTTCCGGCTGGTTCCAGTCGAACTCGGCTATGCGGTGGGCGGCTTGCGCCCGGTGCGGCGGGGGTTGCAGGAGGGGGTCGAGATCGCGGTGTCAGGCGCTTTTCACCTGAACAACGAACGCCGGCGCGCAGAGCTGGAGTAAGCCCATGATCGCGAGCCTCATCCGGGCGGCGCTCGGCCAGCGCCTGATCGTCATCGTCCTGTCGCTGGTCCTGGTTGCCTTTGGCGTACGTGAGGCGCTCCGCCTGTCGGTCGATGCGTTTCCGGACGTCACCAATGTGCAGGTGCAGATTGCCACCGAGGCCGCGGGCCGCTCGCCCGAGGAGATCGAGCGTTTTGTCACGGTGCCGCTTGAAATCGCGATGACGGGGTTGCCGGGGCTGGTGGAGATGCGCTCCCTCAACAAGAGCGGGCTGTCGATCATCACGCTGGTTTTCACCGACCAGACCGATGTGTATTTCGCCCGCCAGATGGTGACCGAGCGACTGATCGAGGTGACGCCGCGCATGCCCGCGGGAATCGTGCCCGTGCTGGGGCCGGTATCCACCGGACTGGGCGAGGTGTATCAGTACACCATCGAACACCCGGACGACGGGCAACGCGCGCTCACCGAACAGGAGCTCGCCGAGCGGCGCGCGGTACAGGACTGGGTGGTACGGCCGCTCTTGCGCTCGATCCCGGGCGTGGCGGAAATCAATTCGCAAGGCGGCTATGTGCGCCAGTATCAGGTGCAGGTCGATCCGGCCCGCTTGTTCCACTTCCGCATGTCGGTGCAGCAGGTGGTGCAGGCAATTGCCGCCAACAACGCCAACTCCAGTGGCGGCATCCTGCCGCGTGCTTCCGAACAGTTTCTCATTCAGGGTGTGGGCCTCATCCGCACGGTGGAAGACATCGCCAATATCGTCATTCGCGAAGATGGCGGCGTGCCGGTGTTCGTACGTGATGTGGCGAGCGTCAGCATCGGCTCCGAAGTGCGCCAGGGGGCCATCGTGAAGGGGGGCTACACCGAATCGGTCGCGGGCATCGTTCTCATGATGCGCGGCGGCAACGCCAAGGAAATCGTGAGTCGCATCAAGGATCGTGTCGACGAGATCAATGCGAAGGGCATGCTGCCGGGCGGGCTGAAGATCGTGCCCTTTTATGACCGGACCGATCTGGTTGACGCTGCGCTCTGGACGGTCGGGAAGGTGCTGATCGAGGGCATCCTGCTGGTGGTCGTGATCCTGTTCATCTTTCTGGGCGACGTGCGCTCGAGCCTGATCGTGGTGGCCACGATCATCATCGCGCCGCTCACCACCTTCATCCTGATGAACCGCTACGGCATCTCGGCCAACCTCATGTCGCTGGGAGGCCTCGCGATTGCCATCGGTCTGATGGTGGATGCCACGGTGGTGGTGGTCGAGAACGTGTACCTGAAACTGGGGGATTACGTGCCAGGCGGCAAGTCGCGCCGGCGTATCGTGTTTGAAGCCACCTCCGAGGTGGCCACGCCCACCATCTTCGGCATCGCCATCATCATTCTCGTGTTTCTGCCCCTCATGACGCTGCAGGGCATCGAGGGCAAGATGTTTGCGCCGCTTGCCCTCACCATTGCCATGGCGCTGGCGGTCTCGCTGGTGGTTTCACTGCTCCTGTCGCCGGTGCTGTGCTCATTATTTCTCAAGGGCGGCGGCGACCATGAAACCTGGCTCATCGCTTTCCTCAAACGCCGCTACACCCCGCTGCTTGACGCTGCGCTGGGTCGTCCCTGGGTCACCGTCGTTGCCGCGGTGGCGCTGCTTGCGGGTGCCCTGGGACTGTTTCCGCTTCTTGGCAAGTCCTTCATGCCGATCATGAAGGAGGGAGCGCTCACGCCGCAGATCAATCGGGTACCCAGCATTTCGCTGGAAGAGTCGCTACGCATCGAGATGGATGCGATGAAGCGAATTGCCGCAGTGCCAGGCGTGAAAATGGTGGTCTCCAAGCTTGGCCGTGGCGAATCGCCCGCCGACCCGGCAGGTCCCAACGAGTCTGATCCGATCGTGCTGCTGGATCCGAAATCTGGCCGCAGTCAGGATGAAATCGACGAAGACATCCGGCAGCGCCTGTCCACCATTCCGGGCGTGCAGATCGTGCTCTCGCAGCCGATTGCCGAGCGCGTGGATGAAATGGTTACGGGCGTACGCTCGCAGCTGGCCATCAAGGTGTTCGGCAACGAGTTGTCTGAGTTGCGACGCATCTCCGAAGCGGTGGCACGCGTGCTGCGATCGGTTCCGGGTTCTCAGGACATCCGCATCGAACGGCTGTCGGGCCAGCAGTCGCTTCAGATCGAAATCGACCGGTTCGCCATTGCGCGTTATGGCCTCAACGTGGCCGATATCCATCAGATCATCGAGTCGGCGGTTGGGGGCAAGGAAGTGACCTCGGTCTACGAGGGCGAGCGCCGCTACGCGGTCACCGTCCGCTTTCCGCCCGAGCGTCGCAATTCCGTCGAAGCCATCTCGGCAATCAAGGTGCGAAGCCACGAAGGAAGCGAAGTACCGCTGTCGGCGCTGGCGCGCATTCGCCTGGTTGATGGACCGGCGCAGCTCTCGCGCGAAGGCGCCAAGCGCAGGGTGGTGGTGGGCGCCGATGTGAGCGGGCGCGATCTGGGCGGTTTCGTTGCCGAGGTCCGCCAGCGGCTCGATGCCGAGGTTCGTTTGCCCGAGGGCTACTACTTCGATTTCGGCGGGCAGTTTGAAAACATGGAGCGGGCGATGGCAACGCTGTCGGTGATCGTGCCCATCACCGTGGGCGCCATTTTCTTCCTGCTGTTCCTGCTCTTCAATTCGGTCAAGCTCGCCTCGCTCATCATTCTGGTGCTGCCGTTTGCCTCGATCGGCGGCATCTTTGGGTTGTTTGTCACGGGCGAATACCTCAGCGTGCCCGCCTCGGTTGGCTTTATCGCGTTGTGGGGCATTGCAGTGCTGAATGGTGTGGTGCTGGTCACCTGCATCCGGCGCCTGCGCGAAGAGGGCAAGGATGTTGCAGTCGCCGTCCGCGACGGCTGCCTGCTCCGCTTTCGCCCGGTGATGATGACCGCCACCGTTGCACTCCTCGGGCTGGTCCCGTTTCTGTTTGCCACGGGGCCGGGTTCAGAGGTTCAGCGCCCACTCGCGGTGGTGGTGATCGGCGGTCTGATCACCTCCACCCTGCTCACCCTGGTTGTGCTGCCTGCACTCTATCGCTGGTTCGACGATCGTCCGCAAGAGCTCTGAAATCAGCGATCCATGCCGTATTCGCGCTGAATGCGCTCGATATCGTC
>CAMBZS010000123.1 GCA_945872335.1 Bordetella parapertussis | reverse complement strand
GTCGGCGGGGGCCGAGGTGCGCCCCGGGGCAATCGGCAAGGTCGTGCCCGGCTACGAGGCCCGGATCGTCGACGAAAACATGAACACGCTGCCGCCCAATACCGTGGGCAAGCTCGCCGTGCGCGGGCCCACAGGCTGCCGCTACCTGGCCGACCCGCGTCAGGGCCAATATGTTCGCAACGGCTGGAACCTGCCAGGCGACACCTTCATGGTGGACGAGGACGGCTATTTCCACTACCAGGCCCGCTCCGACGACATGATCATCTCGGCGGGCTACAACATCGCAGGCCCCGAGGTCGAGGCGGTGCTGATGGCCCACGAAGCGGTAGCCGAGTGCGGAGTCGTGGGCGTACCCGATGCCGAGCGCGGCCAGATCGTGCGCGCCTATGTGGTGGCCCGACCCGGCATGATCGAGCGGCATGGCGGCGAGCCCGCGCTCGCAAAAGTGCTGCAGGACTATGTGAAGGCTGCGATCGCGCCGTACAAATATCCGCGCTCGGTCGTGTTTCGGGAGAGCCTGCCGCGCACCGAGACAGGCAAATTGCAGCGGTTCAGGTTGCGGCAGGAATAACCCGTCATCGGCCGGCGTCATGCCCGGCCCGGCATCACTCCAAATCAAGCCGCCAACCGCTCGAGAAACGCCCGGGGATTCTCGGAAAATTGCAGGAAATTTTCGGGGGTGATCACCACACGCTTCGCGCGAGGCACGCGGGCGCCGAAAACATCGAGACCCTTGCCGGATTTCCTGCGTCCGGATTTCACCTCGATCGCAAACAGCTGGTCGCGATACCGGTAGACAAAGTCCACCTCGTCATGACGGTCGCGCCAATAAGTCACCTCACCAGGCTGATGCAGAAGTTCTGCACCGACCGCGAGTTCGAAGGCACGGCCTCGCTGATCAGCGTCGGCCTTGACCGACACACCAGCCGCCATGCTGTAGAGCGCTGGACACGCGGGCAAAATTTTGGGGCTCGAGGCGCGCGACAGCCACGCCTTCGTCGAAAATTTGTTGAGTGCGTGAAGTAGAAACGCTGCGTTGTAGAGCTCGATGTAATGCTTCACCAGGTCGGTGTTTCCACGGTCCTGCAACTGGCCCAGGAGCTTGGTGTAGCTTATTTCCTGGGCGGGGTACGCGCACAGCAGCTCAAACGCCTGACGGAACAGGGCGGGATTGGACACCCTGCGGCTTTGCAGCAAGTCTTTGGCGATGACCGACTCGACGATCGCGTCTTTCATGTACGCATACCAGCGATCAGGTTCGTTTTCGAGCAGGACCGAACCAGGATATCCGCCGAAAGCGAGGTAGCGCTCAAGGTCGTAACCAAACGCCACCCGAAGCTCGGCAAACGTCCAGTGATGTACGCGCAGCAGTTCAAAGCGGCCCGCCAGACTTTCGCTTGCTCCCAAGGCAATGTTCAAGGCACTCGAGCCCAGCAGCAGAACTCGAAGGGGCGCCTGCCTGCCATCCCACAACGCCTTGAGCGTCTCGGACCAATTGACGACTTTCTGGACTTCGTCAATCACCAGCAAGGCACCGGGTCCCAGCCGGAGGGCTTCCTGCCATTGACGCAGCAGCCAGCTGCGATCGCTCACCAGCACGTCGTCGGCATTGGCATAGTGAGCCGGAAAGTCGCTCTGCGCGATCAGCTGCCGGACGCCAGTCGTTTTCCCAACCTGCCGCGGACCAGCCAGCACCTGCATGAATGCAGGAGGGCGGTCAAACCGCCGTGCAAGCTCGCGGACAAAGGAGCGTTCAAAAAGTGCGGCTGTCATGGTGTTCGCAACTACAAGGCCGATATTCTATATTTACTAGACAAACCTAGTAAATTGTCAGATCGCGCCTCCCCAAGCCGCAGTCCCAACCCGCTGCCTCAAGCCGCCTCGCGAAGCGCCCGGCGCAGAATCTTCCCGACATTGGTCTTGGGAAGCTCCACCCGGAACTCCACCTGCCGCGGCCGCTTGTAGCCGGTCAGTTGCTCCGCACAGAAGCTGATCAGGGCCTGCTCGGTCAGCGCCGGGTCCTTGCGCACCACATAGAGCTTCACCGCCTCGCCGGTCTTGTCATCGGGCACGCCCACGGCGGCCACCTCGAGCACGCCGGGGTGGAGTGCCGCCACCTGTTCCACCTCGTTCGGGTAAACATTGAATCCCGACACCAGGATCATGTCCTTCTTGCGATCCACGATGCGGATATAGCCGCGCTCGTCGGCCACACCGATATCGCCGGTCCGGAAAAAACCATCGGCGGTGAATACCCGCGCAGTTTCATCGGGGCGCTGCCAGTAGCCGGTCATGACCTGCGGTCCCCGAACCGCGATTTCACCGCGTTCGCCGAGCGGCACCTCCTGCCCGTCATCGTTCAGCATCACCACGTCGGTGGACGGGAGCGGCAGGCCAATGGTGCCCGAGTAGGCATCGGTATCCGTGGGGTTGCAGGTGGCCGAGGGCGAGGTCTCCGAGAGGCCATAGCCTTCGCAGATCGGGCACCCGGTCAGTTCAAGCCACTTCTGGGCCGTGGCCGCCTGCACCGCCATGCCGCCGCCGTTACTCACCACGAGGCCGGAAAAGTCGAGTTGCCGGAAACCCTCGTGATTGACCAGCGCGTTGTAGAGCGTGTTCACCGCCGGGAAAATATTGAGCCGATGCGGCCGGACCTCTTTCACGAGGGCATCGAGGTCGCGTGGATTCGGGATGAGAATGTTTTTCGCACCGATCCGCATGCCAAGGAGCGCGCAGATCGTGAACGCGAAGATGTGATAAAGCGGCAGCGCACACACCACGGTGATCGGTTCACCCGGGGGCAGCGGGCGCCTCGTGTTGTTGAGTGCTGGCTGAATCCAGGCCTCGGACTGGAGCAGGTTCGCAATCAGATTGCGGTGCGAGAGCGCAGCCCCCTTCGAGACCCCCGTGGTGCCGCCTGTGTATTGCAGCACCGCCATATCCTGATGCCCGACCTGCACTGGCTGAAGGGCAAGCGCCGCACCCGCCCTGAGGACGTCGCGAAACGACAGCGCCTCGGGCAGGTTCCAGGCCGGCACCAGCTTCTTCACGTGCCTCACCACCGCATTGACCAGCATGCCCTTCAGGCCCCCCAGCAGGTCACCCATTCCGGTGACCACCACCGACTCGATGGAGGTGTTGGCCACCACCTGCTCCAGCACATGCGCGAAATTTTCGAGAATGACGATGGCGCGCGCGCCGGAATCTTTCAGCTGGTACTCGAGTTCGCGCGCGGTGTAGAGCGGATTGACATTCACGATCACCATGCCGGCGCGCAACACCCCGGCAAGCGCCACCGGATACTGAAGCACGTTGGGCATCATGAGCGCCACCCGGTCGCCGCGGCGCAGGCCCGTTGACTGCAGCCACGCAGCGAACGCGCGCGAACGCGCATCGAGCTCGCCGAATGTCATGCCAACGCCGAATCCGACGTAGGCAGTGCGTTCGGCGTGCTTTCGAAACGCTTCGTCGATCAGGTCGATGAGGGATCCGTAGAGCGTGTCGTCAATCGTGGGGGGAACCCCGGCCGGATAAGACTTCAGCCACAACCGCTCCATGTTGCCTCCTGTGCGCGGCGCCCTTCGGGTGCGCTCGGCGCTGTGAATAGTGTGATTTGCCTCTTTTTACTCCATTCGTGCAGCCGCGGCCAGACGTGCCGCACGGGCTTCAGGGGGAAGCGCGGCCAGCGCACGCACCGCTTCGTAGAAACGAGGAAGGTTCTCGCGCTCGGCCCGGTAGAGGGCGAGAAACGCCGGGACCAGGTCATGGTAGAGCCCCACGGACATCAGATGGGCATTGCCAAGGGGCTGTGCAAACCAGCGATCCCAGGCCGAGAAACCAGGATTGGCCTCCCGGAGCGCGCCAAATGCTGCGCGAAGATCGGCGAACGCCTGGCGGCGGCCCGCGCGCTTCTGGTCGTCAGGGATTGGCTGGTGATAGATCGCCCGCAACCGCCCGGCAGTCTCGGACAGCAGCGAGACAATCCGCTCGCGGCGCTCGCGCCGGGCGAGCCACTCGGCAAGCACCGACGGATCGGCAGACGAGTGGGCCAACCAGCGCTCAACGCCGATCCGCTCGACCGCGGTGGCAAATGACTCATTGAATCGGGTGTCCCCAGGCACCCAGACCACCTGATGGGCGAGCTCGTGAAAGATGAGCTGCGCGAGCTCGGGCTCGGGCTGGCCAATGAAGGTGCTGAGGAGCGGATCGGCAAACCAGCCAAGCGTGGAATAGGCCGACACGCCGGCAACCTGCACATCGAGCCCCTCGGCGCGCAGGCTCGCTGCATACGCTTCGGCATCGCCCTCGTGATAGTAGCCGCGGTAGGCCACGCAACCCGCCACCGGAAAACACCAGCGCACCGGTTCCAGCGAGAGCTCGGGCGCGGCCTGCACGTTCCACACCACATGCGGCCGATCGACCTGCGCAAAGCGGGTGAAGCTGCCGTTGTCGGGGAGCGCAAGCGCCTCCACCGCAAACCGGCGCAGCTTTTTCGCAAGCGCCAGCCTCTGCCTTAGCGACGGGCGGGTTGCGGGATCGTCGATCAGATCATCGACCGGCCGCGCAGACCACCAGAGCGAAAGATGGCCCCGTGCGGACTGCCAGAGATAGGCAGGTTCGTAGCCGCTGCGGGCAGCGGGCTTGGTCACCGTGTCGGGTTGAGGCCGATCCGCGGCCGTGGCCGCGCTGGTCAGGGTCACCCACGCCGCGAACGCGACCCTCGCGATCCGTTGCAGCCGATGAGACCGCCCGCGATGCCCGGGCAACACCCCCCTATAATCGTCTGCGACTGGCTGTCCGATCGCAAGATGCGCCCTCTTCCCACCGCCTACGCAAGGTTCTTCCATGTCTGATTTCGTTCTCCGTGGCGCCACGCTGGTGTTTCCCGACCGAGACCCCGAGCGCGGTGATGTGCTCGTGATCAACGGCCGGATCGAGGCCCTGCTCGAACCGGGCGCTTCCGCCCCTGCCGGCATCGCCGAGCAACGCGCCGAGGGCCTGCACGCGTTTCCGGGCTGCATCGATGCGCATGTGCATTTCGGCATGGGCGAAAAGATCACCGAATACAGCACCGAAACCGTGTATGCCGCGCAAGGCGGCATCACCACCATTCTGGGCTATTTCCTGAACAACGAAGCCTACTCCGAGGTCTTTCGGCGTGAGCAGGAATACGCGCGCTCGCGCATGCATGTCGACTACGGTTTTCATTTCAGCACGGCCAACGAGCTCCACATCGAGGAGCTCGATCGCTATGTGCGCGACTATGGCGTCACCTCCTTCAAGTACTTCATGAACTTCAAGGGCGAGGAAGGACGCTACCTCGGTCTAGACGGCACTGACGATGGCTTTTTCCATGATCTGCTCAAACGCTCGGCCGAGGTGGGCCGGCCGATGATCGTGTGTCACACCGAGAACATTGAAATCGTCAACCGCCTGCGCCAGCGCGTGCAGGCCTCGGGCGGCAGCACGCTGCGCGATTGGGCCTCGTGCAAGCCCGCGCTCACCGAAGCCGAACCCGCTATCCGTGCCATGTTCCTCGCCGAGAAGCTGGGCGCGCGCGTGTTCTTCCCGCATATCTCCACCCGCATGACGCTTGACGAAGTGCGCTTCTGGCGCGGCCGATTCGATCAGGTGTTCGTTGAAACCTGCCCGCACTACCTCACGCATACCGAAGACAGCGACCTCGCGGGCATGGGCAAGGCCAATCCGCCGTTTCACACGGCCGACGACCGGGAGGCCCTCTGGGAGGGTATTGCCGATGGCACGATCGATGTCGTGGCCTCCGACCATGTGGCACGCAAGCGCGCCACCAAAGACAAATCCATGTGGCTCGCGTCGCAAGGGTTTCCCGGTAGCGCCACCATCCTGCCCGTGTTGCTCTCCGAAGGCTGGCACAAGCGGCGCATTCCGCTTCGAAAGCTGGCCGCAACCGTCACCTCGGGGCCAGCGCGCATTTTCGATCTGGCGCCCGTGAAGGGGTCGCTTGCCCGCGGCGCAGATGCCGACTTCACGCTGGTCGATCTCGAGCGCGAACGGACGGTACGCGCCGATGAGCTGGGCTCCTACTCCGACTACAGCCTCTACGACGGCTGGACCTTCAAAGGCTGGCCGGTGCGTACCATCGTGCGCGGCGTGACGGTGATGGATGAAGGGCGGATCACCGGCGCGGGCGGTCACGGTGAATATCTCTGGCGCCGGATCGGCGGGCCACCGGTCCGCGGCCGCAGCGCTTAATCCGCCTTCTCAACCTTTTCCGCCCTTTCCACCTCAACCAGACAGTCGTAGAAGGTGGGCCCGCGGCCCAGGTCGGTGAGCGCCTGCCCCGTCACCGCGTTCACGTTGCGGGCCCCCGGCACGAGCTTGTGCCACCAGAGACCCCAGGCCACCACCAGGTCGCGGCGCGTACGGTCGCTCACCCGTGCGCGGGCAAGAAACGAGCCCCGGTCATTGAACACCCGCACCTGATCGCCATCGGCGATGCCGCGCGCGGCCGCATCGTCGGGGTTGATTTCACAGCGCTGTTCGCGCTCGGTTGCCTGCAGGCTCGCCACATTCACAAAGCTTGAGTTGAGGAAGTGGCGCGCGGGCGGCGAGATCATGGCGAGCGGGTAGCGGGCTGCGAGCGCCGGATCAGCATGCCGCGATTCGCGATTGGGGAGCCAATCGGGAAGCGGATCATGGCCTTCCTTCTTCAGCCGGTCACTGTAGAACTCGCATTTGCCCGAGGGCGTGGGAAACCCCCCTTCCGCATACGGCGCATCGGAATGCCGCATCTTGATCCAGCCCTCACGGATCATGCGCTCATAGGCGTCTGGACCAGCAAGCGGACTCGACCAGTCCATCGCATCGCGGGCAATCGCCTCGTCACTTGCCTGAAGCAGGGGGTCGGTATAGCCCATCCGGCGCGCCAGATCACGGAACACGTCGCTGTTCGAGCGCGCCTGTCCGAGCGGTTCAATGGCAGGTTGATTGGCAAGCACATACCAGTGGCCGTACGCCTTGTGCACATCGAAGTGCTCGAGCTGCGTGGTGGCGGGAAGCAGGTAGTCGGCATAGTCGGCGGTATCGGTCTGAAAGTGTTCGAGCACCACCGTGAACAGGTCTTCGCGGGCAAAGCCCCGGATCACCTTGTCGGACTCGGGCGCGACCGCAACCGGATTCGAGTTGTAGACCACCACCGCCTCGATCGGCGGATCGGCGGCGAGCAACGCGTCTCCAATTTCTACCATGTTGATGGTGCGGGGACGCGCGCCCGCCAAGAGCTCGGTGCGGACATGGCGCGCGGGTGTGATCGGCACCATGTGGCTGGATGAAAGCAGAACGCCACCCGCCGGATCGCGCCATGCGCCGATGAGCGCCGGCAGGCAGGCAACCGCGCGCACTGCGTTTGCCGCGCCATAGACGCGCTGCATGCCGTAGTTGAGCCGGATCGCTGCGGGCCGAATCGTGGCGTAATCATGCGCGAGGCTTCGTACCTGGTCCTCGGCAATGCCGCAGACACTGGCTGTTCGGGCTGGCGTCCAGGCTGAAGCGCGCTCGGCGAGTGCCTCGAAACCCACGGTATGCCGGGCCACGTAGTCCTGATCGATTCGTCCCTCGGCGATCAGCAGGTGCATGAGCCCCAGCGCAAGTGCGGCATCGGTACCGGGCATCAGCGCAATGTGTTCGTGGCACTTGAGGGCGGTGTCGGTGCGGTGCGGATCGATTGCAATCAGCTTCGCGCCCCGGCGTTTGGCCTCCTGCGCGATCGCCCAGAAATGCACGCTCGAGGTAATAGGGTTTGACCCCCAGATGAGGATCAGCCGCGAATTTACAAACTGCTCGACGTCCATGCCGACCGCCCCACCCAGCGTGTACTGAAGCCCCGTCGTGCCTGGCGATGAACAGATCGTGCGGTCAAGCAGTGACGCCCCCATCCGGTGAAAAAGCCGTGAGCCCATGCCCTCGCCCTGCACCCAGCCCATGGTGCCGGCGTAGCTGTAGGGCAGGATGCGCTGCGGATCGCGGGCAGCGATCGACTTGAGACGCGCGGCGATGTCATCGAGCGCCTGGTCCCAGCTCACCGGCTCGAACCGGCCCTCACCCTTCTTCCCCACCCGGCGCATCGGCGTGAGCAGTCGATCAGGCGCGTAGGTACGCTCGGGATAGCGGGACACCTTGGTGCACAGCACACCCGCCGTACTGCCGTGATCGGGGTGGCCGGCCACACGAATTGCCCGGCCCTTGCGCACGGTAACAAGAAGCGCGCAGGTATCGGGGCAATCGTGCGGACAGGCGCCGCGAACAACGGTATCGCCCGGCTCGGTGCCAGCGTCGGAAGGAACCGGTGATGCCTCAATGGCCGCGCTCATAGAAAACCCTGCCTGTTCGGTGAGACCGTACGAAACTGCCGCCTGGGCTGATATTCTCAACCGGTTTTGGAAAACTGACGAGCCGCGTCTCGCGACCGTGTCACCCATGAAACCAATTGAACAGATTGTTGCCTTCAACGCAGAGATCGCAGCGGTCCGCCGCGAGATCCACGCTCACCCCGAGCTGCGCTACGACGAGCACCGCACCAGCGAGCTGGTGGCAAACAAGCTTGCAGAGTGGGGAATTGAAGTGCACCGCGGCCTGGGCAAGACCGGCGTGGTCGGTGTTGTTCGACAAGGCAGTTCGCGACGTGCCATTGGCCTCCGCGCCGACATGGACGCCCTGCCCATGACCGAACTCAACCGCTTCGCGCATGCCTCGCGCATCGCCGGCCGTATGCATGCCTGCGGGCACGACGGGCATACCGCCATGCTCCTGGCAGCCGCCCGTCATCTCTCCTCGCACCGCAACTTCGACGGCACCGTCTATCTGGTGTTTCAGCCCGCTGAAGAGGGCGGTGCCGGCGCCCGCGAAATGATGCGCGACGGGCTCTTCGAGCGCTTTCCCATGCAGGCGATCTTCGGCATGCACAACTGGCCGGGCCTCAAGCCCGGGCAGATCGCAATGCGCCCCGGACCCATGCTCGCCTCGTCCAACGAATTTCGAATTGTGCTGAAGGGGCGCGGTACCCATGCCGCCCTCCCGCACCTGGGCATCGACCCCATCCCGGTCGCCTGTCAGCTCGTTCAGGCATTCCAGACCATCGTCTCGCGCAACCGAAACCCCATTGATGCGGCGCTCATTTCGGTCACCATGCTGCATGCGGGCGAGGCCACCAATGTGGTCCCCGATTCAGCCGAACTGCGCGGCACCGTGCGCACCTTCCGACCGGAAACACTCGACATGGTCGAAAGCCGCATGCGTGAGACCACCGAGCACACCGCCAGCGCATTCGGCGCAAGCGCCGAGTTTCACTTTCACCGAAACTACCCGTCCCTCATCAACCACGAGGCGGAAACCCGTTTTTGCCGAACCGTGGCGGCCGATGTAGTCGGCGCCGACAACGTTTTCGAGTTTGAGCCCACCATGGGCGCTGAAGACTTCGCGTTCTTCCTCGAAAAGATGCCCGGCTGTTATGTGGTGATTGGCAACGGCGTTGGCGACCATCGTGCGGCAGGTCATGGGCTGGGGCCCTGCGTGCTGCACGGGCCTCACTATGATTTCAATGACGAGATCATCCCCATTGGCGGCAGCTTCTGGGTGCGACTGGCAGAGCGCTGGTTCGCCGAGGCATCCGAGCCTGCGGTCTGAGCAGCACGCAGCGCCATGACACACGCCACGCCCGGCGCCTGAGCGGCCTTCGCAATGCTCGCGTTTGTCCTAAGACGACTGCTGCAGGCGCTTGCCGTCATGGGGTTTGTGGCGCTGCTCGCCTTCTCACTGTTCCGCTACGTGGGCGACCCGGTGTTATCCATGCTGGGCCAGGACGCCACCCCCGAGCAGCGGGTGCAGGTCACGCAGGCACTGGGCCTGGATCAGCCCTTCTACATCCAATTTGGGCATTTCATCGGCAACGCGGTGCAGGGCGAGTTCGGTGTGTCGCTCAGGCAGGGTCAGAAGGTGTCGTCCCTGCTCGCAGAAAAGCTCCCCGCCACGCTCGAACTCGCGCTCACCGCCGCAGCCATCGCGCTCCTTGCGGGCGTTCCCATGGGCGTCTACACCGCGCTCAGACGCCGCGGGGCGCTGTCCAACATGCTCCTCGCGCTGTCACTGGTGGGCGTGTCATTGCCCACATTCCTCATCGGCATTCTGCTCATTCTGTTTTTCGCGGTATTGCTCGGATGGCTGCCCTCCTATGGCCGGGGTGACACGGTGATGGTGGGCAGCTGGTCAACCGGCATGCTCACCGTTGACGGCTGGAAGCATCTGATCCTGCCCGCGCTCACGCTTGCGCTTTTTCAGATGACGCTCGTCATGCGGCTGGTCCGCTCCGAAATGCTCGAAGTGCTGCGCACCGATTACATCAAGTTCGCACGCGCGCGCGGCCTCACCAACCGCACGATTCACTTCGGTCATGCGCTTCGCAACACGCTGGTGCCGGTCATCACCATCGCGGGTCTGCAACTGGGCGGCATCATCGCCTTTGCAATCGTCACCGAATCAGTGTTCCAGTGGCCCGGCATGGGGCTCCTCTTCATTCAATCGGTCCAGGTGGCCGATATTCCCGTGATGGCTGCGTATCTGTGCCTCATCTCGCTCATTTTCGTCACCATCAACCTGGTGGTTGATCTCCTCTACTTCGCAGTTGACCCCAGACTGCGGATCGAGCGCAGCGGGGCCGCGCATTAGCCATGAAGCCTCTCGACCGCAGCCTTCTCGCCCGATTTTTCGATAGCGACCTCTGGTGGAGCTATCGGCACACGCCGGTTGCGATCGCTGCCAGCGTGGTCACCCTCATTCTCTTCATCGGCGCCTTCGGTGCGCCCGTGCTCGCGCCTCACCAGCCCTTTGATCTGGCCACGCTGTCATTGAACGATGCGCTGATGCCGCCCGCCTGGGTGGAAGGCGGCCAGCTCACCTACCCGCTCGGTACCGACGACCAGGGGCGCGATGTGCTGTCCACGCTGCTCTACGGTTCGCGAATTTCGCTCCTGGTGGGCCTTGCCTCGGTGTTGGTTGCCATGGTGCTGGGGGTCTCATTGGGTCTTCTGTCAGGCTATCTTGGCGGCCGACTCGATTCGTTCATCATGCGGGTGGCCGATGTGCAGCTGTCATTTCCGGCCATCCTGATCGCGCTTCTCATCGACGGGGTTGCGC
>CAMBZS010000122.1 GCA_945872335.1 Bordetella parapertussis | reverse complement strand
CTTCAACCCCAACGTAGCAATGGCCGGCCGCATCACCATCGCCGAAGTCGAGCAGGTGGTGGCCAACGGCGAAATCGATCCCGACGCCGTTCACCTGCCTGGCATCTACATCGACCGCATTGTGCTCAACCCCGCGCCCGAAAAACGGATCGAGCAGCGCACCGTGCGCGCCGAGCGCTGAAGGAGAACCGATCATGCCCTGGACCCGAGACCAGATGGCCGCGCGCGCCGCGCGCGAGCTCCGCAACGGCTTCTATGTAAATCTTGGCATCGGACTGCCGACGCTGGTCGCCAATCACGTTCCGCGCGACATGGATGTATGGCTGCAGTCCGAAAATGGCCTGCTCGGCATCGGACCATTCCCGACCGAAGACGAGGTGGACGCCGACATGATCAATGCCGGCAAGCAAACCGTCACCACGCTGCCCGGCTCATCGATCTTTTCATCGGCCGATTCGTTTTCCATGATCCGCGGCGGCAAGATTGACATCGCCATCCTGGGCGCCATGCAGGTGAGCGAACACGGCGACCTCGCCAACTGGATGATTCCGGGCAAGATGGTCAAGGGCATGGGCGGCGCCATGGATCTCGTGGCGGGCGTTGGACGGGTCATTGTGCTCATGGAACACACCGCGCGCAAAAAAGACGGCACCGAAGAACTGAAGATTCTCGAGAAGTGTTCGTTGCCGCTCACCGGTGTTGGCGTGGTCGATCGGGTGATCACTGATCTTGGCGTGCTGGATATCACCCCTCAGGGCCTTCGCGTGGCCGAGCTTGCGCCGGGGGTCACGCGCGACGAAATCGTCACCCGCACCGGCTGCCGGCTTGATACCGGCGCGCTGTCCTGAGGCTGCGCCGGGCCTTCCCGTATCGCTGAACAACGCCCCCCTTGCAGCCTGCCACCTTGGCGGGCCTGACGGAGCAGCGCGATGATCCCGCACCCTGAACGCATCGCGCTCCATAACGAGATCCACGCACGGCCGCGTCCGCGCGTGTCATCCCCCTGTCTGGTGTCGCACCTGGCTCTCATGCGCCCAGCCGGCGCAACAGCCAGCCCGGCAGCGCTGCGCGAGCTCTGCCTGCAGTACGGTATCGCGCCGCCTGGCGACGGGCAGAGCCATTTCTTCGGCGACTTCGCCCGATTCCGGCTCAAGTGGGAGCGGCATGGCGAGTTTGACGACTACACCGTCTACCGCAACCTCATGCGGGCAGACGACCCCTTCGGCGAGCCCGCGATCGACGCACTGCCCTCTGGCTGGCTTGCCGGTGTCGAGGGGCAACTGGTGGCCGCAGTGCATGTGGCGCTGGTGCCCGACGGTCCGCAGTGGGCGCACCGCGATCGCATTGCGGCGGCGCTCGGTGCATCCGACCTGATCGGAGCTGATCTCACCGATGGCGCGGCGGTGCTCTACACTGACCTGCACCTTGACCCCAACGGCTACACCCGGTTTTTGCTCATCAACCGGTCGATGAATGCCTCGCTCGCGGGCCGGCATCTGCAGAGGCTGCTCGAACTCGAGGTCTACCGGATGATGGCCATGTTGGGCTTCCCGGTGGCGCGCGGCGCGGCCGCCGAGCTGAACGAACTCGAGCGCGGCCTCGGCACGCTGGTCAGTCGACTCGAATCGGCGCCAGCCGAGGAAGAGCCTGAGATGCTCAATGAGGTCACCCGGCTGGCCGCGCTGGCTGAGCGAATCGCCTCCGAGACCGGCTTTCGCACTGGCGCCTCGCGCGCCTACCATGCGCTCGTCCGACAGCGATCGGCAGACCTGCGCGAGCAGCGCGTCGCGGGCCTGGAAACCGTTACCGAATTCCTCGAGCGCCGCTTCACCCCGGCCATGGCCTTCTGCGAAAGCGTAGACCGCAGGCTCGCCGCGGCGGCCGAACGCATCGACCGCGCAAGCAACCTGCTCCGTACAAGGGTGGAGATCGAACGCGAGGCGCAAAACCAGTTGCTGCTCGGCGCCATGAATCGCCGCGCCAAGCTTCAGCTTCGTCTGCAGCAGACCGTCGAAGGCCTGTCCGTGGTGGCCATCAGCTATTACGCGATCGCAGTGCTCGGCTATGTGTTCAAGGGCATGGAAACGCTGGGGCTCAACATCAACCCCGATCTGGCAAGCGGCATTGCGGTCGTGCCCGTGGTGGCGTTTGTGGCGCTCGCAGTCAGACGGCTGCGCCGCTCGGCGAGCAGCGAGCGCGATCCGCTCTGACGCGCGCCTCAGAGCGAGAAGCCGTCGTCCACGTTGATCACCGAACCGTTCACGAAACCTGAACGCTCGGAGGCGAGCAGCAGCACGATACCGTCCAGATCCTCTGGCTGACCCAGGCGTTTGCGCGGGGTCATGGCAATCAGTTTCTTTCCGCCTTCGGTATCCCAGTGGTGTTCGTTCAACTCGGTGCTGATGTAGCCCGGACAGATCGCGTTCACGTTGATGCCGTAGCGGCCCCATTCAATCGCCATGGCGCGCGTCATCTGTGTGACCGCGGCCTTGCTGATGCAGTAGATCCCGATCATGGGCAGTACCTTGAGCGCCGCCAGTGAGGCCACGTTGATGATGCGCGCTGGCCGACCGGGTTGCGTGCGGGCGCGCTCGATCATCCGTTTGCCAACCTCCTGCGCCACGAAAAACGCCCCGCGGGTGTTGGTGTTCAGCACGAAATCGTAGTCCTCGGGCGTGACGTCAATGATTCGCTGGGTCGTGCTTACGCCCGAATTGTTGAGCAGAATGTCGATCGGCCCGGCCTCATCTTCGGCCTGTGCAACCGCGGCCCGGATCGATCCGATATCGGTGACGTCGAGAGCCACCGCCGTGGCGTGGCCGCCTGCGGCCATGATGTCGTCGCGCAATGCCTGCAGCCGTTCGACCCGGCGTGCGGCGAGCACCACATGTGCGCCGTTATCGGCCAGCATTCGTGCAAAGCGCGTGCCGAGCCCGCTGGAGGCGCCGGTGACCAGTGCCACCCGGCCACCCAGGTCGAATGTCGTTGCCATCGAAAATCTCCGATCGGTTGGTTGCCGAAACATGGCGAGCGGCGATGGTAATCGATTCCCGGTTTGCGCCCTGGTCGGCCTTTCCGCGACAATCAAGGCCTGGCCGACAGCCGCCGATCAGAGCGGTTCTCCCCGGCCCCCGGAGGTCTCATGCAAGTCGAACGCGACGCGATGGAATACGACGTGGTCATCGTCGGTGGCGGGCCAGCAGGCCTGTCGGCGGCAATCCGCTTGAAACAGCTCGCCACCGAGGCGGGGCGCGAACTGGGCGTATGCGTGCTGGAAAAAGGCTCCGAGGTCGGCGCCCACATTCTCTCCGGCGCGGTCATGGATCCCATCGCAATCAACGAGCTGTTCCCCGGCTGGAAAGAAATGGGGGCGCCGCTCAACACATCGGTCACCGAAGACAGGTTCTTGTTTCTGTCTGAAACCGGATCCACGCGGGTGCCTAACTGGATGCTGCCCGAGTGCTTCCAGAACCACGGCAACTATGTCGTCAGTCTGGGTAATGTTGTGCGATGGCTTGGCCAGCAGGCCGAGGCGCTGGGCGTCGAAATTTACCCGGGCTTTGCTGCGGCTGAAATCCTGTTCAACGAAGACGGTTCTGTTCGCGGCGTCGCCACCGGCAACATGGGCGTGGGTCGCAACGGCGAGCCCACCGATGCCTTCCAGCCCGGCATGGAACTGCATGCGAAATACACCTTCTTTGCCGAAGGGGCACGGGGTCATCTGGGCAAACAGCTCATGACCCGTTTCAAACTCGATGACGGTCGCGATCCACAAAGCTATGGCATCGGCCTGAAAGAACTCTGGGAGATCGAGCCATCACGATTCAACGCCGGCCTGGTGATGCACACCGCCGGCTGGCCGCTCTCCTCCGACACCTATGGCGGATCATTCCTCTATCACTTCGAGGACAACAAGGTGGCGGTCGGTTTCGTGGTTGGCCTCAATTACTCGAATCCGTGGCTGTCTCCGTTCGAGGAATTTCAGCGCTATAAAACCCACCCCGCCATCCGCTCGTTTCTCGAGGGCGGGCGCCGGGTTGCCTACGGCGCGCGCGCCATCACGGCAGGCGGGTTCAACGCACTGCCACGCTTCGTTTTCCCCGGCGGCTGCCTGGTGGGCTGCGATGCAGGTTTTCTCAACGCATCGCGCATCAAGGGCAGTCATGCAGCCATCAAGACCGGCATGCTGGCGGCCGAGGCCGCCTTCGAGGCGCTGGGAGCCGGGTGCGGTCACGACGAACTGCGCGGCTACGCGGATGCCTTCAGCGAATCATGGCTGCATGACGAGCTTTATCGGGCGCGCAATTTCAAGCCCGCTATGAGTAAAGGACTGTGGCTGGGCACGGCGCTGGTCGGCATCGATCAAGTGCTGTTTCGCGGCCGTGCGCCCTTTACGCTGCACAGTCGCCAGCCCGATCACGCCTACCTGAAGCCGGCAGATCAGTGCGAGCCCATCAACTATCCCAAGCCTGACGGCAAGCTGAGTTTTGACAGGCTGTCCTCGGTGTTCATTGCCAGCACCAACCATGAGGAAAACCAGCCGAGCCACCTCACGCTGAAAGACGCGTCGGTACCGGCCGCGCTGAATCTTGCCCGCTTTGCCGGACCCGAGGCACGGTACTGTCCGGCAGGGGTGTATGAATATGTGAAGGACGAGCACAACGCCGACCGGCTGCAGATCAACGCGCAAAATTGCGTGCACTGCAAGACGTGTGACATCAAGGACCCAACCCAGAACATCGTGTGGGTCACGCCCGAGGGTGGGGGCGGTCCGAACTACACGAACATGTAAACGAGCACGGGCCAAGGTTCGGCAGGCATCCCTGCTTTGCCTCAGCCCGGCCGCAGCGCAGTCGGCACTGCGGTCATGACGCGGCGAAGCCTGACAGCCTCGCCGGCGCGTCTGAAAAACGGATCAGCCGCCGAACTGGCCGGCGCGGCGATCGCCGCCACCGCCATAACCGCCGCCGCCACCACCACCGTAGCCGCCGCCGCCTCCACCACCACCGCGGCCATAGCCACCACCACCGCCGCCGCGGCCATAGCCACCACCGCCGCCGCCACCACCACCACCGCCGCCGCCGAAGCCACCACGACGCGGCCCACCGCCACCACCGCCGCCGCCGCTCTGCTCGCGGGCCTCGTTGACGACCAGGCTACGGCCCTCAAGGGAGAAACCATTGAGCGCGCGAATTGCGGCCTGCGCGGCTTCGTTGTTACCCATGGTGACGAAACCGAAACCGCGTGAGCGGCCCGTTTCGCGATCGGTGACGATTTTTGCGTCGGTCACGTCACCGTGCTGGCCGAACAACTCGGAGAGTTGCGCATCGGTTGCACGCCAGGGCAGATTGCCCACATAGATCTTGGTGCCCATCCTGGAAAAGTCCTCGAAACCCGTTGAAGAGGTCATTGCATTTCGAGGAACACCGGAACCAGCAACCCGAGAAATGCAATCCTGAATGGCGGGCGGATGCCCAGCCATCGCGGCCACTCTGCCACAAACATCGGCAGTTGCACAGCAAGATGAAACCCGTGCGCGGGTAAGCCCGATCAGCGAAGCGGATGCCACGCACTGCGTCGATCAGAGAACCCATCGGGGCAACCCGCAGTCACGAATCCAGGTGAACGGCCTGGCTTCGCTCGGAGGCGACTCGCGCGCGGCAACCCTGCCCGCCCGGGCTGCGGGCCGCTGGCAGCGCGAGGCTGATCGCAGGACGGAAGCTCGCAACGCAAGGCGGGAGCGTCGTATCGACGCCTCAAAATCCGCTTATCGGACAAGGTTTCTCGGAATTTGCATCCGGACAGATACTGTATAAAATCACAGTTCGGAGGTTCCCCAATGCGTGATCTCACTGCCCGTCAGCAGCAAATCCTGTCCCTCATCCAGCAGCACATCGCCGACACCGGTTTTCCGCCCACCCGGGCTGAAATCGCCACCCAACTGGGGTTTCGCTCACCCAACGCAGCCGAGGAACACCTCAAGGCCCTGGCACGCAAGGGCATGATCGAACTCGCCTCAGGCTCCTCGCGCGGCATCCGCCTGCGCCGTCTGCCCGACTCCGAGCTCGACGTCCCCCGCGCCGTACAGGTCGCGCTCAGCCTGCCGCTGGTCGGTCGGGTCGCGGCGGGCAGCCCCATCCTCGCCCAGGAGCACGTCGAGGCCAGCTATGCCGTCGACCCCGCCCTGTTCGATACCCGCCCCGATTACCTGCTGCGGGTACGCGGCATGAGCATGCGAGACGCCGGCATCCTCGACGGTGACCTGCTGGCCGTCAAGCGCGCCCAGGAAGCCCGTAATGGCCAGATCGTGGTGGCGCGGGTCGGCGACGAAGTCACCGTCAAGCGCTGGCAGCGCAAGGGCACCGCCATCCAGTTGCTAGCCGAAAACCCGCTGTATCCGCCCATTGTGCTCGACGCGCGCTCCGACACGGTTGCCGTCGAAGGCATCGCGGTCGGCCTGCTCCGAACCGGCAAATCGCTTTAACGCTTCCAGCCCCCACGTCCGGAATATCTGCCATGTCTGCACTGCCTGTTGCCTCGCCTGCCCTCGGCCGTTCGCCAGCACTCCCCGCTCCAAAACTGCCCGAGCTCCCGGCAAACGTCTGGCGAGCTGGTCGGCTCGACCCCATGCCGCCCGCCGGCGAATCCAGCGGTTTTGCAGCGCTCGACGCCGTCCTGCCCGGGGCTGGCTGGCCCACTGGATGCCTCACCGAGCTGCTGTGCCGGGAGGCAGGCATTGGCGAGCTCAGACTGCTGGTGCCGCTGCTGCAGCGCCTCACCCAGCAGCGGCGTTTTGTCATTCTGCTTGCCCCACCCCACATCCCCTACGCGCCAGCGCTTGCCAGCTTCGGCATCCAGCTCGACTACCTCATCATCATCCAGGCCCCCAACGCAGCCGACCGGCTGTGGGCCGTCGAGCAGTCCCTGCGCAGCTCAGGCTTCGGCGCACTGCTCGCCTGGTTACCCCAGCAACGCACCCGGCCGGAGCATCTGCGCCGGTTACAGGTTGCCGCGCAGTCCGCCGGGGGGCCGGTCTTTCTGTTTCGCGAACTCCCCGCTCAGTTCGAAGCCTCACCAGCACCGCTGCGCCTGATGCTGCTGCCGCGCCCCAATCCGCAGCTGTCGGTGCAGGTCCTCAAGCGGCGCGGGCCGGTCATTGCCCAACCGCTGGTCCTTGACCTGCCCCAACCCGTCAGCACCTTCACACTGCGCACTGCGCCCACGCACTCGCCCGACTCGGGCCTGCTCGCCTCAGCGCACAGCGCGCCAGACACCCGGGTTCATGCGGCAGCGCGGCCGTCAACACCTCGCGCCAGCCAGATGCTTGCCCACTGAGGTTGCTTGCCTGCCGAATTTGCTTGCCCACCAGGTCGTCTGCCTTCTCTCCTTGCCGCCTGCCCTCTTATCCTTGGCCGCCGCCCGGGTCGTACATTCGGCATCGATCGCCCCCAGGGATCAGCAGGTAACCAGGCCATGTCGTCCACCCCATGCTCTGGCTCGCCGTTTTCCTGCCAACCTTCACGCTCGACTGCTGTCAGCGCGGCGTCCCTTCGTCTGAAGGTCCGCTCGGCATCACCGAACAGGATCGGCTGGTGGCCCTCAACGCGCTCGCAGCAGCCACCGGCGTGCAGCCGGGCCAAACCATCTCCACCGTCTTCGCACTGCTTCCTTCCATTCAACTGCTCGAACGCAGTCGCGTGCGTGAATCCGAGGCCTTGCAGGGCCTCGCTGCCTGGGCTCAGCAATTCACGCCCACCGTCTCGCTGCGACTCCCGGTTGAGGCTGCTGATCCCGCCGGCCTGCTGCTCGACGTGGCGGGCAGCCTGCGCCTGTTCAATGGTCCCGATCGGCTGACCCGGCGAGTGCAGTCCGGGTTGGCTGAAAACGGTTTCCCCGCTCACACAGGTTCTGCCTGCACACCAACCGGTGCGTGGCTGCTGGCTCGCCATCGCCACGCTCTGCACGCCGACACGCCCAACCGACTGCGCGCCCTGCTGGCCCGACTGCCGGTTCGACTACTGGCCTCCGCGCAGCCGCATGAGGCTGCGCTCCAGGCAATCGGTGTCCGCACGATCGAACAACTCATGCAGTTACCGCGAGCCGGCCTTGCCCGACGCTTCGGTCTCGAATTGCTCGACGAACTCGATCGCGCCATCGGCCAGCGTCCCGACCCACAACCGGTGTTCATGACTCCAGACAGCTTCGAAAGCCATCTCGACCTGCCGGCCCCGGTCGAAGACAGCGAGCGCCTGTTGTTTGGCGCGCGTCGGCTGCTGCTTCAGCTCTGCGGCTGGCTCGCTGGTCGTCAGGCAGGCGCACGGCGACTTTCACTCAGCGCCGAGCATGATCGCTGCCCAGCCACCCTGATCCACTTCGGCCCAGACCGCCCCAGTCGCGACCCCTCGCAACTCGGACTGCTGCTGGCGGAAGCGCTACGACACACCAAGCTGGCCGCAGCCACCAGCAGCTTGAAACTGCAATGCCATGACGTACACCACTACGCACCAGCCAGCACGGAGCTGTTTCCCGGCGCCGCAACCGCCCACGAACAAATCGACCGGCTGGTTGAACGCCTGAAAGCCAGGTTGGGAAACGAACAGGTTTCGCAGCTGCATCAGGTGGCCGAGCACCGCCCCGAATACGCCTGGCGCGCCGAACCCGTTCAGCGGCTACCCATGTACACCCCCGAACCCGCGCGCCCACGCGCAGGACGCCCAACCACCTCCCCGCCACGCCCTGCCACGCAGTCGCCAATCGCGCTGCGAGCGGCCCTGCACAGCGCCGCTGCCCGCAAAGCCTGGCACGCCCAACGCGCCACGGGCAGCCTGCCAGCGCCCCTGCGCCCACTCTGGCTGATCGAGCCGCCCCTCGTGCTCTCCGAACGTAATAACAGACCCTTCTGGGAAAGCCCTCTATCGCTACTCGCAGGCCCCGAGCGCATTGAGTCGGGATGGTGGGACAACAAACTGGTCCTGCGCGACTATTTCATCGCGGAAGACACCTCACACCGCCTGGTCTGGATCTTCCGCGAACGCCTCAGCGCCTCCGGCACCTGGTATCTGCATGGCCGCTTTGGCTAGCCCCGCCGCCTTGGCCCGCCCTACACCTGCTGGCCCCTTGCCCGTCGCGCCGGACCCAACCGCTCGTTAAACGACTGGCAGTCAATACAGCGCAACGCGAGCGGTTGTGAACGCAACCGTTCCACCGGCACATCGGCCCCGCAATCCATGCAGACGCCGTAGCTACCCAGTTCCATCCGCCGCAGCGCATCGCGCAGCCCGCGCCATTCTTCAATGTCGCGCTGCGCCTCGCTCAGATCCAGCCCGCTTTCGGTCTCGATCCAGGCCAGATCGGCACTGTCACCTACGCGGCCCAGCATCTCGGCGTCTTCAGTCGATTCACGCAGTTTCGCCGCAATTTCTCCCTCAAGCAGTCGAGATCGCGCGATCATCCGCGCACGCAGATCGACAATCTGATGTTCGCTCAATGCCATGCACCGCCCCCAGGCAATCGTGTTCGAATTCCGCTCGGACGATGATAGGCAGGGCGCTCGTTGCCGGTCTTGACCGACATCAAGCGGCAGGCCCATGTGCGCGCACGGGCAAGGTCGGATCGAACGTGGCGCTGCGCGACCTGCGCATGCGTCACCGCTCCGTATCCGGACCTGCCACCAAAAACACTCGCTTTTGGTTCGCGTATGAACTAAAGTTTCATTTGTAAAACCGCTATCCCTGCCCACCACTCACCGACGGCACTGCGCCACATGTCTCCCCCCCTCCCGCCAGCAATCGAGTTCATCGGCGTCGACAAGCGTTTCCGGGTGAAGGGCTCCGACACCGAACTGCTCGCCGCCACCCAGGTCACATTCGACGTAGCGGAGGGAGAGGTGGTGTCGCTGATCGGTCCTTCGGGCTGCGGCAAAAGCACCCTGCTCAATCTCGGTGCAGGTCTCGCCCCGCCGAGCGCGGGCACTGTCCGGGTGGCGGGCACCCTCGTCAGCGGTCCGAATCCGCACGTCGCCTTCATGCTGCAGAAAGACCTGCTGATGCCCTGGCGCACGATCGCCCGCAATATCGAATTCGGACTCGAATTGCGGGGGGTGGCCGCGCCGCGCCGCCACGAGATCTCCACACAGCTCCTGCGCCAGTGCAGGCTCGAAGGCTTCGGCGAGCACTATCCTCATCAGCTCTCGGGTGGCATGCGGCAGCGTGCGGCGCTCGCGCGCACGCTGGCTGTCGATCCTCTGGTCCTGCTGATGGATGAGCCGTTTTCGGCACTCGATGCGCAAACCAAGATGGTGCTTCAGCAGGACCTCGCACGAACCGTGGCCGAGCAGCGAAAGACGGTGCTGTTCATCACCCATGACCTGTCGGAAGCAGTGGCCCTGTCGGACCGTATCCTCGTGATGAGCGAGCGTCCTGGCACCATCGCCGCGCAAATCCGGGTTGATCTGCCTGACCGAAATCATCCAATGGCTCGGCGCAAGCACCCCGAGCTGACCAACTATGTAAACGAGCTGATGGGCCTCTTGAAGCTCGATGACAGCGCCCAACTGCACTGAACCACCGCCAACATGCCACGCGAACGACTGATCACCGGTTTCTGGAGCCTCATCGTTCTGGTCGTGTTTCTGGCGGCCTGGGAGTGGGGCCCCGGACTCGCCGGCGTTCCCGCTTTCGTACTGCCGCCGTTTTCCAAGGTCTGCAGCGAAGCCGTACGAATCTGGGAAGCCGAGCGACTGCTGCGCCATGCCGGCATCACGGCCGCTGAAGTCATGATCGGCTTTGCGCTGGGGTCACTCCTTGGCGCGCTGATCGGCTTTACGCTTGGCGCGTCCCCGCGAGTGGAAGCTGTGCTGTCGCCCTACCTGCTCGCGCTGCAGATCGCCCCCAAAGTCGCCTTTGCGCCGCTTTTTGTCATGTGGCTGGGCTACACCATCTATCCGAAAATTCTGGTGGCGATCCTGATCGTGTTTTTTCCAGTGCTGATCAATGTACTCACCGCGATGCGCAACACCGATGTCGACCTCACCAACCTCGCGCGATCGTTCTCGGCCACACGGTGGCAAATCTTCCGCATGGTCGAATACCCCACCACGCTGCCCGCGCTGTTCTCGGGCTTGCGCATCGCGAGCACACTCGCGGTCATTGGCGTGGTGGTCGGCGAACTGGTGGGCGGCAATCTGGGCCTAGGCTACATGCTGGTGTTCTTCGAAGGCCAGGGCAATACCGCAGGTGTGTTCGTGGTGATCGGCGCGTTGACCGTGATCGGCATCCTTGCCTATTACGCGGTCGTGATCGCCGAACGGCGCGTGCTCCACTACCTGCCGAGCGCCGACTCGCCACATCGCTGATGCGCCTGCCTGCCTCGCGCCTGCCTGCCTCATACGTCGCCCAGCCCATGCCTTTACATGCCGATGCACCTGCCACCGATCCGCAGACGCCGGCGCCCAACTTGCCCTCCATTCCCAACT
>CAMBZS010000121.1 GCA_945872335.1 Bordetella parapertussis | reverse complement strand
TCGATCTTGCTCGCGTTGATGGCGTAGCGGCGATCATGACCAGGGCGATCGGTGACATAGGTGATGAGGCGGCTGCGCGGGCCTGCTGGGTCGGGCCGGCGCGCATCGAGGAGCGCACACACCGTGCGGACGATCTCGATGTTGGCCTTTTCGTTATGGCCACCGATGTTGTAGGTCTCGCCGAGTCGGCCCGCTTCGAGCACGCGACGTACGGCGCTGCAATGATCGCCCACATAGAGCCAGTCGCGGATCTGCATGCCGTCGCCATAGACCGGCAGGGGCTTGCCTGCCAGGGCGTTCACGATCATGAGCGGAATGAGCTTTTCCGGGAACTGGTAGGGGCCGTAGTTGTTGGAGCAGTTGGTGGTGAGTACCGGCAGCCCGTAGGTGTGGTGCCAGGCGCGCACCAGATGGTCGGAGGCGGCCTTCGAAGCGGCATAAGGGCTGTTGGGCGCGTAGGGTGTGGTTTCGCTGAAGGCCGGGTCGGCCGGCGCAAGCGTGCCATAGACCTCGTCGGTGGACACATGCAGAAAGCGAAAGCCTGCGCGCGCGGGCGGGGGAAGGGTTGACCACCATGCGCGTGTGGCCTCGAGCAGCGCAAAGGTGCCTTCGATGTTGGACCGTATGAACGCAGCCGGACCATGGATCGAGCGATCGACATGGCTTTCCGCGGCAAAGTGCACCAGCGCCCGGGGCTGGCAGCGCGCGAGGAGCGCATCCACCAGCGCGCGGTCGCCGATGTCGCCCCGCACAAACTCGAACCGGGCGTCGCCCTGGAGCGAGCGCAGATTGCCGAGATTGCCCGCATAGCTGAGCGAATCCAGCACCAGCACCGGTTCGTCCGAAGCGGTGAGCCAGTCCAATACGAAATTCGAGCCGATGAAGCCGGCGCCGCCGGTCACGATGATCATGGAGCGTCCTGGTGTTTGAACCCGAGGGCGGTAGGGAACCGATTGTAGCGTCCCTGTTCCCCAACCCGCGCGGGCGCACGGCGTACCTGCGCAGTAAGCTTAGCCCGCATTAAACTGAGCGCATTCGCAAGGAACAGCTGGCTGCAGCGCCGGTCACGGGAGTCACCATGGATCTGAATTTTTCCGAACAGGAATTGTCGTTTCGCGACGAGGTGCGCGGCTGGCTGTCTGCCAATCTGCCCGATGACCTCCGTTCCAAGGTGCTCGATTACCAGGAGCTTTCCAAAGAAGACCTGCTCCGCTGGCACCGCACGCTCGCTGCGCGCGGCTGGGTGGCGCCGGCGTGGCCGGTTGAATGGGGGGGGACGGGTTGGTCGGCGGTGGAGCGGTACATTTTCGAGGAGGAAACCGCGATGGCGGGGGCACCTCCAGTGGTGCCCTTTGGCGTCACGATGTGCGGTCAGGTGTTGTTGCGGTTTGGTACCGAGGCGCAGAAAAAACGCTTCCTGCCGCGCATCTACAACGGTGACGATTTCTGGTGTCAGGGCTATTCGGAGCCGGGGTCGGGGTCGGACCTGGCCTCGCTCAAAACCCGCGCTGAGCGCCGTGGCGACGAATATGTGGTGAATGGCCAAAAGATCTGGACCACGCTTGGCCACTTTGGCGACTGGATCTTCTGCCTGGTGAGAACCGACAGCGGCACCGCCAAGCGCCAGGAGGGCATCAGCTTTCTTTTGATCGACATGAATACGCCGGGCATCACGGTGCGTCCGCTCATCCTGTTGGATGAGGGCCACGAGGTCAACGAAGTATTTTTCGACGACGTTCGCGTCCCGGTGGAAAACCTGGTCCATGAGGAAAATCAGGGCTGGACGGTGGCCAAATATCTGCTGGGCCACGAGCGGCTTAATACCGGCCGGATCGGTCAGTCGCGGCGCGAGCTTTTGCGGCTCCGCGAGCTCGCTTCGCGTACCCTTGTGCGTGGTCAGCCGCTTCTTCACGATGTGCGATTCCGCGACCGCCTGTCCCGCGTGGAAATCGAACTGATGGCGCTAGAAATCACCAACATGCGCTTTCTGGACGACATGCGGCGAAACGGAAAGATCGGGCCTGAGGTCTCAATGCTCAAGATTCGCGGCACCGAGATTCAGCAGGCGATTACCGAACTGATGATGCAGGCGGTCGGCCCGCGCGCGCAGGCATTCAAGCCAATCCGCTACGACGGGTTCGACGATTTCATGGCCTCATCGGCCTCGCGCTACTTCAATTTCCGCAAGACTTCCATCTACGCCGGATCAAACGAGATCCAGCGCAACATCTTCGCCAAGATGGCCCTGGGGCTCTGAACATGGACTTTCAGTACACCGAAGAGCAGCAGTTGCTCGCCGATTCAGTGGCGCGACTGGCCGAGCAGCACTACGACTTCGAAGCGCGAAAGCGGATCATTGCCTCCGAGACCGGCCACAGTGCCGAGGCCTGGCGGCAACTGGCCGAACTGGGCTTGACCGCGCTCACGCTGCCGGCCGAACACGGTGGTTTCGATGGCGGCGCGCTGGATATGGTCGCCACCATGGAGACCACGGGGCAGTCGCTGATGCTTGAGCCGTTGGTCTCCACCGTAGGGTTGGGCGCGCGGCTGATCGCACGCCTGGGTAACGATGCCCAGCGACAGGCGCTGCTGCCCGCTGTGGCCGAGGGCCGCCTCATTCTTGCGCTTGCACATGCCGAGCATGATTCGCGGCACGATCCGGGGCAGGTCGGTACGCGGGCCGAGCCGCACGCGGGCGGCTGGCGCCTGGGCGGTGCAAAGTCGCTCGCGCTCGATGCACCGCTCGCGGGCAAGCTGATCGTCTCGGCACGCACCGCGGGCGAGCCCTCAGAGCCCGCGGGCCTGTCGCTCTTCGTGGTCGATGCGACGGCCTCCGGCCTGCGGATGCAGACGATGCGTACCCAGGACAATCGGCGAGCGGCTGACCTGACGCTCTCAGGCGTGCAGCTGCCGGCGGCGGCGCTCCTGGGCACCGCAGGGGAGGCTTACGAGGCCATTGTCGAGGCGCTCGACTTCGCCACCGTGCTTGCGTGCGCGGAGGCCGTGGGTGCCATGCGCTCGGCCAACCTTGCCACGATGGAATACCTCAAGACGCGTCGTCAGTTTGGTGTGCCAATCGGCAGTTTCCAGGCGCTTCAGCACCGGCTGGTCGATATGTTTGTGAGCGCTGAGCAGGCCCGATCCATTACGCTGCTTGCCTGCAGTCGGGTCGATGCGGCCGCGCGCGGCGAAGTGGGCGCGGCCGAGCGGATGCGGATCGTATCGGCTGCCAAGGTGAAGGTGTCCGAGGCCGCGCGGCATGTAGGGCAGGAAGCGATCCAGCTTCACGGCGGCATGGGGATGACCCAGGAAATGAAGGTGGCGCATACCTTCAAGCGGCTCACCATGATCGCGCAGACAATGGGCGATGCCGACTGGCACCTGGAGCGGTACGCTGCGAACAGCTAAGCAGCTACCTGGTAACGGGCTCCGCGAGCGGGAGCAGCGGGTCGTTGACGGTGGGGGCGTCGCCCGCAGACGACTCAACGTCGGCCGGAACGGCTGGCGGATCTGCAACCAGGCGGCGCGCGGGGAAACGCAGTGTGAACACGCTGCCCTTGCCTGGCTCGCTGTCGATACGCAGCGATGCGTGATGCCGGTTGGCAATACGCTTGACAATGGCCAGACCCAGTCCGGTGCCGCCCGTGTCGCGTGAACGACTGCGATCGACCCGGTAGAAGCGTTCGGTGATGCGTGGCAGGTGCTCGGTAGAGATACCAATGCCGGTATCGCGAACGGCAAGCCAGCCCTCATCATCACGTGCCCGCCAGCTCACGGCGACAGCGCCGCCGTCGGGTGTGTAGCGCACCGCGTTGGTGACCAGATTGCGGACTGCGCTTTCAATTTCCGCCGGGACGGCCATCAGCCGGGGCGGCCCTTCGAACTCGAGAGTGATGTCGTGGCGCCCACTGGACAGGGCGCGCGCTTCGTAGACCAGTGACTCGAGTAGCGGCTGAAGCTCGATCGCCGATTCATCCAGCCGGTCAGCGGCGCGCTCGAGGGAGGCGAGTAGCAGCAGGTCGCCAACCAGCCGCCCCATGGTTTCGCTCTGACGCAAGATGGCGCTCAAATATTCGCGCCGCGTCTTGTCGTCGAGATCAAGCGACAGCAGGGTTTCGGCAAATCCCGCGATCACCGTGGCGGGAGTACGAATTTCATGGGACACGTTGGCGACAAAGTCGCTTCGAACTGCATCGAGCTTCGCCTGGTCGGTGATGTCACGCGTGATGAGCAGCCGATGTTCGGCATCGGTCTCATGCAACTGGAGTTCGAAGATGCGGCCGGGCTGCGTGTTCAATTGCAGACGTTGGGTCTGTGCCCCGCCCCCGCGCTGCTGCAGCATTTCTGCAAACTCGGGTTGACGAATGAAATGATGAACGGGCCGCTGCGTGCCAAAGATGCCATGTAGCGATTGCGCCGCCTGATTGCTCCAACTCACGTGGTCGTAGCGGTCGAGCAGCACCAGACCATCGGGCAGTCGGTCGACGGCCGCATGAATGCGTTCCAGTTCGGAACCGAGTTCGGTCACGGTCGCCTGCTGTTGGCGCGAGACCCTGTTCAGACGCTCGATGAGCGGGGTCCAGATTCCCCAGCCAATCGGTAACGGGCGGTTGCGCGGGAGATTGGCCCAGGCCGTGAGGCGTGACACAAAACTGGCCTGATACAGCACGGCCACGACCAGTGCGACCGCCAGCAGCACCAAGGCAAACGCTGGCGACAGGAAGCGATGCAGCCACGCAGCCACCAGAATGATGAGTGCCGCGAACCCAAGCGAGCGAAACCAGACCAAGGTGACTGCCAGACCTTCATTGAGGCAGGAAGCGGTAGCCGCCTCCACGCACGGTTTCGATCAGTCGATCGTGCCCACCAGACGTGAGCGCAAGGCGCAGGCGCCGGATGTGAACGTCGACCGTCCGTTCTTCAATATACACGTTGTCTCCCCAGACCCGATCGAGAAGCAGCGCGCGGGACAGGACCCGGTCGGGATGGCGCATCAGGAACTGCAGCAGCCTGAACTCGGTGGGGCTGAGGTCGACTGGCGCGCCGTGCGAGAACACGCGCAACGTCTCGGGCTCCAGGCGCAGTCCGGCGAATTCCAGTGGCTCCTGCGTGGTCTCTGGGGCGGCCCGCCGAAGGAGCGCGCGGATCCGGGCAATCAGTTCGCGCGGCGAGAACGGCTTGGTCATGTAATCGTCGACACCGGTCTCGAAGCCCTGCAGCTTGTCGCCCTCCTGTGCGCGGGCGGTGAGAAGCAGCACCGGGATGTCGGCGGCCCGGCTGTGCGACCGGACGTCGCGTGCAAACTCGATGCCCGAGCGACCAGGCAGCATCCAGTCAAGGATGATCAGATCGGGCAGGCGAAGCTGGAGCTCGGCGCTGGCCGCCTCCGCGCTCTCGCTGCATACCGGCGTGAATCCCGCATGCTGCAGGTTCACACGCAGCAGTTCGCGGATTTGCGGGTCGTCTTCGACGATCAGGATTCGTGCGCTCATACGAGGTGGGGCGGTCTGACAACCCCGTAGTGTCGGGCTGCCAAATGACAATCGTGTGACGGTCGGCGCGGGGGCTGCGCTATTGGCCAACGCTGAAAAAACTGCGGCGCCCGCGCAACTCGGCAAGGTGGCGGACCAGCGTCTGAAAGTCGTCTTCGCTGTCGACCGGATTCAGGCGCTCGGTATTCACGATCAGAAGCGGGGCTGCGTCGTAGTCGTGAAAATACCGGCTGTACTGCTCGATCAGCGCGCGCAGGTAAGTCTCGGAGATGGAAGCCTCCATGTCGATGCCGCGTCGCCGAATGCGTTCAATCAGGGTGTCGGGCTGCGCCTGCAGACAGATCACCAGGTCGGGGATGGGCGCCTGGGGCTGCACGCTTGCAAGAATGTTCTGATAGAGACGCAATTCATCGTCATCGAGGGTGAGCCTCGCAAACAGCGGGTCTTTGTCGAGCAGAAAATCGCCCACCACGGCCTGCGCAAACAGGTCGCGCTGCGCGAGTTCACGCAGCTGCGCGACCCGCTGGAACAGGAAGAAGAGCTGCGTGGGTAACGCGTAGCGGCGACTGTCGCGATAAAAACGCTCGAGGAAGGGGTTGTCGGCGGGTTCCTCCAGCACGGTTTCTGCGCCAAAGCGCTCGGCGAGGCGACGCGCGAGCGATGTCTTGCCTGCGCCGATCGGTCCTTCGATCACGATATGTCGATAGCGCTCAAAGGGTGACGGCAGGGGCGTGGAGGGGGCGGTGACCATGGCATTAAGACCGGAAGATGAAGTAGACCGCGCCCATCATGCAAAGCGCTGCCCACAGGTAGTCGAGCTTGACCGGCTGGTTCATGTAAAGGACCGCGAACGGAACGAAGACCGCGAGCGTGATGACTTCCTGCAGGATCTTGAGCTGAGGCAGCGAAAACACGCTGTAGCCAATCCGGTTGGCCGGCACCTGAAGCAGATATTCAAACAGGGCGATCGCCCAACTCGCCAGCGCAGCGACCCACCACGGGCGGGCCGCCATGTCGCGCAGATGCGCATACCAGGCAAACGTCATGAAGACATTGGACGCCACCAGGAGCAGAACCGTCTGAAGCGGAACCGGTAGCGGGTTCATTGTACGAACGCAGTCTGACCCGCAGGCGGCGCATCGCCCTTCGCGTCGGTGAGGGGGCCCAGCCGCTCGATACGCTGCCCGGCGCAGGCTTTGGCCCGGTCGGCTGCGGCGCCGAGACGCGGAATCTGCGCGAGCGGGTCAACTTCGAGAAGCGGCGAGAGCACGAACGCTCGCTGATGCATGCGGGGGTGCGGCAGCGTGAGAAGGGGGGTGTCGAGGACAAGCGACCCGGCGAGGAGCAGGTCGACATCAAGTGTACGCGGCGCGTTGCGGTGCGGGCGCGCGCGCCCCTCCTGTGACTCGAGCGACTGCGCGAGCAGGAGCATGGCCTGGGGCGCAAGGGCGGTGTCAATCGCCAGCACCGCATTCAGAAAATCGGGCCCGCTCGCGTCGACCGGCGCACTGCGCCACAGCGAGGACACAGCAACGACCCGCAGGTCGGAGTGCTGTCGCAGGCGGCTGAGCGTGCGTTCGAGCGCACCTCGGGCGTCGCCAAGGTTCGCGCCCAGCCCGATCATCCAGCGGCGCTCCATGCTGCGGTCAGCCGGTGCGGTGAGCCGGGCCGGGCGCTGCGACCGACGAGTCTGAGGCGTCGGAGCGGCCACGCCCTCGGCTGCGGCGCCTGCGTTTGCGAGGTCCACTGCCTTCGCCGCTGTCGCTTGCGCGGGCGATGAGCGCTGCGCGTTCGTCGGGGGCTGCATCAAGGAACTCGGTCCACCAGTCTCCGAACTCCGCCGGCAGTTCGCCGGCATCGCAGCGCAGCAGCAGGAAGTCGTAGCCCGCGCGCAGCCGGATATGCTCGAGCAGCGCATAGGGCGTGCGGCCGGTACGGCGCTCGAAGCGCGGCTGCAGCATCCAGATCTCGCGCATATCGGCAATGTGCCGGCGCTGGATCGCGAGCTTTTCAGCCTGCTCATCGAGCACTGCGTCGATGGCGTCGGAAAGCGCTGGAATGGCGGGGGCGCCCGCGGCGACCGCCTGCTGCCAGCGAATCCGAACCGGCTGCCACAGCAGGCTTGCGAACAGGAACCCGGGCGAGATGGGCTTGCCCGCGAGTACACGCTGGTCGGTGCGTTCAAGCGCGGTGGTGACGAAACGCTCGCCGTCGGGTTGCTCGAGGATCATGTCGAGCATCGGCATCAGCCCGTGATGCAGGCCCTCACGGCGCAGCTCGTGCAGACACGCCATGGCGTGCCCCGACACGAGAAGCTTCAGCATCTCGTCAAAGAGGCGTGCGCTGGGGATGTTCGAGATCAAAGGCGCCAGCGATCGGATGGGGGCACGGGTTCGGGGCTCGATCGAAAAGCCCAGCTTCGCCACGAACCGCGCCACGCGAAGCATCCGGACCGGATCTTCACGGAACCGCTGCTCGGCATCGCCAATGATGCGCAGCGACCGTTTTTTCAGGTCGCGCACGCCGTCGTGGTAGTCGAGGATGCGGTCGGCGAGCGGATCGTAGTAGAGCGCGTTGATGGTGAAGTCACGCCGCGCGGCGTCTTCGGGCTGGGTGCCCCAGACGTTGTCGCGCAGCACCCGACCGTGCTCATCGGTCTCCGCCTCGTCCTGGATTGCCCGGAAAGTGGAGACCTCGATGGTTTCGCGCCCGAACATGACATGCACGATCTGAAAACGTCGGCCGATGACGCGCGACCGGCGAAAGAGGCTGCGCACTTGCTCGGGCGTGGCGTCGGTGGCCACGTCAAAGTCTTTGGGGCGCAGGCCAAGCAGCAGGTCGCGCACGCCGCCGCCGACCACGAAAGCCTGGTGGCCCGCTTTCTGAAGCGTTTCGCAGGTTCGAAAGGCGGCATCAGAAATGGCGCCCTGGATGACACCGATGTCGGTGCCCTTGTATTCGCGGGCCTTTTCGCGGATGGCGGCGCGCGGCCCGCGGGCCTTGCGGTTGAGCAGGCGATCGATCAGGCGTCGGATCATTCAAATAGCCTCAGCACTGCCCAGCCGCGCTCGGCTGCCAGGCGTGCCAGCCGGTCATCGGGGTTGGTGGCGACCGGGTGGGTCACCAGGGACAGGAGCGGCAGGTCGTTGATGGAGTCGCTGTAGAACCACGACGTCGCGAAGCCCTCGAAAGCCGCGCCAAGCGATGCGAGCCAGGCGTGCGTTCGCGTGACCTTGCCCTCGCGAAAGGACGGTGTGCCAGCCGGGCGGCCGGTGTAGGCGCCGTTCATGGTTTCGACGGTGGTGGCCACCAGATGGCTCAGACCGAACTCGGCTGCGATCGGTGCCGTGACGAATTCATTGGTGGCAGTAACGAGTGCGCACAGGTCACCGCTCGCGAGGTGTCGGCTCACCAGATCCCGGGCCGCGGGCTGGATGGCTGGGCGGATCACCTCATCCATGTACTGACGGTGCCAGCGATCGAGTTGCTCGCGCGGGTGTGCGGCGAGTGGGGCGAGCTGGAATTCGAGGAATTCGAAAATGTCGAGCGTGCCGGCCTGGTATTGCCGCAGATAGTGGTCGTTGCGGCGCGAGTGTTCGTCGCCGTCGATGGCGCCAACCCGCGCGAGAAACCGCGCCCACTCGTAATCGCTGTCGATCGGCAGCAGCGTGTGGTCGAGGTCAAAGAGGGCAAGCCTGGGCTCGCCGGGCGGGGTCGGCGTGAAATTCATGATGGTGAGGGCGGCAAGTGTATCAGCCGGGTTCGCCAGAGCCGGCGATCGGGCGGGGCTCGACCGGGGTGTCGATCAGTGCGTCGAACTCACGCGCGAGCGCGGCTGACAGCGGGCGCTGACGCTCAAGCGCGTAGCGGTCGAGTGCGCTGAAAAAAGCGAGCAAGGTTCGCAGGTCGCGTGCCTTTCGGGTGAGCAGGTAGTGAAAGACGTCGTCGTGGGCATGAACGCCAGTGGCGCGGGCTGCTTCCCTCAGGGCTTGTTCGCGCTCCTGATCGGTGAGCGGCCTAAGCGCGAGCACCAGCCCCGAGCCGAGGCGGGTACGAAGCTCGGGGCGGAGCTCGGCGAGCGCGATTGGCGCATGGCGGCTGGCGGTGACGATCGGCGCCCCACCTGGTCCCGCGCGCTGGTTGAACAGGCGAAAGAGGGCGAGCTGGCGGGTGTCGTCGAGTCGCTCACAGTCATCCACCGCAATGACCTGGGCGGCTGCCGCGGCGAAAGGGCTGAATGCTTTGAGGGGGCTCTCCGGGCCGACCGGGGTGCCCGTGAGCGCGCGGAGCAGGTGCGTCTTGCCGCTTGCCGGCTCGCCCCAGAGATGTACGCGCGACACCGGCGAGCGGCCCGCCGCCACCATGCGAAGCGCAGCGAGCGCCTCGGTGTTGGGCCCCGCAACAAAGTTGTCGAACGAGGCCGGCGCCTCGGCGATCAGGTCGAGTGCGAGTTGGCGCATGGCGCTTGGTTACGGACGGCGGTAAAAATTGCTTGCAAGCCAGCCGTGGCGTAGCCGGCGCAGGACCACCAGCGTGACCGCTGAGAGCGGTAGCGCGAGCAGCAGCCCGGCGAATCCGAACACGGCACCGAACGCCAGCAGGGCGAACAAGACCGCCACCGGATGCAAGCCAATGCGCTCGCCCACCAGGCGCGGGGTGAGGATGTAGCTCTCGAGCAGCTGGCCGATTCCGAACACGATCGCGATCGCCAGGGCGCCCTGTGAGGGCCCGAGCTGCAGCATGGCCGAGATCAGCGACACCACCAGGCCCAGCCCGAAGCCAAGGTAGGGAACAAATGCTAGAACGCCGGTGAGTACGCCGAGCGAGAGCCAGTGCTTGATGCCGACCACTCCGAGCGCGGTGGAATACCAGATGGCAAGCGACAACATGACCAGCAGCTGACCGCGCAGATAGTGGCCGAGGAGATCGTCGATTTCGCCGAGCGCGCCATCGGCCGCAGCGATCCAGCGCCGTGGGATCAGATCGTGCAGACGGGCGGTCATGAGCGGCCAGTCGGCCAGCAGATAGAAAAGCACCACCGGCACCAGCACCACCAGCCCGATCACCTCCACCGCAGCACTCCAGCCTGAACGCACATACTGCATGAGCGCGCTGAACAGGTCCTGGCTGCTGCCGGCGAGCTGGGCTGCGATCCAGTCACGAATCGATGCCGCATCAAGCGCGAGGGTGATGCCGAACGTCTGTTCGACCCAGGGCGCGAGCCGGGTGGTGACCGTGGCGGCAAGCGCCGGCAGCTGCGCCCGGATCATCCGGTACTCCGACTGTAGCACCGGAATGAGGGTGAGCACCACCGACACGATCACCGCCATGGCGAGCACCATCACAAAGGCGGCAGCGATTGCCCTGGGCACGCGCCAGCGCTGCATGCGTGCCACGGCGGGAGCGAGCGCGTAGGCGAGGATGGTCGCCGCGATGAACGGGGTGAGGGTGCCGCGAAGAAAATAGACGACCCCGGCCAGCAGCAGCGCGACTGCGAGCCAGAACCAGGTTTGCCGGCGGTGGTCAATCTCGGACATCGGACCCCAGGTGCCGCCTGACGGCGGAAACGGCCGCATGGAACGAGCGGGATAGAATTCCGCCATTGTATCGACTGCCGCCTGCGCATCGCCGTTGACCGCGCGGCGGGCAGCCGTACGTCCCTCGACCGGTACCTGCGCCGGTCTGACCGCCAGGAATGCCGCGCCATGACAGCCGAATCGCTATCTTACAAAGACGCCGGGGTGGATATCGATGCCGGCGATGCGCTGGTCGACCGGATCAAGCCGCTTGCCAGACGGACCCTGCGCGACGGCGTGCTCGCGGGCATTGGTGGTTTCGGCGCGCTCTTCGAAGTGCCCAAGCGCTATCGCGAACCTGTGCTGGTGTCCGGCACCGACGGCGTCGGCACCAAGCTCAAACTCGCGTTTGCGCTCAATGGTCATGACACCGTCGGCATTGATCTGGTCGCCATGAGCGTCAATGACATCCTGGTGCAGGGCGCTGAGCCACTGTTTTTTCTGGACTACTTCGCTTGTGGCCGGCTGGATGTGGATACCGCCGCGCGTGTAGTGGGCGGTATTGCCCGTGGCTGCGAACAGTCGGGCTGCGCGCTGATCGGCGGTGAAACAGCCGAGATGCCGGGCATGTATCCCGATGGCG
>CAMBZS010000120.1 GCA_945872335.1 Bordetella parapertussis | reverse complement strand
GAGCGTGCCGCGGCCGACCTCGCGCGGCTCGGCAAGCGAGGCGCGAAGAGGCCCAGGCGCTGCCTCGCCCGCAGCCGGGCCAGTCGCGCTTGCAGGCCCGGCCGTGAGGCTCGATCCGACACCGATCATGAGCGCGGCGGCGAAGACCGTTACGGCACGCAGCGCCCCGCTGTCAGCACGGCCGAGTCGTATTCCCATCACGGCCGCACGAGCGTGAACTGAACGACATCGGTGTTGCCGTGCTCGAATGCCGCCTCGCAGTAGGCAAGATAAAATTCCCAGGTGCGGATGAAGCGGTCATCAAAGCCCAGCGCCCGCACCTGATCGAGCACCGACATGAAACGCTCGCGCCAGCGTTTGAGCGTGAGCGCATAGTCGGGTCCGAACGAGTGCTGCGCGAGCACCTCCAGCCCCGCCTCGCAGGCAAGTGCGGCAAATCCGCTCCGGGTGGGCAGCATGCCGCCCGGAAACACATACTGCTGAATGAAGTCGGTGCCGCGCCGATAGCGCTCGAAGAGCACTTCATCAATCGTGATGGTCTGGATCGCCGCCCGCCCGCCGGAACGAAGGCACCGCGCAACCGTCTGAAACCAAGCCTGCCAGTAGCGCTCGCCCACTGCCTCGAACATTTCCACCGAGGCAATGCCATCGTAGACCCCGGTCTCGTCACGGTAGTCGCGGAGCACAAAGCGCGCCTGTCCGTGCGCGGTGAGCGCGAGTCGTTCGCGCGCATAGGCAAGCTGCTCGGTGGACAGCGTAAGCCCGGTGACATGAAGCCCGCGCGAAGCGGCTGCCTCCGCAAACCCGCCCCAACCGCAGCCGATCTCGAGCACCGCCGCGCCGGAAGCAAGCGCGAGTTCGTCGAGCAATCGCCGGTTCTTGGCGTGTTGAGCGTCTTCGAGCGAGCGGCTGAAGTCGCCCTCAAAGAGCGCGCTCGAATAGGTCATGCCCGGGTCGAGCCACAACTGATAGAAGGCGTTCCCAAGGTCATAGTGCGCGTGAATGTTGCGACGTGATCCGGCGCGGGTGTTTGCGCGCAGCAGGTGCCGCAGGCGATCAAAGAGTTGCCCCCACCAGGTGCCGTAGACCGCCGACTCAAGCTCGCGCCGGTTGATCACCAGGATCGACAACAGCCGCGACAGCGAGTCGGTTGACCAGCGCCCATCGATCCAGCCTTCGGCAAAGCCCACATCGCCGCGGCGCAGCGCGTCGTCGAACACCGTCCAGTCGCGCACGCTGATCGACGCCGCGGGTTCGCCACGGCCGACATTGCGGCGGCTCCCGTCGGGCAGATCGAGGGTGAGCGAGCCAGTCTCAATGCGCTCGAGGAGGCGCAGGATCATCGCCGCCTGGCGTGGTACGGCGGTAGGCGTTGCGCGCTCGATCGGCTCGGAAGGATTCGATGAATGCGTGGTGGCGGTGCTGGTCATGGCGAACCCCGGGTGAGGATGGTGTCGGGCGCGGCGGGTTTTCTGTGAAACGGCACGCGCGCCAACCACAGCCGAAGCGCATGCCAGTGAATACGGGCAATCACCCCGGCGCTGAAGAGCGGAAATCCGAGCAGCGCGCGAAGTCGTTGCGCGCGGCCCGCCTCTTCGAGTACACCGCTGAGACTGGTGAGGAGCAACGGACCGTCGCCATCGTCATAGTCGATTCGGGCCACGGCCCGGTCGGGCCGGTTGATGAAGCGAAACCGGTAGCCTCCCTGCACCGCACAGAACGGCGATACATGGAAGGCCTTCAGCGCGTGAAGCTCGGCGCCAGATTTGAGCGGATGCGCCCGTTCATCGGCAAGCAGGTAGACATGGCGCTCGCCGAAGGTGTTGTGCACTTCAGCCACCACGGCGATGAGCGCCCCATCAGCCCGGTGACAGAACCAGAAGCTCACCGGCTTGAACGCGTAGCCGCACACCCGCGCAAACGCGTGAAGCCAGATCTCGCCATCGGCGCACAGCCCCGCAGAGTCGAGCAGGCGGGTAATCCAGGCGCGCGGCGAGCCTCCATCGCCATGATCGGCGGCATGAAGTGACAGAAACGCTCGCCGGTTGATCCCGAACAGCCAGTTGCCTCCGCCTTGTTCCAACGCAGCCAGAGGCGCGCGGACAAACCAGGCGCGGTACCGAAACGCATGCTCACGCGGCCGCAGCCGGCGGTGGCGAACCTCGCCGAAGGCAAACTGAACCTGCTCGAAGGCGTCGGTCATGGCGCCCCGCTCAGGCTGCGCGCGACAGCGGCTCGGTGAGCCGGGTGATCGCCTGCGCGACCTCGAGCCCCGAGCGCAGGCCATCTTCATGAAAACCGTAGCCGGTCCAGGCGCCTGCGTACCAGGTCTGCTGCCGGCCCTGGAGGGCGCGTAGCCGTCGCTGCGCGCGCCCTGCCGCCAGATCGAAGATCGGGTGGGCGTAGTTGATCTCGCGAATCAGCCTTGACGGTGCGGGTTCGCTCAACGGGTTCAGGCTGACAAAGACGGGCGATCGAAACGGTAGTGGCTGCAGCCGATTCAGCCAGTAGGTGACCGACACCGACGGAGCGCCCGGTTGGCCATCGCTCAGATAGTTCCAGGCCGCCCAGGCACGGCGGCGCGCGGGCATGAGCGCGGGATCGGTATGGAGCAGCGCACGATTGGGCTGATAGCGGATCGCGGTGAGCACCGCACGCTCGTCCTCGCTGGGATCGGCGAGTAGCGCAAGCGCCTGATCGCTATGGCAGGCAAACACCACCTGATCGAAATGTTCTGTGGCACGCGTCGAACGGATGGTCACTGGGGGCGCGCCGCCTCCAGTGCGACGGGTCACCGCTTCCACCGGCTCGGACAGCCGGACATCGCGAAGTTGCGCGATGATTCGCGAAACGTATTCGCGCGAGCCGCCCTCCACCGTCATCCAGCGCGGGCGACCCTCGATCTGCAGCAGTCCGTGGTTATGGAAAAAGCGCACGAAACTGCCGAGCGGAAAACGGGTCATGGTCGCGGTCGAACACGACCAGATCGCCGCGGCCATGGGGAGCAGGTAGGCATCGCGGAATTCGGCGCTGTAGCCCTCGCGCTCCAGATACCGCTCAAGTGGCTCATCGAGCCGTGCCTGCGCCTGCTCATCGATCGCGAGCGCAGTCGCCTCGCGATTGAAACGCAGGATGTCACGCAACATCCGCCAGAACCCGGGGCGCAACACATTGGACGGCTGTGCGAACACCGCGCGGATGTTGGATCCGCACCACTCCAACCGGTGGGGTCCGATGGATGCGGCAAACGACATATCGGTCGGCGCCTCGCGCACCCCCAGTTCCTTGAAGAACGCGATCAGGAGGGGATAGGTGCGCTCGTTGTAGACCAGAAAACCGGTATCGACCGGTGCGCACAAACCATCGAGCGTCACATCAACGGTGTGAGCATGACCACCCGGGCGTGCGTCACTTTCGTAGAGCGTGACTTCATGCTGCGCCTGCAGGCGCAGCGCCGCCGACAGCCCGGAAATGCCTGATCCGATGACCGCTATGCGCATCGTGACGTGTCCTTGGCGCAACCACGGCGACCAAGCGCCGGGTCCGAAGAAGGTTGAGGAGGAGTTTGTTTTGGTGACTCGCCGGTCATGATATGACCAAACGGTGTCCAGTACAGAAGTTGTCAACTGGGCCCCATGGGATTTCCCACAGGCTATGCAGGGCCGGCAGGCAGGCGTAAGATGCGGGCCACACTGCGAGGACGAGGTGTTTTGTCCAAGACAAAGCCACCGTCCGGCTCCGTTGTTCCCCACTTCAACCGGTCGAAGAACCGGACAGGCACGCAAGGCCGGCGACCATGAATGACCGTTCAGTTACATCTGGCATTGTGCTCAGCATTGCCGCGGTCGAACGCGACACAGGTCTCGCGAAGGACACCCTGCGCGTATGGGAGCGCCGCTACGGATTTCCCAGCCCGGGGCGTGATGTCTTCGGCGAGCGCAGCTACCCGATCGAACAGGTTGACAAGCTCCGGGTAATCCGCAGGCTGATGGACAACGGCCACCGACCCGGGCGGATCATTTCGCTTTCGCTTGAGGAATTGCACGCGCTCGCCGCGCAATCGGTCGAGGCCCCACGCAGCGCGAGCGATCTGCGCGTCGACCGCGATGATCTGCAACGCTTCATCGAGCTCACCAAAGCCCACGATGTCGATGGACTGCGCAGCGCCCTGTCGCAGGCAACGGTCCGCATGGGGGTCGACCGCTTTGTGGTGGAGGTGGCCGCACCCCTCAACCGCATGGTGGGCGAGGCCTGGGCGCGCGGCTACTTCGAGGTGTTCGAAGAGCATCTCTACACCGAATCGATGCAGATCGTGCTTCGCAACGCGATCAGCACCATCCCGCGAACCGGCAATCGGCCGCGCGTTCTGCTCACCACCTTTCCCAACGAGAGTCACGGACTGGGCTTGCTCATGGTCGAGGCGATCCTTTCGCTTGAAGGCTGTGGCTGTCTGTCGCTTGGCGTGCAAACGCCGGTATGGGACATCGTGCTCGCCGCTACGGCGCATAACGCCGACATCGTCGCGTTGTCGTTTACCGCCTCGCTGGGCGTCAATGCGGTCTCTGACGGCCTGGCCGAGCTCCGCGCAAAACTCCCGCGCGCAACCGAGCTCTGGGCGGGCGGACAAAGCCCGGCACTTGCGCGTCGGGCACCGCCCGGCATTCAGGTGTTTCGCGAACTGACCGAGATTGCGCCTTCGGTGGCGCGGTGGCGCGGTCGTCGCGTCTGAGCGGATCGGCTGCCCGCACAAGCTTCGGCCGCTCGCCTGACCGCCGGCCCGGCCTCCGTTCTAGCTGCGGGCCCAGCCGGATGCCTGACCGCGGGCCACCACCGGTCTGGTAAGCCCGTCCAGCCTGCTGAACGCAGCGCGATATTCACGCTCCAGCCGGTCTACCAGTTCGCCTGTGCTCAGCACCGCCTTGACCGCACCGATGCCCTGACCGCTTCCCCAGATGTCTTTCCAGGCCTTGACCGGCCGGTCGGAACCAAAGTTCATGGCGCTGGGATCGCTTTGCGGCAGGTTCTCGGGATCTAGCCCCGCCGACACCACCGAAGCGCGCAGGTAGTTGCCGTGCACACCGGTAAACAGATTGGTGTAGATGATGTCCTCGGCACTGCCCTCGACGATCGCCTGCTTGTAGGCGTCGGTTGCCCGGGCCTCGCGGGTAGCGATGAAGGCCGATCCCACGTAGGCGAGATCTGCCCCCATCGCCTGCGCGGAAAGCACCGCAGCGCCATTGGCGATGGCACCCGAGAGCAGCAGCGGCCCCTCAAACCACTCGCGAATTTCCTGGATCAGTGCGAATGCCGACAGCGTACCGGCATGGCCGCCCGCACCGGCCGCCACTGCGATCAGGCCATCAGCGCCTTTTTCGATTGCCTTGCGCGCGAAGCGGTTATTGATGATGTCGTGCAACACCACGCCGCCATAGCTATGGACCGCATCGTTGACCTCGGGACGCGCGCCAAGCGACGTGATGACGATGGGCACGCGGTGCCGCACACACATGTCGAGATCGTGTTCGAGGCGATCGTTGGAGCGGTGCACGATCTGATTGACGGCAAACGGTGCGCTGGGCCGATCGGGATGCGCACGGTCGTGCGCATCGAGCGCCTCGCGGATCTGGGTGAGCCAGTCATCGAGTTGCTCTTTGGGCCGCGCATTGAGCGCCGGAAACGAACCCACCACGCCCGCCTTGCACTGAGCGATCACCAGCTCGGGAGTGGAGATGATGAACATCGGCGAGGCCACCACCGGCAGCCGGAGGCGCTCGCTCAAAATGGGTGGGAGCGCCATGACGCTAGCGCGATTCGCTCTGGCCCTTGAGGATTCGAGCGAGCTCCTCGTCACTCACAATCTCGAAGACGGCGACCACCTTCTGCACGCCGCGCACGCGGCTGGCGACCTGCGCCACGCGGTCGGCTTCCTTGCGCGACGCAATTCCCATCAGGTAAACCACGCCCGACTCGGTCACCACCTTGACCGCGGTGGCATGGGTGTCGGAATTCTCAAGAAGTGCCGCCTTGACGCCCGCGCTCACCGTGGCGTCGGAGGCCGAGGCGGTCAGCGCAGGCTGCCCGGCAACCTGCAGCGCGTTTTCCACCGAGCGGACATTGTCGATTTTGGAGACGATCTGCTCTGCCATGCGGCGATCTTCAGCGCTACCCACCTGGCCAGTGAGCAACACCCTGCGGTTGTAACTCGTGACCGAAATGCCGCCGGGGAAGCGCATCGCATCCCGCAGGCGGGCACCTGCCTTGAATTCGATGCTGGTGTCCTCGGTTTGCGCACCGAGCGTACGGCGGTCGCTGGCGGCGAGCGCCCCGGCCACGATCCCGGTCGCGGCAAGCGGCAGGCAGCCAGAGAGCATCAGTGCCGAGCCCGCGATGGACGCAGCCCCGATCAGAATCATCAGTCGCTTCATGTTTTCACCCGTTGGCAGCAGCCGAGATTCTATCGTCAGAAGGCATTGCGTATCCAATCGATGCGCTCGCCATCGATGGCACAGACGTCAAACCGGCAGGCGGGCAATCGGTCACCGTGCCGCTGCTGCAGCCACAGTTCGGCACTGCGGCGCAGCCTGCCCTGCTTGGCCACTCCGATGCTGTCAGCCGCCGATCCATAATCATTGCGGCTGCGGCGGCGTACTTCCACGAACACCAGTTCGTCGCGCTCGCGCATGATCAGATCGATTTCGCCAAAGCGTCCCGCCACCTGTCGCGCCACCAGCAAGAGCCCGGCGCGCTCCAGGTAAGCGAGTGCGAGGTCTTCGCCTGCATCGCCCAGGCGTTGCGTGGGCGAGCGTGTCACGGCAAGGGCCCTTGGCTGCGATCAGCGGCGGGCATGAAGCGATGGGTAGGCGTTCGCACCGGACGCGGGGCCCCGCGCAACCAGGGCCGAGACGTGCGCGGCCGAAACAGCGCAAAATCGGGGCAGTGCGAGCGCTGCCGCGTTGTGCGGAGGCCGCCTCTTTTCCCTGAAACCCCACCTATCGGCCAATGAGCGGACACGACACCATCCCAGCGGTTGAGCCCGGCTCATTATATGTAGTCGCCACACCGATCGGCCACCTGGGCGACCTGAGCGCGCGCGCCGCACGGGTGCTCGCCTCGGTTGATATCGTTGCCGCAGAAGACACCCGAGTCACAGCGCCGCTCCTGGCACGCGTGGCGAGCCGCGCGCGGCTCCTCGCCGCGCATCAGCACAACGAGGCGGCCATCGCAGAGCGCATCGTTGCGATGCTGGGTGAGGCAAAGTCGATAGCGTTGGTGACCGACGCCGGCACGCCCGGCGTGAGCGACCCGGGCGCGCGTATTGTCTCGGCCGTGCTTGCATCGGGCGGGCGCGTGATTCCGGTGCCCGGGCCCTCTGCGCTCACCGCACTGGCGAGCGCAGGCGGCCTCATCGAGGGCGCGTTCCGGTTCGAGGGGTTCCTGCCCGCCCGCCCGCGTGCCCGTGCCGAGCGGCTGCGAGCGCTCGCCGATCTCGATTGCCCGCTGGTGCTGTTCGAGTCGCCCCACCGGATCGAGGCAACCATTGCCGCGATCATCGACGAGCTCGGCGCTGAGCGCTGGATCGTGCTGGGGCGCGAGCTCACCAAAAAATTCGAGGAGATTCATCGCTGCCTGAGCGGCGAGGCGCCTGCCTGGCTGCTGGCGAACCCGATGCGGCTGAAAGGCGAATATGGCTTGATCCTCGCCCCGGCCGGATTCCGGCTACCCGGCTCGCGGCGCGAAGACCATCACGAATCGGAAGCCCCCCTGTCAGTCGACCCCACCACTGAGGCTGTCACGCTCTCGCTGGACCTGGATCAGCTGCTGGGCGCGCTGGTGCGTGAAATGGGCGCAAGTCGCGCCACCCGGGTCGTTGAACGTCTGGCGAGCCGGCCCCATCGCGAGGTCTACGCGCGGGCGCTGCGGCTAGCGCAACACGACGAAAGCCTCGATACCGGTCGCAGCGCGTAGTCGCCGCTGCGCGGCCTGCGCCTCGGTGGGCTGGGCATACGGCCCGGCAACCAACTTGTGGAGCGCGCCATCCCGGCGAACCTCGACCGGCTCGGGCAAACCACTCGCACGGAGTCGGGCAAGCGCGGCTTCTGCGCCTTCGCGGCTCTGATAGGCGCCGAGTTGCACATAGCGGCCAGGGAGCAGCCCATCGGATAACGATGACGGGGCCGCGGCCGACGCTTCCCTGGCGGCCGCCAGGGTGGGAGCCGCAGGCACGGTCGCTGCGGTCGACGTGACTGCGGGCGCCCGCGGTGCCTCCTCGGCACGCAGCGGTGGCAGACTGGCCGATGACACCGGCGCCACCTGAACCACTTGCGATCCCGGCACGCCAACCGGGCCGGGATCGGGCCGCGAGCCCGATGAAGCCGTCACAGCCGGCATCGGGTCGAACTGGGTGATCAGCTCCACCTCGACCTCGGCGCTTCCCGGCAGCGCCGCGGCGAGTTTGGCCGCCGCTGCGTAGGACAGGTCGATCACCCGGCCGTGAAGGAACGGTCCGCGGTCATTGACCCGGACGATCACGCTGCGCCCGGTTCGAACATTGGTGACCCGGGCGTAGCTGGGCAGCGGCAAGGTAGGGTGGGCAGCCGTCATGCCATACATGTCATAGATCTCGCCGATCGAGGTCGGGCGGCCGTGATAACGGCGCCCGTACCAGGTGGCGACACCGCGTTCGCGAAACGGCTCGAGCCGCGTCATGGGCTCGTACTGTCGGCCGAAGATCACATAGGGTCGATTGGCGCGCGAGTGCAGCGACTCGGCGCGCGGCACCGCATCCGGCACTTTCTGAAGTTCGGCAAGCGGTCGGTCGCCCGGGCCGTCGTCAAGATAAAACCGGCCACGCCCAGGCGGCGCGGTGCCGGTCGCTGGCGGCGGTGGTCCCGCCTCCGCTGCGGGCGCGGGCCCGCCAGCAGGCGCGCCGGGCACCGCAGGCGGCGCGCTCGAGCAGGCGGCGAGGAACCCCAGCATCACGGCAGCCGCGAGCGTGCAACCCGCCCGCGCGAAGCGCGCATGGCCCGGCGAGCTGGCGAGCGGCGCCTGCCTGAGTGAGGCTCGCCTCTCGAGCCGCGCGTCGAGCCGGCGTCGATATGCAAGCAGATAGTGCAGGCCCTCGATCGCGCGCGGCCCGTACCAGGACGTCATTTCGCCATCGATGCCCAGCACCGGCACCTGCGCAGCCGCGCCGCCGACCAGCGCTGCGCGGAGCTGTCGGCGGTCAGCAGGACGAAACCGACATGGTTCGGACGACAGCAACACCGCATCGGCACGGAACGACCCCATGACGTCAGACGACAGCGACGGGTAGCGCACATCACCCGGCGGCGCGCACACCTCGATGCCCACGCTTGCCAGCATCTTCGCAATGAAGGTCTCGGAGGACACCGTCATCCAGGGATCATTCCAGATGAGATAGAGAACGCGAAGCGTGGCGCGCGGAGCCGTCTGCGTCAAATCGAGTGCACGCTCGAGCTGCGCACACAATTGAGCGGCGCGGGCCTCGGCATCGAACAGGCGGCCAAAACGCTGATAGAGCTCGAAGTTGTCGTGGATGGCAATCGGATGCGTGACCACGACATTGGGGATGAATTCGGACAAGGCTTCGACGGTGGGCTTTTCGTTTTCGTCGATATTGACGATCAGATGGGTGGGCGCGAGCCTCCGGATCTTCTCGATGTTGACCGTCTTGGTCCCGCCCACCTTCGGCACCTGGACCAATGCCTCGCGCGGATGCACACAGAACCCGGTACGGCCCACCAGCCAGTCGCCGCGCCCCAGCGCACACACGAGCTCGGTGAGACTCGGGACCAGTGAAACGATCCGTGGCGCGCTCATGTGGAATCGCCTGTGATCCGCGCCTTCCGCGGCGCGCGCGCAAAGAGCGCGTCATAGAGCCAGTTGGGCAGGGCCCGCAGCATGAGCGCAACCGCGCGCATGGGCCGCGGGATCACGACAAAGGACCGACCGGCGTCGATCGCATCGACCGCACGGCGCGCAAACGCATCGGCTGGCATCAGAAAGGGCATGCGATAGGGGTTGGCCGCTGTCATCGGCGTACGAATGTAACCGGGCGCAATCGTCACCACACGAATGCCGTGTTCGCGCTCCTCCAGCCTGAGCGACTCGAGGTAGGTGATGGCCGCCGACTTGCTCGCACTGTAGGCGCCCGCCCCGGGCAGGCCCCGGATGCCGGCCACGCTCGCAATGCCTGCCAGTGTGCCGCGGCGCTCGGCGCGCATGGCGGGCAGAAACGCGGCGAATGTATCGAAGAGCGCCACCACGTTCACATCGATGATCCGTCGAAACACCGGCGCATCGGCTCGCTCTGCGGTGAGCGTGCCGGCGCTGATGCCGGCATTGGCAATCACGATGTCGGGCGCACCAAACTCGGCAACAAACCGCTCGGCCGCATCATTGAGCGCGTCCCGATCGGTGATGTCGATGGCAAAAGTCCGGACAGTGGCCGGTGCAAGCCGCTCGGCGACACGATCGAGAAGGTCATGCCGCCGCGCCATCAGCGCAAACACCGTCTGCGGATGGCGCCGGGCGTATTCGAGCGCGAGTGCCTCGCCCAGTCCGCTCGATGCACCCGTGATCACCACCCGGGGGCCCGCGGCCTGGGCAGGTAACGGGCAGCCAGCGTCCGGTTCGGCCATGGCGCTGGTCCTGGGGCGCTCGCGCGCGTCTAACCGCGGGAGCCTGCGGATTTGCGCTCGCGTGCGGCCAGCCAGTCGACCACCCGCAGCGCCGCGGTGTTCGAGCCCGCCATGGAGGGCGCGGTAAGGTACTTGCCCGCCACGGCAAACGACGGCACGCCGTCAATGGCATAGGCTTCGGAAATCTGCGTGCCGCGACGGGCGCGCGTGCGCACCGAAAACGAGTCATAAACCTCGGCGAAGGATTTGGGATCGAGACCCAGCACCTCGGCCATTTTCTGCGGGGTTTCCAGCCGCACCTTGTCGATATGGATGGCGTGAAAAATGCGCGGCGCGAGTTCATCGGCTTTGCCGAGGGCCACCAGCGCATAGTGCAGTTGCTGGATCCGGGTTTCGCGAAAGCTCACATGCTCGCGGCGGAACACGATTTCGGGGGGCTGGCGCTTACGCCAGTCATTGAGCTCGGCCTCGAGCGAGGCGCAGTGCGGGCACCAGTAGGCAAAGAATTCGAGCACTTCAACGCGGCCAGCAGGCGCCTCCACCGGCTGCGCCGGATTGACAGCGCGGAAATCGCGGCCGGCAACCGGCTCGCCCTGTGCAAGGGACGCACTCGCCGACACACCGGCACCGCTCGCGGCAAGCGCCTGAACACAGAGTCTGCGGGAAGGGTTCATGGGTTCTCCTGTCGAATCAGCGCTGTCGCACCACCGACGATTCAATGCCGTTTTCTTCAAGCCGGGCCCGCGCCCGGTTCAGATCGTCAAGATTGACGTACGGACCGATACGAACGCGAAATATGCGCTGGCCATTGACTTCGGCAGGCTGCACACGCGCTTCGAGTCCGATCAGTGCGAGCTTCGCCTTCATGTTGTCGGCATCGTCGGCGAGCCTGAAGGCACCAGCCTGGAGCACATAGAGCGTGCGTTCGGCGGCGGGCTCGGCGCCGTCGCCTGCAGGCGCAGCGCCTGCGCTCGCCGGTGACGCACGATCGGGCGCAACCGCC
>CAMBZS010000119.1 GCA_945872335.1 Bordetella parapertussis | reverse complement strand
GGGGCTCGCGGGCCAGGCGTCTTCGCAGTCAGACTTCCCGTCAAGACCGATTCGCCTGGTGATTCCCACGGCAGCAGGCGGTGGCTTCGATATTCTGGGCCGGCAGGTGGCGCAGCGCCTCACCGAAGACCAGAAGGTCAACATGGTGGTGGAGAACCGCCCCGGGGCAGGCACCATCACTGGTACCGAGCACGTGGCACGATCGACGCCCGACGGCTACACCCTCATGCTGGGCGGCGTGAGCAATATCGCGCTCAATCCTGCACTGTTTCGCAAGCTTCCCTACGACGCGAAGAAAGATTTTGTGCCAGTGGGTTTTCTCGCGACCTATCCGACGGTGTTTCTGGTGGCAGCTTCGCTCCCGGTCAACAACCTTCGCGAGTTTGTCGGTCTGGTGCGCGACAACCCGGGCAAATACAACTTCGCCACCGCGGGGGTAGGGACTGCCCAGCATATCTGGGGCGAAATTGTTCTGAAGCAACTCGGCCTCTCGATGGAGACCGTGCACTACAAGGGCGCAGCACCCGCGCACCAGGACATGATCGCGGGCCGGGTCCACTTCACGATGGAAAACATTTCCGCCGCGCGAGGCTTCATTCAGGCTGGGCGGCTGAAGGCGCTGGGCGTGAGCAGCACCCAGCGCTCGCCGCAACTGCCCGATACGCCGACCCTCATTGAAACCGGTCTGCTCGACTTCGAGGCCGGCAGCTGGATGGCGGTGTTCGCGCCTGCAGCCACGCCACCCGCGGTGGTTGAAAAGCTGCGCGAGGCGATCGGCACGCTGGTGCGCTCGCCCGAATACATCGCGCGCATTCAGGGGATAGGCGGCATGCCCATGAACATTGCCGCGGCCGAGCAGCAGCCCTTCATGGATCGCGAGCTTGCGCGCTGGGACACACTCATCCGCTCAACCGGCATCCAACTCGACTGACTCAAGACGCCCATGAACATCCGTTTCAGCCACTGCGGCATCTTTGTGAGCGATGTCGAGCGTGCAGTGCAGTTCTACACCACCTATCTCGGCTTCGTGGTGACCGATCGGGGGCCGATTGCAAACGGCGAGTTTGCGTTTCTCACCCGAAGTGCTGATGAGCATCATCAGCTCGCCATCGGCTCGGGGCGAGCCCCTGGCAGCGTGGGCAATGTGCAGCAGATTTCATTTCGGGTTGATGACCTCGCCACGCTCAAGCGCCTGTATGCACGCGTGAGGCAGGCGGGTGATCTGGTGACGCTGGCGGGCCCGACGCTTGGGCCGCTCGCCCATGGCGATTCAATTTCGGTGTATTTCGGTGACCCGGACAACAACCGGCTTGAGCTCTTCATCGACACGCCCTGGCATATCCCGCAGCCGATCCGTGTGCCCTGGGATGTCAACGCGCCCGATGCACAGATTTTGCGGGAGGTGGAGCAGCACGCGCGCGCGCAGCCTGGCTTTCGCCTGAAAAGCGAGTGGGCCGCCGAGCTTCGCACCCGACTGGCCGAGGCAAACGCACGGCTAGAAGCCAGCCTGCTCGCGCCTGGCTGACCCCGCGCCGCCCGACGGGCGCGATGGCGCGATGGCGCGATGGCCAGGGCGGGGCGTTACTGCAGTTCAATCCCGCGCGAGCGGGCAATCTTCCGGTATAGGTCGATGCTCTCTGCCACCAGTGTCCTGAATTCGTCGGGGCTGTTGGCCTGCGGGGTGACACCTGCTTTGCGCAGCTGCTCCTGGAGTTCCGGCTGGGCAATGGCGCCCCGCACGGCCGCGTTGATTTTCGTCACGATGTCGGGCGGGGTGGCGGGCGGCGCAACGATGCCCAGCCAGGAAATGATTTCCAGCCCCGGCGCAATTTCCGACAGGGTGGGCACATCGGGCAGTACGTCGTAGCGCTTGGGCGAACTGACCGCAAGCGCGCGCAGCTTGCCCGCGCGGATATTCGGCACGATCAGGCCGGGGATGTTGATCATCAGCTGAATGCGGCCGGCAATCAGGTCGGTGTAGCCGAACCCGCCGCCTGCGGGGTAGGGCACGTGCGTGAGCTGCGTGCCGGTGGCCGCGCCCAGCCACTCGCCGATCAGGTGTAGCGCGCTGCCAATGCCCGAGGTGGAATAGCTGATGCTGCCCGGTGACTGGCGGGCGCGGCGGATCAGGTCATCGAGGTCGCGAATCGGTGAGTCGGCGGCGGTGGCGATGATGAGCGGGTACACGCCCACGGTGGACACCCAGCGCAGCCCGTCGATCGGGTCATAGGGCAGCGACTTGAGCGTGGCGGCCTGGCTCGCGTGCGCACTGGAGAGTGCGAGCAGCATGTAACCATCCGGTGCCGCTTTGGAGATCACCTCGGTGGCAATCTGTCCGCCTGCGCCCATGCGGTTTTCAGTGACCAGAGGCTGGCCGAGTGGCTCGCCCATCCGGGCGGCGACGGCACGTGCCACCAGGTCGGTCCCCGATCCAGCGGGGCTGCCCACCAGCAGGCGCACGGGTCGGTTGGGCCAGCCACTGCTCTGGGCCACCGCGCCCGGCGCGATCGCGGCCGCCGGCAAGGCAAGGGCAGCGGGTGTCATCCAGCGCGAGGCCTGGGTGGCGGCGAGCGGCAGGCTGGCCGCGGCTGCAATCAGGCGGCGACGGGCGTCATGGATGGTCATGGCAGAGCGCTCCGGGAATGGTTGGGACGAACCCATTGCAGCACCGAACGCGCCAGGCGTCCAGTGCGAGGCATGTTCAGCGGACCGCGCCGGCTGCCTGGAGGGCGGCGATTCTTTCGGGCGGGTAGCCAAGTCCTGCGAGGAGCGCCTCGGTGTGCTCGCCCTGATAAGGCGGTTGCATTCGTACGCCCAGACGGTCGCCGCTCAGCGCAAGCGGCAGGAGCGCTGCCTGAGCGGTGCCGCCCGCGCCGGGGCCATCCGTGAGGCGCACCTCCGCCAGCCCACCGGTTGCCTTGAGGTGAGGGTCGTCAAACAGCTGTTCGGGGCGCATGATGGGCGCATAGGGCAGTCCCTCGCGTTCGAAAAGGGCGGCGAGTTCCGCTGCACTGAAGTCTGCAAGGCGCTTTTTCAATTCCGGGATCAGCGTGTGCCGCAGTCCCACCCGCAGGTTGTTGCTGGCGAGCGCCGGGTCAGCCAGCAGGTCGTGAAATCCGAATGCCTCGCAGAATGTTTTCCATTGGGGGTCGCTTACTGCCGCAAGAAAAATCTGTTCGCCATCGCGCACCGTGAACACGTCGTACACCGCCCATGCCGAAATGCGGTTGGGCATGGGCTCGGCGGCTACGCCGGTGATCGCATGCTGCAGCATGTGCTGGCCCACCAGAAACACGTTGTTCTCAAAGAGGGAGGCCTGCACCGACTGCCCCCGCCCGCTGATACCGCGCTGGATGAGGGCAGCCATCACCCCGATCGCCCCGAACATGCCGCCCATGATGTCGTTTACGCTGGTGCCCGCCCGTAGCGGATCGCCCGGCCGGCCCGTCATGTAGGCGAGTCCGCCCATCATCTGCACCACTTCATCGAGTGCGGTGCGATGCTCGTAGGGCCCCGGCAGAAATCCCTTCAGGCTCACATGGATCAGCCGCGGCTCGCGCGCGGCGAGGCTTTCGTAGTCGAGTCCGTAGCGGGTCATGGACCCGGGCTTGAAGTTTTCGATCACCACGTCGGCCGCGAGGCACAGATCGCGAGCAGCCGCAGCTCCCTCGGGATGCTGAAGATTGATCCGTATGCTTTTCTTGTTCCGGTTGAACATTGGAAAGAACCCGGCCCCCGAGCCCAGCAGCGTGCGGGTTCGGTCGCCGTCTACAGGTTCGACCTTGATCACCTCGGCGCCCAGGTCGGCCAGGATCAGACCGCAGGTCGGGCCCATCACCATGTGGGTGAATTCCACCACCTTGAGGCCCGCGAGGGGCAGTTTGCGCAATGGGCTGGTCATGGCGTCAGGATCCGCGGTAGGTGCTCCAGCTCCAGGGGCTGACCAATAGCGGCACATGGTAATGGCCCTGCGCGTCGGCGATGCCGAAATCGATCTGGACCGAATCGACGAAGGGAGGGTCCGGAAGCGTGACGCCGCGCGCACGGAAGTACGGCGCCACTTCAAACACCAGACGCCACCGACCGACTGCCATGCCTGAGGCATCGAGCAGGGGCCCACCGTCATTTCGGCCGTCAGCGTTGAGGGTGATTGTCTTGACCATCTCGGCCGTGCCGGTTGAATCGATGCGTTGCAGGCTGACGCGCATGCCCGCAGCCGGGCATCCGTGCGCGGTGTCAAGAACATGTGTGCTAAGTCGTCCCATGGTGTGGCGCTCGGCGGTCGGTTGGTGGTGGCGGTGGGCGGGTTCGCGTGGCCGGTTGGCGTCATTCAGTCTTGGCGCCGGCCTCGTACCAGCGGCGGATCACCGAGCGCTCTGCGTCGGTGATGCCGGTGGCGTTGTTCATCGGCATCAGCTTCAGCACTGCGGTCTGTTGATAGACCGCGAGCGCATGCTGCTTGATGAGCGCGGGCGTGTGCAGCGCCACGTGCTTGCTTTGCAGTTGCGCGTTGTGGCATGCCGCGCAGCGTTCAGCCACAATCGCCTGCACCGCCTGGAAGGTGGCGGGCGCCGCGTTGTCAGCCGCAGAAGGGGGCTTGGGCGCGAGCCCGACCATGACACCTGCGATCACCAGCGTACCCACGATGGCATGCTCCCAGGGCGTGCGACGTCCCTGCACATGCGCCTTGTGGCGCGCCGCAAAACTGTGGCGGATGAGAGCGCCGCCCAGCATCATCAGGCACAGCACGATCCAGTTGTGCGGGCCCTGATAAAGCCAGCCGTAGTGATTGGAAAGCATGGCGATGATGACAGGCAGCGTGAAATACGTGTTGTGAACGCTGCGCTGCTTGCCGCGCCAGCCATGAACTGGGTCGGGCTTCTCACCCGCCCGCAGTGAGGCGATCACCTTCTTCTGGCCGGGAATGATCCATACGAACACATTCGCGCTCATCGCGGTGGCGATCATGGCGCCAACCAGCAGAAAGGCTGCGCGCCCCGCAAACAACTGGCAGGCGAGCCACGAGGCCACGATGATGAACACGGTGACCGTCAAACCCACGATCAGGTCTCCGTTTTTCCGCTGCCCCAGCATTCGGCAGATGCCGTCGTAGATCACCCAGAATGCCACCAGAAACCCGAGCGCCGTGGCGCCAGCCGCCAACGGCGACCAGTCATGCACGCTCTTGTCGATGAGGTAGGTGCCTGCGTTGAACAGGTAAAGGGTGGTGAACAGCGCGAAGCCGGTGAGCCAGGTGGAGTAGCTTTCCCAGAACGACCAGTGCAGGTTTTGCGGAATGGGTAGCCAGCGCGGCGCCACCATGTATTTGTTGGAGTGGTAGAAGCCGCCGCCGTGAACAGCCCACATTTCGCCATCGACGCCTTTTTTCTTCAGGTCATCGTGAACAGGCGGGGTGAGGCTGTTGTCCAGCATCACGAAGTAGAACGAGGAGCCGATCCAGGCCATCGCGGTGATGACATGCGCCCAGCGCAGCAGCAGGTTGGCGACTTCGATGAGGTAGGCAGTATCCATGGGGATTTCCGGTATCAACAGACAAGCGCACTCCCCGCACGGGCGGAGGCCGCGCGGCGCTTATACAACATAACCCCCGCCTTGCAAACCCTGTGTTGGTCAGCGTCCTTGCCAGACCGGGGGGCGTTTTTCGGCATACGCCTTCAGCGCCTCGTGGTGGTCACGGGTTTCGCGTACCACCCGCTGCGCGCGTTCTGCCAGACGGACGCCTTCTTCTATGGGGCGCTCGAGCGCCTCAGTGAGCGCCAGTTTGAACGCCTGAGCCGTAATTGGAGGGACGTTGTCGATGATCTCCATGGCGAGCTCGCGCGCGCGGATGAGCAGCCGCTCCGGCTCAACAACCTCGCTCACAAACCCGATGTCGCGGGCCTGCTCGGCGGTGAGCGTGCGGCCCGTTATTCCCCACTCGTAGGCCTTCGCATAGCCGATCAGCTGCGGCATGAGTGCAAGACTCGCATCATCCGGGACAATACCCCGACGGGTGAAGACCCAGCCAAATCGCGAATTCGAAGACGCAAGTCGAATATCGCAGCCGGCGACAATTCCAATGCCCGATCCGATGGCGGGTCCGTTGACCGCCGCGATTGCGGGTTTGGAGAGCTTTCGGAGATCGACCACAACCTTCCGGATGTCGGCTTCGAAAGGGAACAGCTCTTCTCGCAGCGTGGGCTCGGGTGGCTCGAGAGATTTACCCTCGGAGGTCATTCGGCGGATATTGCCGCCGGAGCAAAAAATGGTACCCGACCCTGTAATGATGAGGGCGCGTGCGGCCGGATCGCGCTCGATACGCGCGAATTCCTGAACCAGTTCGGCGTTCATCGTCCAGTTGACTGCATTTTTGGCTGATGGATCGTCAATCGTCACAAGTACGATGCCCTGGGGATCTTGCGCCACCTGAAGATACTGATAACTCATGGATTGTCTCCGCGAAATGCAAGGGAATCCTCACGCAGCAGACGGGATAAAGCGCGGCGATGGTCTGCGGCGGTTCCATAACTCGCGGCTGCCGCGATTGCGCGGTGATAACTCAACTCGAGCGGGTAGTCTCGGTAATAGCCCACAGCGCCGTGAATCTGGTGCGCAGTACGGGTGAGAGCGGGAATAGCCTCGCTTGCCTTGGCTTTGGCCATCGAAACCTCTCGTTGCGCATCGCGCCCGCTATCGATTCGCGCTGCAGCCTGTCGCGCCAGCAGCCGAGTCACGGTGAGATCGCGCGCCATCTCTGCGCAGTGATGTTGCACGCCTTGAAAGCTGCCGATCGGGCGTCCGAATTGAATCCGGTCTCGCGCATAGGCAACCGTCAGATCAAGGGCGGCCTGTCCGATACCGGTGAGTTCGGCTGCCTTCATGGCAGCCGAGCGCTGGATCATGGACTGCACATACGGCCATACCGCACCGCGCTGGCCGATCAAGGCACTCGCGGGGAGTTGTACCTTGTCGAAATGAACCTGCCAAAGCGCTTCGCCGCCGGCGGCCGCCATTCGGGTTCGCCTCAGACCGGGCGCATCCGCTGGGACGAGGATGAGCGAAAGATCGTTGGGCGCCGGGCCGCTCCGAGCGACACAGAGGATTGCCTGGGCGACGCCCGCATCGCGCACAAACAACTTGGTTCCATCGATACACAGAGACTCGCCAGTATTCGAGAGGCTGAGCGTGATGGCCTCGGGGGCAAGGCTACCTGAATGTTCCATCAACGCGACGGTGAGAAGCGTTGCGCCCGATGCGACGGGACGCAGCAAATGGGATGCCTGCTCATCGCTTCCTGTTTGCGCGAGCAGCAGACCCGCCTCAACAATGGTGGCGAATAGGGGGCTGGGCAAGGATGCTTGACCAAGTGCTTCAAAAATGAGCGAGAGTTCGAAGAGGCCCAGGCCGGCTCCACCGTGCTTCTCCGGCAGCGCGGCAGCTGCCCAACCCATCTCCGCCATCCGTCGCCAGACGCTCGGGTCGAATCCATTTTCGGTGGATTCGAGTTCGCGGACACGGGCGGGGGGCGCATGCTCCCGCGCAAATTCGAGCGCGGTATGTGCGATCAGCGACTGCTCTTCGTTGAGCGTGATATCCATTTTAGTGCCTCAGCGGGGAAGTCCAAGTCCGCGCGTTGCGATCACATTGCGCGTAATGTCGAAGCCGCCAGCTGCGAACTGGAAGTAGAGGCGGTCGCGGTATTCAAGCTCTACATCGCCGTCGAGCTGCACTCCTGGGGACTCGTGCCGCAATGGCCCGAACGCACCCAGCATTTCAAGGCCCGAGGCGTCGAACCGGCGCGCCGCTTCACGTTTGACCAGTACCGCAAGCGAGGTCTCGTGCTGAGGCATCAGGCCTTTCGCGTGCAGCGATGCGAGCCAATACGTGGTGAGTCGGGCACCTTCTGATTCGATCGCGAGCCGTACAAGTTCGTCCTGGACCGTGGCCTCCTCAATCGGAGCGGGGCCATGGCCGCTGCCGCGACGGCTCCAGTCAAGCAGGCGATCGAGCTGAAACGCGACCAGTCCATGACTTGCCAGCGCAGCACGCTCGAAATCGATAGCGCCCATCACCACCTTCCAGCCTTCGTTGATCTCCCCCAGCACCATGGATTTTGGAACGCGTACGCCGTCAAAGTACACGGCGTGATGTGTCCAGCCTGCGAGGGTGGGGTGGCGGCTGATGTTTACCCCAGGCGCTTTCATGTCGACGATCATGAGGGTGAGCCCGCGGTGGCGAGAAGACTCAGGATCGGTACGCGCCAACACGAGACTGTAGTCCGCCATGTGCGCGTCGCTCGAAAAGGCCTTTTGCCCCGTGACGAGGAGCGAGTCGCCGTCGTCGCTCGCCCGCGTTCTGACGTTGGCCAGATCCGAGCCTGCCTCGGGCTCGCTGTATCCCACGAACCAGGCAAGCTCGCCGCGCATCACGCGCGGCAGCAAGGCCTCTTTCTGTGCGGCCGACCCGTACGCCAGCAATGTATTGGGCACATAAGTGATCGAGCGATCCAGACCCGGCGCCCGGGCATACTCCATCTCGTCCCAGAAAATTGCTTGAAAGATGCGACTGCGTCCCCCACCGCCGTATTCGCTGGGCCACCCCATTCCGATGTAGCCCGCCGCGCCAAGCTTGCGGCGAAATTCCTTGGTGAACGGGACGCTCCACATGCCCTGCTCGCCGGTGTCGCGGTGTTTAGCCCAAATTTCGGGCGTAAGTTCGCGCTGAAGAAACGCCCGGACCTCGGCCCGGAACGCGCGCTGATCATCCGTGAAATCAAATTGCATGGACATGATCCTTTCAAGCCAGTGCGCCGCAACGCTCCAGGCGGCCGAACTCGGCGTCATCAATGCCGAGGAAATCAGCGAGAACCTCACGGGTGTGTTCGCCGAGTAGAGGCGCCCGTTCATACTGGAACGCACCGGTGTCCGTACGCCATGGCAGCCCCAATTGGGTGCGCTTGCCAACCAGAGGGTGCTCGGTGTCGATAATCGTTCCACGCCGGCTCAGTAGCGGGTCGAAGAGGAGCTGATCGACGCGTATGACCGGGCCTGCCGCAACCCCGGCAGATTGAAGAATCTCGGCGACCTCGGCCGCGCTGTGCCCGAGCGTCCACGCGGTGAGCTTTTGCTCGAGTTCAGCGACGTGAGCGAGTCGCGCAGCAGCACCTGCGAATCGCGCATCGCCGAGCCATTCCGGATGGCCGACAGCCGCACACAGCTTCTGCCAGCCCGCGTCATCGCGAACGCTGATGGCGACCCAATCCCCCTCGCTTTTGCATCGGAAGATGCCATGAGGCGCGTGTTGTGAGTCACGGCTGCCAGCGCGAACGGGCTCTCGCTGGTTGACGCTCAGGTCGATCACAGCCTCTGGGATCAGTGTCATCATCGCCTCATACATCGCGAGATCGACATACTGACCGACGCCGCTCGAGCGACGTTCCGTGAGTGCCGCCATGACGGCAAAACCGGCATAGGTACCAGCAAGGGGATCGGGCAACACGCCGCCAAGGATTCTCGGACCGCCGCCCGGATAGCCTGTGACGTCGGCTACACCCGAGTAAAGGTTGACAGCACTGTGCAGCCCGCGCGCCATGCGCATGGGACCACTGCGCCCAAACGCCCCGCACGATACTGCGATGAGCCCCGGATTGTCGTGTCGCAGCGTTTCATAGTCGAGTCCAAGCTTTTCCACCACCCCGGTTGAAAAATTGTCGACCAACACATCGACCTTGCAGGCAAGCGAGCGGACGAGCGTCCTGCCCTCGGCGGTGGTCATGTCAACCCGGACGCTTTTCTTGCCGGCGTTCAGCAAATTGAAGTAACCGCTGGCATTCGGGTTGCCCTCGAGGCCCGGAAGAAAAGGTGGGGCGCTGCGAGAGGTCATCCGTCGGCCTGATTCCACAACGATGACCTCGGCTCCCATCCAGGCAAGCCATAAGGTGCAAAAGGGAATGGCGATGAATTGACCGAGGTCGAGAATTCGAACTCCGGCAAGAGGTCGGTAGGCCGAGCCGTCTGCGGCGTTGCGCAGGGGGGGCGACGCCACCTTTTGGGCGGACGGGTCGATGGACCAGCGGCGGTCGCGGCGAACCTGTGGCCATCCGCCAGTACGCAGCGCGTCGTCATGTTCGCCCAGGCGGGGTGCAGGCCGACGGATCGACCAGGGTGTTCGACGCATGCCAACTGGGGCAGCAGGCATTCGAGCCGTCGTGTCGCCGAGCGGCACGGTCACCAGCGAACCGCGGGCACGTACATGGTCGGTGCCGGAGACAGTTTTCACTGAATAAAACGGGAAGATCGGCAGCTGTTGTTCGTTTGCGAAATCGAAGAGTTGGTCGCCCGTAAGCGTCATGGTCCAGTCGATCAGCCGGTTGCGCAGCTCTACCCAGTTTTCCGTACGCGCCTTCGGCGTGGAAAAGCGCGCTGAGGTGGCCCATTCAGGATGCCCCATGCCGGCGACCAAGCGGTCCCAGTGCTCGACCATTGGCGCGGCAATGGTGACCCAACCATCGCGACATGGCAGATAGAAATTGGGCATCCGACCGATCGTAAGCGGGTTGAGCAGCCGCTCGTATTCGCCGCCCAGATAGGAATGCGTGGTGACGTCACGATGCTGAAGCGATGCCACGGTGGCATGTTGGCTGAGCTCGATATGGCCACCCTTGCCAGTTCGTGCGCGGTAGTTGAGTGCTGCGAGTATCGCGTTTGCGCTGACCAGGCCGGCCAGGGTTTCGGCGGCAAAGCAGTTCGGATGAAGCGGCGGCTCGGACTCGCGATCATTGGCGGCGTCGGGCATGCCTGGAGTGCTGAAGGCAAGGCCGCCCATCGCGAACGTGATGAGTTCATCGCCCAGTCTGTCCCCCCATACAGGATCCGGTCCGAAGGGCGACAACGTGACGATGACGAGCGACGGATAGCGCTTGCGAAGGGTGTCGGGAGCGAGTCCTGCGTGCGCAAGTGCATTGGCGTGCAGGTTGGTGACCAGTACATCGCAGTCCGCCAGCAGCTTGAAGACGATGTCTTGATCGGCTGGGGTATCGAGGTCAGCGACCAGACCGAATTTGTTCAGATTGAGGTACGCGTACAGACCACTCGCCTCGGGATCGGTGCGGTCGGCTGGGAACGGACCGCGTGTTCGCGAGATATCTCCTGCCGGCGCTTCCACCTTGACGACACAGGCGCCGAAATCGCCCAGCAGCTTGGCCGCATAGGGCGCGTTGGTGCCAGACCCGATCTCTAGCACACGCAGTCCTGATAGCGGACCCGGTGAATCGATATCCGAAAGAGACGTTGCGGCTGTCATGTTCACGCCGCTCGCATCGACTGAAGCCGACCCAGGACGTCCTCGGCTTCACGCACCATACCTAGCAGAATCTCGCGAGCCGGGCGCCTTTTCTTGAGCATGCCTCCGATCTGACCCACCGGATTGTTGATCAGGTCGGCGCGTCCGGCTGCGTCCGCGGCTGCGATGAAATCATCCATCAGAACCCCTTGAAGCGGCATCGGAAGCGGCTTGAGGCCCGACTGGTCCCAGGCCCGGATTACGTCGTTGTCATAGTCGCGCGCGGTCTTGCCAGTGTAGGCACGCGTGATGACGAAATCTTCGGCGCTGCCGCGAATGATTTCTTCCTGATGAACCGGATACAGATCGGATTCCTCGGCGAGGAGGAAGGCAGTGCCGACCCAGGCGCCGACTGCGCCGAGCGAGAGTCCCGCGACCAGCGTTCGACCATCCGCGATCGCGCCGGCGGCGATGACAGGCGTGGGTGTGACCGCATCGACCACCATTGGAATCAGCGGAAAATTGGCAATCTTGCCGGTATGTCCACCCGCCTCGTAGCCTTGGGCAATCACGTAATCG
>CAMBZS010000118.1 GCA_945872335.1 Bordetella parapertussis | reverse complement strand
CGTGGTCGGATGACTTCCGGTGCCAAACGCAAGCCCGGGATCCAGCATGATCAGCTGCGCGCCCTCGACATGGGGCCGCACCGCCTCGAGATGCCAGCTCGGCGCAATCATGAGGCGAGGCCCCACCCGAATGGGTTCGAACTGCGCCTGGGTGAGCCGCACCCAATCCTGGTCGGCAATCGGGTGCAGCGTAAAAGACGGGCCCGGCAAGCTGCAGTGCTCTGCCGCAAGCGCGAGCACGGCGGCCGCATCGGCGTCGCCATCAAGCAGCGCACGCAGACGGGTTCTCGCCCAGGCCGCCACCGGCACGGGTTCGCCGGGCTCACCAAAAATCGCCTGCTCGTCGGGAGAATCCGCGTCGGCGTCCTCGGCTTCGACCGACAGCGCACCGGCCTCGAGCAGGGCATCGGACCAGCGTTCAACCTCTTCACCGGCCACGGTGAACACGAGCTCGGTGAACATGCGTCAGCCGGCGGTCCTGCGTTGAGCGAGCTTGTTCTCGAGATAATGAATTGACGTACCCCCCGCCACAAAGCGCGCGTCGGCGAGCAGTTCGCGATGAAGCGGAAGGTTGGTGAGGATGCCCTCCACCGCCATTTCCGATAGCGCGATCCGCATCCGGCGAAGCGCCTGTTCGCGCGTGTCACCGTAAGCGAGCACCTTGCCGATCATGGAGTCGTAGTGAGGCGGCACCACGTAGCCGGTATAGGCGTGTGAGTCCACGCGTATGCCGGGTCCGCCGGGCGGATGCCAGGCGGTGATTCGCCCTGGCGACGGGGTGAACCGGTACGGATCTTCGGCGTTGATCCGGCATTCGATTGCGTGACCGCGCACCGTGACATCGCGCTGCTTGATCCGCAGCGGCTCACCAGCCGCGATCCGGATCTGCTCCTGCACGATGTCAATGCCAGTAATGAGTTCGGTGACCGGATGCTCGACCTGCACCCGGGTATTCATTTCAATGAAGTAAAACTCGTCATCTTCGAACAGGAACTCGAACGTGCCCGCACCGCGATAGCCCATCTTGCGGCACGCGTCGGCACAGCGTGCCCCGATGCGATCGAGGAGGCGCCGCGAGATGCCGGGCGCAGGCCCCTCCTCGATGATTTTCTGATGCCGCCGCTGCATGGAGCAGTCGCGCTCGCCGAGATAGATGGCGTTACGCCCCCCATCGGCCAGTACCTGGATTTCGATGTGGCGCGGGTTCTCGAGAAATTTTTCCAGATACACCGACGGATTGCCGAAGGCCGACTGCGCCTCCGAGCGCGTCATGGTGACGGCGTTGGTGAGTGCGGCCTCGGTATGCACGATCCGCATGCCGCGGCCGCCACCGCCGCCGGCCGCCTTGATGATCACCGGGTAGCCCACGGCGCGTGCAATCCGCAACACCTCTTTCGGGTCATCGGGCAGCGCGCCCTCGGACCCAGGCACCACCGGCACCCCAGCCTTCTTCATGGCATCTTTGGCCGAAACCTTGTCGCCCATCAGGCGAATGGATTCGGGGCGCGGCCCGATAAAAACGAAGCCACTTTTTTCCACCCGCTCGGCAAAATCGGCGTTCTCGGACAGAAAGCCATAGCCAGGATGGATCGCCTCGGCATCAGTGACTTCGGCCGCGCTGATGATTGCAGGGATATTGAGATAACTCTCGCGCGAGGGCGGCGGCCCGATGCACACCGATTCATCGGCGAGCTTCACATATTTCGCTTCAGTATCGGCCTGCGAATGCACGACGACCGTCTTGATGCCCAGTTCGCGGCAGGCGCGCTGCACCCGAAGCGCGATCTCGCCGCGATTAGCGATCAGGATCTTCTCGAACATTCGAGGCTCCGGCCGGCTTCAGGGTTCGATGACGAAAAGCGGCTGGCCGAACTCCACCGGCGAGCCGTTTTCAACCAGTACCGCCTTCACGGTGCCGTCGCAGTCGGCTTCGATCTCGTTCATGAGCTTCATCGCCTCGATGATGCAGAGCGTGTCGCCCTGGCGGACCTTGCTGCCCACCGACACAAACGCCTCGGAGCCAGGCTGTGCAGAGCGGTAAAAAGTGCCCACCATCGGCGACTTGACCACGTGACCCGTGGGCGCCTTGGCGGGTTCCTCGGCCGAGGCCGGGGAGGACATGGCGGCTGACGCTACGGAACCGTCGGCTGCCATGGCAGGTGCAACCGCAATCGGCGCCGACATCATGGTTGGAATCGGGATGGCCTGTGGTGCGGCCGCCTTGACGATTCGCACCCTACCTTCGCCCTCGGTGATCTCAAGTTCGGAAATGCCCGACTCGGACACCAGGTCGATCAGCGTTTTAAGTTTTCTGAGATCCATGCTCATACCTCTGACGGACCACCCTCAGACCGCGCCCTGCGACTGCCAGGCGCGCGGACCCCTGCCGCCCGCATCGACTCGCGCGTGAGCGCCACACCGACGAGGCGGCGAAAGATGTCGGATGCAGGAAAGATCGCGAATCTTAGCCCAATTTGAAGCAGGAACCTAGCAAAAAGCGCAACGCGCCCATACTTACCCAGCTGCTGACAGGGCTGCCTTCCGGAGGCTTTCCAGCTTGAAGCGCCCCAGAATGCGCTCCCGGATGCGGCCATCGCGCCCAATCACAACGGTGTAGGGCAGGGCCGCGGAAGCGTTTCCGAATGCCCGGGTGAGTTCTGCACCGCTCGCGCCAGCCGGCAGGAGCGGATAGGAAAAACCGGATTTTTGAGAAAATTGCTGGATTTTGGCCGCAGAATCGATGCCGATACCGACCACCTGAACACCCTTGGGCGCCAGTTCGCGGCTGAGCGCGTCGAGTTCGGGCATTTCCTCCACGCAGGGTGGGCACCAGGTCGCCCAGAAGTTGAGCACCAGTGGGCGGCCCCGCAGGGCGGCGCTATCAAAGGGCCGTCCGTCAGCATCGGTCCAGCTTGCGCCCAGAAAAGTCTCAAGCGCCGCTTCGCCCGGCCCGGCAGGCTGGTCGCCCTGCCAGGCAAGCCAGGCCCCACCCGCGAGGCAGGCGATTCCCAGCGCCGCCAGCACCGGGCGGCGCGCCGGCGCGCGGTCAACCGGCATCATGAGCAGGCGCCTGCAAGTTGGCGCAGCGCCGCCAGATCGCCCCGCTCGGCAAGCCCGGACGCGCCACGCCGCAGCGCACCGCGAAGATCATCAACGGTGTAAAGCGACAGCAGCACGGGTTCACGCCGCCACTCGAACGCCAAGGCCTCGACCGACTCGCGAGGATCGCGAAAATGCGGCAGCGTGAGCACATCGAAACGCAGGCGCTCGTCGAGCAGGCGCATTTCCACCTCCTTCGCGTTGTCATAGAAAAGTTGCAGGTGGATCGGCGCATGATCGGCGCAGATCCCTTTCCAGACAGCCCCGGTGAGATAAGGGTGAAACTCGGCGAGCCGGCCCATCAGTTCGGCCGCCACCTCACGACGGCGGTCCACCCGCGCGGCATGATCGGGGTCGAACAGGTCGAGATGCTCACGCAGCGCCGCATCGATTTCCTCACCGTCGGGTAACGCGCCACGTGGTGGGGCCGCACGCCCCAGCACGTGGCGGGCCGCTTTCAGCTTGGCCGCGCCATAGTCGAGACCCGAGTCGGCAATCAGGCGGGCGGCGGTGGCGGCAATCTCGAGTCGAACAGAATCGGGGTGATCAGTCATGGCAGTAGAATCGCGGCTCTCTGCCATTATCGCTCCGATGCATATCCATATCCTCGGTATCTGCGGAACCTTCATGGGCGGCATCGCTGCGATCGCCCGTGAGGCTGGCCATCAGGTGACCGGTTGCGATGCCGGCGTGTATCCTCCAATGAGCGACCAGCTGCGCGCGCTCGGCATCGACCTGATCGAGGGGTATGGGGCCGACCAGCTGAGCATCGGCCCCGACCTCTGGATCATTGGCAACGCCATCAGCCGGGGCAATCCTCTGCTCGAAGCCATCCTCGATTCCGGGGCACGCTATCAGTCCGGGCCGCAGTGGCTCGCCGAACAGGTGCTCGCAGGCAGGCATGTTCTCGCCGTCGCCGGCACCCACGGCAAGACCACCACCACGGCCATGCTCGCATGGATTCTGGCGTGCGCAGGCAGCGCCCCGGGATTTCTGATCGGCGGCGCGCCGCTCGATTTCGAGCGCTCGGCACGCCTGGGGACAGGCCGCGCGTTCGTGATCGAAGCCGATGAATACGACACCGCCTTTTTCGACAAGCGCTCCAAGTTCATTCACTATCGCCCCAGGACCTTGATCCTGAATAATCTCGAGTTCGATCATGCAGACATCTTCGCTGATCTTGCCGCGATCGAAACCCAATTTCACCATCTTGTTCGCACCGTACCCCGCTCGGGCCAAGTGGTCGTGAACGCCCAGGCGCCAGCGCTTGCCCGGGTGCTCGCACGCGGCTGCTGGAGCGAAGTGCAGTCTTTTTTAACCGATCAGGATTGGAACATCGGCGAACTCACCGAGCGCGGCGCACCCTCGCCAGCGGGTTTCACCGTGTTGCGACGCGGCGCGCCGCTTGGCCTGTGCACATTGCCCCAACCCGGTGCGCACAATCGGGCCAATGCGCTCGCAGCGCTCGCGGCCGCGAGCGCTTTCGGCGTCGACGCGCGCGAGGCGGTTGAGGCCCTGTCGCGCTTCGGAGGCGTCCGGCGCCGGCTGCAGCTTCGCGGCGAGGTGCGCGGCGTTGCGGTGATCGACGATTTTGCACACCATCCCACGGCCATTTCCGAGACGATCGCAGCACTTCGCGAACATACGCGCGGAAGCGAACGAATCCTCGCGGTCTTCGAGCCACGCTCGAACACGATGAAGCTGGGCACCATGCGCGCCCAGCTGGCCGGCAGCCTCGCGCGGGCCGATCGGATTTACTGCTATGCAGGTGCCCTGTCGTGGAACCCCGCCGACGATCTGACGGCACTCGGCGCACGCGCCAGCGTTGAAACCGACCTTGACCGGCTGGTCGCGCAGATCGCGGCCGAGGCTCGGGCCGGGGACCGGATCCTCGTCATGAGTAACGGCGGGTTCGGCGGCATCCACGCCCGCCTCCTGGCTGCGCTGGACACGCCCTGATGGCCGTCTCAGGCGTTGGCCTCGCGGGCGATTCGTGCGAGCGGGTCATCTACCTTCACGGGTTCCGATCGTCGCCGCAGTCGTTCAAGGCACAGCTGCTCGGCCGGGCCATGGCCCAGGCGGGGCGGGCAGATGGTTTTGTCTGTCCGGCGCTACCGGCCTCACCCGCCGCAGCCATCGCGCTCATCGTCGAACGCATTGCCCCGACCGAGCGCGATGTGGTGGTGGGCAGTTCGCTGGGCGGCTACTACGCGCGCCACCTCGCCGAATCCTGCGGCCCGCGGACAGTGCTGCTGAACCCCTCAGTGCGTCCGGCGGAGTCGCTCGCCCGCCATCTGGGCCGGGGAACGCTGTTTCACAGCGATGAGCCCTTCGAGTTCATCGCCGAGCATCTTGCGGAGCTGCGCCGCTTCGAGGTGCCCAGGGTCAGCCGGCCCGAGCGCAGCCTCCTGATCGCCGCCACCGGCGACGAACTGCTGGACTGGCGCGAGATGGTCGCGGCCTGGGCGGGCGCACAGACCCTGGTGATCGAGGGCAGCGACCACGCACTGTCGGACTTCGAGCAGCACATCGAACGGGTGCTGGCCTTTGCCGGCATCAAGCTCCCGGCACAATGACGAACCGATCACGAACGGACCGGAGAAACCCGCTCATGAAACTCAGGAACAAAGTGGCCATCATCACGGGCGCCGCCAGCGGCATCGGGCTGGCCACCGCACATGTTTTTGCCGCAGAGGGCGCACGCGTGGTGCTTGCCGATATCAATGCGGGCCGCACCGAGACGGCAAGCGCCGCGGTGGCGCAGGCTGGCGGCGAGACGCTCGCTGTCCGGGTGGATGTGACCGACCGCGAAAGCGTCGACGCCATGGTTGCCGCCACGCTCGCGCGCTTCGGGCGCATCGACTGCCTGGTGAACAACGCCGGCATCACCAAGGATTCGCGGCTCGTCAAGATGACCGAGCAGCAATTCGACAGCGTGATGTCGGTCAATCTGAAGGGTGTCTTTCACTGCACGCAGGCCGTCGTACCAACCATGCTCGAGCAGGAAAGCGGGGTGATCCTGATCGCCTCCTCGGTGGTGGGCCTCTATGGCAATTTCGGGCAGACCAACTATGCGGCCACCAAGGCCGGCGTGATCGGATTTGCGAAGACCTGGGGCCGCGAACTGGGTCCGAAAGGCATCCGGACCGTCGCGGTGTGCCCTGGGTTTGTCGCCACACCCATCCTGGAGACCATTCCGCCTGCGGTGATGCAGAAGATGGTCGACAAGGTGCCCATGGGACGGCTCGGTCAGCCCGAGGAAATTGCTCGCGTCTATGCGTTTCTCGCCTCCGACGATGCAAGCTACATCAACGGCACCACAATCGAGGTCTCTGGCGGCATCATGATGTAGCCGATTGCCGCTCGCGCGGGGCCGCCTGGGCGGCGCGCCGTTCCTCACCCCACATCGACGATCCACACGGGAGACGCTGCCGTTGGCTGCGACACAGGTTTTATTCGAAGAGGCGGGCGACTTCAAGGCCGCCACCGTGCTGAGCGAGGCCGGCGCGAGCCTGCAGGTTGAGCTCGCGAGCGGCCGGCGCGTAAAGATCAAGGCTGCGCATGTGATGCTGCGCTTTGACCGGCCATCGGTCGAGGCGCTGCTGCCCGCCGCCACGACGCTCGCCGAGGAGCTCGACATCGAGTTTCTTTGGCAATGCGCCCCGCAGGAAGAGTTTGGCTACGAGACGCTCGCCGCCGAGTATTTCGGCGCTGCGCCCGATGCGATTCAGTCCACAGCACTCCTGCTGCGTCTGCACGCCTCGCCCATCCATTTTCAGCGCAAGGGCCGCGGGCAGTATCGTGCCGCGCCAGAGGATACCGTGCGCACTGCGCTCGCCTCGCTCGCGCGCCGCCGGGAGATCGAGGCCCGGATCGAAGCGATGGCTGAACGACTCCGGACCGGTGAACTGCCGGCGGAACTGGCAGCGCGACCGGCCAGCCTGCTGGTTCGCCCCGACAAGCAGAGCATCGAGTGGCGCGCTTTCGATGCGGCGCTGCGCACGAGCCACCTCACCCCCGAGCGGCTGCTGCTGCGGGTGGGCGCGTTCGAGTCGGCGCACGCGCTCCACTTCGGCTGCTTTGCAGCTGAACATTTTCCCGCCGGACTGCGGTTCGAAGGACGCGCCGAAGCTGCGGCGCTCGCCGACGACCCGCACGCCGAGCTCGAACGGGCCGACGTCCAGGCTTTTTCGATCGACGATGAGTCAACCACCGAGATCGATGATGCGCTGTCGGTGACGCCGCTCGAGGGCGGTCGCTGGCGGATCGGCATCCACATCGCAGCGCCCGCGCTCGCACTGGCGCACGACTCACCGCTCGACCTGCTCGCGCGCGAGCGCATGTCCTCGGTGTACATGCCCGGCGACAAAATCACCATGCTCCCTGATCCGGTTGTCGAGCGCTATTCGCTCGACGCGGGGCGTGAGGTGGCTGCGCTCTCGCTTTACCTCGACGTGAGCGCGGATGGCAGCGACATTGAATCCTCACACTCGCGGATCGAGCGGGTTCCGATCGCGGCCAATCTGCGGCACGAGCACGTGTCGGCGCAGGTCACCGAGGCCGCACTCGCAGGCGACGACACCGCCCTAGACTTGCACTTCGGTCCGGCGCTGAGAGTCCTTTGGCGTGTGACGCTGGCCTCGGTCGCGCGCCGCGAGCGTATGCGCGGCAAGCCCGAGCCTCGCTTTCGCGCCGATTTCAGTTTCCGGATCGACCGGGGCCCTGATGGCGAGCGCGTGCGGATCGAGCAGCGGCTGCGCGATGCGCCCCTTGACCGGATCGTCGCCGAGATGATGATTCTTGCGAACAGCCAATGGGGGGGGTTGCTGGCCGAGCACGCGGTGCCGGGCATTTACCGCTCGCAGCAGGCGGGGCGGGTCCGCATGAGCACCCAGGCTTTGCCCCATGAAGGGCTGGGAGTGAGCCAGTACATCTGGGCCACGTCGCCGCTCAGGCGGTATGTCGACCTGATCAACCAGCGACAACTGCTCGCGCTCTTGCGTGACCGGCCGCCGCCGCTTGGTTCGAAAGACGCAGCGCTCTTTTCTATCATCTCCGCGTTTGACGCACGGCACACCGCTTATCAGGATTTTCAGCAGCGCATGGAACGGCTCTGGTGCCTGCGCTGGATCGCGCAGGAGCGGCTCGACCGCGCCGACGCAGTGGTGGTGCGCGAAGACGTCGTGCGCCTCGCGCGTGCGCCGTTCTATTTCCGCCTGCCCGGCCTGCCCACTGTGGCGCCGGGGCGACGGATTGTGGTCGATCTGAGCGACCCCGATGAGGTGGATCTTTCGGTCCAGGCGCGTTTTGTTTCGCTCTCCTCCGAGATGGGCGCAGACGATCTCCCGGGCGAGGAGGCCCCCGCAGAGGACACCCCCAGCACCGCTCAGCCGGGCCCGGACGCAGCCGCCTGACGGCCCGCTTTTCCGCGCAAACCGCCCGCGCGGCAGGCGCGCTCTGTGAGACGATTCGGGCTCACCCTCCCCGATGCCTGCGCAGACGCCGATGAACCCGAGCACCGACCCCCGCCGCGAGGGCCAGGACCCCGCCGCGCCGGACGCCCCTGCGGACCGGCAGGCGTCGCTCGAGCTCGAGCCGGCGCGACCGACCGAAACCCAAGCACACGCCCGCGAAAGGCCGGCTCGCAACGACCCGGCAGAGACACCCGCCGCTACCGCTGAACCGGACTCCGGCGACGATCAGCAGCGCGATCCCGAGGAAGCCTCACGCGCCCTAAACGAGGTGCAGGAACTCCTCCGACGTCACCGGGTGGTGCTCGACCTCGCCCATCGCCAACAACACGGTGAAGACGCTGAACGCCACTCTCTGGTGGAACAGCTCGTCGAGCGGCAGCATCTGAACGAACTGCGGCTGCGGTTGGAGCGCTTGCACCCAGCCGATGTGGCCTACATCCTCGAGGCGCTCCCGCAAACCGATCGGATCACCGTCTGGGATCTGGTGAAGGCCGAGCGCGACGGCGAGATCCTGCTGGAGGTCTCCGAGTCGGTTCGCGAGTCCCTGATCCGCTCGATGGATACCGAGGAGCTGGTCGAGGCGGTCGAGACACTCGATACCGACGAAATCGCCGAACTCGCGCCCGACCTGCCCTCCGACGTGGTGGAGGCGGTCCGGCAGGGTTTGAATCAGGAAGAGCGCGAGCAGCTGCGTGCGTCCATGTCCTATCCGGAAGGATCGGTCGGCGCACTGATGGACTTCGAAACCATCTCGGTGCGCGCCGATTTTTCGCTCGAGGCGGTGCTGCGTTATCTGCGCACCCTCGATGAACTCCCCGATCACACCGACCAGATCTTCGTGGTCGATGAGCACGATCAGCTCGAGGGAAGCCTGCCGCTTGACCGGGTGCTCATCAACCAGCCCGAGGTCCTGGTGTCGGATGTGATGCGTCGCGACGTGCTTGCGCTTGCGCCCTACGACAATGCGAGCGAGGCGGCGCTCGCATTCGAGCGCTATGACCTGGTCTCGGCGCCGGTGGTCGACCCCCACAACCGACTGGTCGGCCGCGTGACGGTGGCCGAAGCGGTGGACGTCATCCGCGAAGAGGGCGAGTCGGTCGCACTCGCCCAGGCGGGTCTGCGCGAAGAGGAAGACCTTTTTTCAAGTGTCTGGCAGTCGGCGCGAAACCGCTGGCTCTGGCTCGCAGTCAATCTTTGCACCGCATTCTTCGCCTCGCGCGTGATTGGCGCATTTGAAGGCACCATTGAACGCGTGGTGGCGCTCGCCGCGCTGATGCCGATCGTGGCAGGAATTGCCGGCAATTCGGGCAATCAGACCATGACGCTGATCATCCGCTCGCTGGCACTGGGCCAGCTCACCCGCTCAAACGCCCGTCAACTGCTCGCCAAGGAGATCGCCATCGCAGGATTGAACGGCGTGGTCTGGGGCGGCGTGGCCGGGCTCTTTGCCTGGTGGCTCTATTCGGACACGCATCAAGGGGCGCTACTGGGCGCGCTGATGCTGCTCGCAATGACCCTCAACCTGGTGGTGGGCGCCCTGATTGCCATGGCGGTGCCGCTCGCGCTCGAGCGCAGCGGCCGCGACCCCGCCATCGGGTCGTCGGTGCTGCTCACATTCAGCACCGACAGCATGGGGTTTCTGATTTTCCTGGGGCTTGCGAGCCTGCTTTTCCGCTGAGAGCAAGACCGGGCTGCGAGCAGCGCGCGCATTCAGCCGCGCGGCACGGGTGTCCCGATGACATGGCCAACCTGCCACGGCCGCGGCAGCACCGCATGCGCACCCATCACCGCTTCAAGCCGCGCGAGCAGTTCAGGTCCCATTGGCGCGGTACGCCTCGTGCGCAGGTCCACATGCATCGAGAGCGATTCATAGGTGGCCGCGAGAAAGCCTTCCCCGGCATGGAACATTTCCATCAGGAAATGGATGCGCTTTGCGTCATAGGACAGAAGCCGTGCGGCAAAGCGAAGCGCCTCACCAAGCTTCACCTCACGCAGAAAGTTAAGGTGGGTCTCCAACGCAAAGGTGGTCACCTGATGATGCGACCGATACTCGGGCGAGAGGCCCAGCCAGTGAAAAAACGGCGTTGACGCATCATCGAAGGCCACATGGTAGTAGCCCACGTTCATGTGGCCGTTATAGTCGATCCACTCCGGCTTGACGCGGACACCAGGCGGCTCAAACGGCGTTTCAGGGGCCACCGCTCGCGCGGTCGGTTGCGTGTCAGACGAAGCCATGGCCGCCCCGTGCTTCAGGTTTCAACAAACCAGCGACCGTCCTGCGCAATGAGCGGGAAGGTCCGTAGCGCCGGGCACTCGGGGCCTTCCACCAGTTCGCCGGTATCGAGCCGGTACTGCGCCTGATGAAGTGGACATTCGATCAGGTCGCCGAGCACGAACCCGTCCGTGAGGCGCGCGTGCGCATGGGTGCACAGATCGGCCACCGCAAACACGCCGCTGTCGCCACGGCAAAGCGCGATTTCCTCGCCCCCGGCCGCGAGCGCACGCGACTCCCCCGCTCCGAGCGACTGAACTGCCTCGGTGACATCGATCCTTGCCATGGCCCGCTTCCCAGTTGGTTCAAACCAAGGATTATCGCGCACAGAGCACGGCCGTCGTGTAGCGGCGTGCCGCTTCCGCGATCAGCTCGCGCGCGAGCGGTGTCGATGGACGCGGCGAGACGGCGAGCGGTACGGCATGCGCGGCAATCAGCGACTTGAGCGGCGCGGCCGCCACCGCGAAATTGACGTTTTGCGGAATATCGCCAGTGACCTGCGCCACCCTGAGCGCGTTGAGTTTGGAGACCACCACGCCGATCACCTCACCGTGGGCATCGATCAGGGGACCACCGCTATTGCCGGATTGAACCGGCACGTCGATCTGCATCTGCAGCGGGTTGTCGCGCAGGCCCGATAGCGCGGTCACCATCCCGGCGCCGAGCTGCCCCGACGAGGAGAGCACCCCACGAAGCGGAAAGCCGTAGATGAGCACCTCTTCGCCCTGACGTGGCCGGGCATCGGCCCTCAGCACCGCTGCATGCTCGACCGGGCCAGCCTTGAGGAGCGCGAGGTCGGCGCGCCGGTCGATGGCAATCAGCTCGGCAGCCTGGCCGTCGCCCAGCTTAATATCGCGGCAATCGCGGACGACATGTTCGTTGGTGATCAGGTGGCCCGTACGACTCACGAAAAAACCTGAACCGGTGGTGGAACGCGGGCGCGGCGCAGCCGGCTGCGCGGGCGCGGCGCCGCTGTCCGCTGTCACGGGCGCAGGCGGCGCGGGCACCCCACCAGGCGAGGCACTACG
>CAMBZS010000117.1 GCA_945872335.1 Bordetella parapertussis | reverse complement strand
GATGTCGGTAATGTAGCCGCGATGATGTCGATACCGGCCGTCGTGATTGAGCACCGGATCGGTGAGGCTTCCGTGACCGTCATAGCTGACCCAGCGGTCATAGCCAGCGCGCGGGCGTCCGTCGTTACCCATATGCCATTTGCCGATGTGGGCGGTTTCATACCCCAGGCGCTGCAGTTCCAGGTGGTAGTTGGGCAGCCGATGACTCATGGCATCGCGCGCCACGTTGTCGATGATGCCGTGACGGCTTGCGTACTGGCCACTTAAAATCGAGGCGCGGTTGGGCGAGCAGATTGGCGTGGTGTGAAAGGCGCGCGTGAACAAGGCGCCCTCGTGCGCAATCCGATCGATGTGCGGCGTCTTCATGTAGGGGTGGCCCCCCGCGCCAAACTCGTCGTACCGCAGGTCATCAATCAGGATTACCAACAGATTCGGTTGCTGCTTGCGTTTCACCGGAGCCTCCGGAAGCGATTGTGAACAGCGCGCGAATGCACGCCAATTACCCTGCGCGAGAACGACCCTGCGCAAAAATTACCCTGCCCGAACATACACCAGTTGCGGGTGATGACCCACCGGGATGCGTTAGTCTGCGACCTGCGCGCGGTCGCTCGTACTTTGTTTGGGCTGCGCCCCTGAGCCGGATCTCGTCCTGACCATGCAGACCCTTCACACCATCGCCGACCTTCGCCGGGTCCTCTCGACCCGGAAACGCATCGCCTTTGTGCCCACCATGGGCAACCTGCACCAAGGCCATCTCGATCTGGTGGCGACAGCACGAACGCAGGCCGATACCGTAGTTGCCAGCATCTTCGTCAACCGTCTGCAGTTCGCGCCCAATGAGGACTTCGACCGCTACCCGAGAACACTCACGCAGGATGTGGCTTCGCTCACCGCAGCGGGGTGCGACCTGGCGTTTGCGCCCGATGAGCACGAGCTTTACCCCGAGGCGCAGCGGTTTCAGGTGACGCCGCCGCCAGAGATCGCCGACATCCTCGAGGGCGCCTTTCGGCCGGGCTTTTTCACAGGCGTCGCCACCGTCGTCCACAAGCTGTTCAATATTGTGCAGCCGCAGGTGGCGATCTTTGGCAAGAAGGATTATCAGCAGCTGATGATCATCTCGCGGATGGTGGGCCAGATGGCATTACCGATCACCATTATTGGCGTCGAGACCACTCGCGCATCCGACGGGTTGGCACTGTCCTCGCGAAACACTTACCTGTCCGCTCGCGATCGCGCCGAAGCGCCGCAGCTTCAGGCAGCACTTCGCCGTATCGCAGACCGTCACGCAGCAGGCGATCTTCGCACGCCTGCGGCCCTGGCAGCGAGCGCGCAGGCAGCGCTCAACGCGCTCGCCGCACGGGGCTGGCACCCCGACTATCTGACCGTTCGTCGACGATCCGATCTCCAGCCCCCTCAGACGGCCGACGAACCCCTGGTGGTGCTTGCGGCAGCGAAGCTGGGCGCAACGCGTCTCCTCGACAATCTAGAGTTCTGAGCGCCGTCGCTCCGTTCCTGCCCACCGCGATGTTCAGTGAGCCGCTCCATGCCCCTTCGACCGCAGACTGACGCATCCACTGCCCCGGGGCGACTGATTGCGCTTGACTGGGGAACCACCAATTTGCGAGCGCTGCTGCTCGATGAAGCGGGCGACACAATTGCCCAGCGTCACGCGCCAACCGGCATTCTCAACGTACAACAAGGCCAGTTCGAGGCCGCACTTCGTTCACTCTGCGCCGACTGGCTGAGAGATCCGTCATTGGTCGTGATGGCGAGCGGCATGATCGGTAGCCGCCAGGGTTGGATCGAAGCGCCCTATCTGCAGGCGCCCACAACGCCCGGCGCCGCGGCAGCGGCGCTGACCAGGGTGCAACTGAGTCACGGGGCCGAATTGCATCTGATCCCTGGCATCGCGTGCATCAACGGAATGCATGCTGAAGCGGTTGATGATGTCATGCGTGGCGAAGAAACGCAGGTGTGGGGCGCCGATCTGCCTGACGGGGCAACCGTCATCCTTCCCGGCACCCATTCGAAATGGGTTCGATGCGGTCCCGCCGGCGCCATCCTGGGTTGTCGAACCTGGATGACGGGCGAGCTCTTTGCCGTGCTTTCGCAGCACAGCATTCTGGGCAGACTGATGGCATCCGGCGAGGGGTCGGCGCGTGCATTCGAACTTGGCGCAACGCGTGGCCTGCACGCACCCGAGTTGCTTAGCACGCTCCTGTTCTCCGTGCGAACCGCAGGCCTGATGAACCGTATCGAACCCCATGCCCTGTCCGACTATTTGTCGGGCCTCCTGATCGGCGCCGAGGTGGCCGCGGGGCAGCGTAACCGCTCGGTGCGAGCAGCACCAGCCGATCAGCGTCATGACTCCCGCAAGAGCGTGGCGGTTGAGACATCGTCTTGTGTTCACCTGGTGGGCGAGCCCGCGCTTTGTGCCCGATACGCTGCGGTGCTGAGCATGGCTGGTGAGCGATCCGTCACCCTGGACGGCGCACTCGCCGCACGCGGCGCCTGGCGCATTGCGAACGCGGCAGGTCTGCTGCAGCCGGATCGCAGGTGACGCGAGCGGCTGGAGGCGAGTGCTCTGCACCGCGAAGCAGCGCTCTGGGAAGGCAGGGTTGACAAGGATTCGAGACACGCAAGGTATAGTGGAACCACGCAAAATCAGGATCCGTCATGCAATCACCGAACCGCTTCGGTTTCCAACCGCTCCGTGGCTTTCTCCGTCGCGCGGCAGCCGGGTGTCTGATCGCCACTGCCTCGCTTTCAGCATCAGCGCAGACATTCCCCGATCGCCCTCTTCGTCTGGTCATTCCCTTCGGCGCGGGAAGCGCCGTGGACACCATCGGCCGCACCATTGCCGCCCAGGTCGCCACTCAGATCGGACACGCCGTTGTCATCGATAATCGCACTGGTGCCAACGGCATCATCGCCGCCGAAATGGTGGCGAAATCGCCCGGTGACGGCTACACGCTCTTCATGCCCAATGACGGCATCCTGGCCGCCAACCCGGTGCTCTACGCCAAGATTCCGTACGACACCCTGCGCGACTTTTCCGCAGTGACGCTCACCTCGACCGTACCGCTCGCCCTGGTCGCGCATCCTGCGTTTCCCGCGGCGAGCGTCGCCGAACTTCTGGCCCAGGCGCGCGCCCGACCCGGAGCAATCGACTTCACCTCCACAGGCGTCGGTTCGGCCCAGCATCTGGCGATGGAATTTCTGATCGACCTGGGCGGTGTTCGCATGAATCACGTGCCACACAAGGCGATGGGTCAGGCACTGGCTGATGTGGTGGGCGGGACAATACCGGTTATGTTCTCGGGCATGTCCAATGTGATCGGCTTCGTTCGCGAGGGCAAACTTAAAATCCTGGGCGTCAGTTCGTCCAAACGTTCGCCCGCTGCGCCGCAGTGGCCCACCGTCGCCGAGAGCGGCCTTCCGGGCTACAGCTATGTGGCCTGGAACGGAATTGTGGTGCCAGCCGCCACCCCCCCCGCCATCGTTCGCCGGCTGCACGAGGAGATTTCCCGCGCCATGAACGACCCGGCGGTACGGGAGAAGTTGAGCACCCTCGGCTTTGAACTGGTTGGCGACGGCCCCGAGGCGTTCGGGCAACGAATTCGCGATGAGGTTGCACGGCTGGGTCGACTGGTTCGCGCAGCGGGCATTCAACCCAACTGATTCCGACATGACTGACGCTGTCGCTCAGACATCACCTGACTACCTGGAGCGGCTCGCGCGCTTCGTCGGCAGCACCCGCGCCGAGGACATTCCTGCAAGGGTGCTGGATCGGGCCCGACTGATTCTGGTTGATACCCTTGGCGTCATCGCTGCGGGCATGCGTACGCCCGAGCTTGTCGCCTTTTCGGACGCGCAGCTTGCGGCCAGCGCTCCCGGAAAAGCGTGGGTGATCGGGCGCGGCCGTCGTACTAACCCGCAGGACGCAGCGCTCCTCAACGGGGTGGCTGGCGCCTGGCACGACTTTGACGAAGGCAACACACTCGCCAACGGTCACCCAGGCATTCAGGTGCTGCCCACGGCACTGGCAATCGGCCAGGAGCGGGAACTGCCCGGCCAGGAGGTGCTCGCCGCTTTCGCGCTTGCCTATGAAGTCGTGGCCCGAATCGGCATGGCCACGAAGGTCAAGCTGATCGTGAACCCCCATGGCACCTTCGGCGTCGTGGGCGCGGCACTGGTCGCAGCTCGGCTCTCCGGCTATCCCGTAGCGCGCATGCGTGCGCTCGCGAGCCTCGCAGCCTCAACCTGCATGGCGACCAACCGCCACACCATGCTGGACGGGGCCACAGTAAGAAACTGGTATGCCGGCCACAGTAGCCTGATGGGACAAATGGCCGTTCGCCTTGCCTCGGCGGGCGTCACCGGCCCCTCGGATGGCGTGAACACCACCTTCAGCCTGGTGCTGGGCGATGGTTTCGACCGCGATGCCGCCGTGGCCGGATTGGGTGAACAGTGGCTGCTGCCTGATGGCTATCTGAAGCTTTATCCCACCGCACGCTACGTCCATTCGGCGATCGACGCCTGGCACGATGCCGCGAGCAAGCTGCTCCATCCTCCCTCGCCCGACGACATCGAACGAATCGATATCCAGGCCTACCGGCTCGCGGCCTTTCTCGCCAAGCAGCACCCTTCCGATTGGTTCGGCACGCGCTTTTCCGTGCCGTTCGCCGTCGCAACCCTCGCTGCGGGTGGCCGCGCCGGGCTTGCGGCATTTGACAACGAAGCGGTTGCAGATCCCGCCATTCGCAGGCTCTGCGCGCGCATTCACGTTACCGAGGAGCCGGCGTATACCGCTGCCTATCCGGGCCTCCAACGCGTGAGCCTGCAGATGCGGCTTCGCGACGGTCGCGAGGTGCGGGGCGAGTGCCACATTACTTCGGGTGAGCCCAGTCGCCCAGTCAACCCTGTTGACCTTGATCGCAAGTTCGAGGCGCTGACCGGGCCAATCTGGGGTGACCACCGCGCCCGACAGTTGCGCGATGCACTTCACGCAATTGATCGCTGCCCGAATGTCGCCCAGATCGTTCCCTTCGATCCCTGATCGCTCGCCTGTCTTCAGGAGTTCCACATGCGCTTACTGCAGTCCTCAACCCCTCGCCACGCGCGCCGACAGCTGCTCGCTGCGGTCTTTGTCGCGACGATCGCGATCAGCCCCGCGGGATATGCGCAGCCCGCAAACTGGCCTTCGCAACCGATCCGGTTGATCGTCTCGCAGTCCGCCGGCGGCAGCATCGACATCGCTGCGCGGTTGCTCGCCCAACGCCTGGCCGAGCCCCTGGGCGTCAATGTGCTGGTCGATAACCGCCCCGGCGCCAACGGACTGATCGCGGGCGAGGCCGGCGCACGCGCAAGCGACGGCCATACCTTCCTGATGACCTCGCCCAGCACGCTCACCATCAATCAGCACGTCTACCGGAAGCTCCCCTACGACGTGCAGCGAGACTTCACACCGGTCACCCAGACCACCTCGATCGCCTTCATGCTCGCCGTCAATGTGGCAAGCCCCTTCCGCAACACCGAAGATCTGATTTCGGCCGCTCGCGCCCGCCCGGATGCAGTGCGTTATGCGTCGGCGGGCATCGGTAACCAGAGCCATCTGGCGGCCGAACTCCTGGCTGGCGCGGCCGGCGTGAAACTGCTTCATGTGCCCTACAAGGGCGAGGCCCCGGCCATCACCGATCTGGTCGGTGGTCAGGTCGATTTCATTTTCGGCACCATGCCTGCCCTGCTCGCGCAGGTTCGTGCGGGCAAGCTCCGCGCACTGGCGGTGGCACAGCCCACCCGCGCATCGGCTGCACCCGACGTTCCCACCGCACTGGAGCAGGGCCTTCGTAACGTCGAGGTCACCGGATGGACCGGCATTGTTGCGCCGGTGGCCACCCCGGCGGGTGCAATCACCCGTCTTCACGCCGAGGTGACGCGAATCCTGCAAATTGCCGAGGTACGCGACACGCTTGCCCGAGCAGGCGCCGAACCCGTGGGCAGCAGTCCCGAGCAGTTCGGCGCCTTTATTCGCGCCGAGACCATCAAGTGGGGCGATGCCGTGCGCCGAGCCGGCATCGTTCCAGAGTGAGCTCGGGCACGCTGACGGTTGGCGGCCAGACGCTGTCAACCGTTGAAATCGCCAAGCGCCGAGCCGCGGCCGAGCGCTTTATCGAGCAAAGCGGCAACGGCACTGCAGTGCGCGCGCTTGGCGAACTGCGGCGCAGTCCCGACAGCTGGTTTGACCGACTGCGGGCACTCGCCACCAGCGACACCACCCTCAAGGTGGCGCTGGGTGTTTTCATGGGCGTGATTGCGGCTGAAGCCGCACTTTCCGTGCTCAGAAGTGGCGCGCTCGACCGGCTGGTCGCCGAGATCGATACCGCGCTGGCCGAATCGTTGAGTCCGCTGGCGGCAGCCGATGCGGCGTCAGTTGGGTCAGTGCCCGACGACGGGCATATCAGCGTGTTCGATTCGCTGATGGCCAGCGCCACACCCCCTTCGCCTGCCGATCAGCTTGTTGACGACCCCGATTTCGATCTGGGCTCTGTCATCGACGATCTGCTCAGCTAGTCGCAGCCTGATCTGACCGCGCCCGCTCAGGCGTGGTCCATCCCATGCCGGCGGTGAAGTTCGGCATGCTCGGAGTGCGCAAGGAAGCCGAGCAGCTCCGCGGCCTCGTCAGGACGAGCTGAGTGGGCACCGACCGCACCGCTGAAAACCGTGGTGATCTGCGCGGGCGGCGCGACCGGGCCCAACACATCGATGCCCTTGAGCGAAATGAGTTCGCTCAGTTGCTGAAACCCGATGTCGACCTGCCCCTCGGCAATCAGCTTTCCAACCGGCACGCCGGGCGGTGCCTGCACGATACGGCCAGCGATCTGCGGCATGATGCCCCAGCGTTCGAACACCTTGAGAAGATGCTGCCCACTTGGGCCGGTGGAGTAGCCCACCGCCTTCGCCGCAAGCACGGCACTGCGCAGGCCAGATTCCGACGTGATGTCGGGGCGCTCTGCCCCCTCGCGAACCGCAGCGGCGACTTCAGAGCGCGCGAGCGGCACGACCGTTGCCCGAACCAGATGCCCCGCTTCGGCCAAGCGCGACATCACGGTGTCGGCAAGCACCACCACATCAAACGCCTCACCCGCCTCGACACGCCTCGCCGCATCCACGCCACCCACCGCCTCCAGATCGACGGCGACGCTACGCCGCAGGCGATACAGGCCCGCCTGCTCGGCAAGCAGGAGCCGGGTGGCCATGGAGGAGATGATGGTGAGCGCGCGGGACATGACGAACCTTTCGAAATCCGGACATGCCGCGACTTTACCAGCGCGGACTGTACGGCTGCGGCCCTACAATCAGGGTTCCGATTCTTTGAGGCTGCCTCATGAAACTCACCGGACTGCGTGTGATCGACCTGTCGAATTTTCTCCCTGGCCCTTACCTCACGCTGGCCCTCGCCGACCATGGCGCCGATGTGATCAAGATCGAGATGCCGGGCGAGGGTGACCCTGCCAGGCATATCGGGTTGCGCGATGGCGAGCACACTGTCATGTTCAGAAACATCAATCGCGGCAAGAAAAGCATCGCCCTGGATCTCAAGAACCCGGCCGACCGAGATGCGCTGCTCGCGCTCTGCGACACCGCCGATGTCTTCATCGAAACCTTCCGGCCCGGGGTGGTTGATCGGCTGGGTCTCGATTACGCCACCATTGCCGCGCGTAATCCCCGCATCGTTTACTGCTCCATCTCCGCATTCGGCCAGACCGGCAGATGGCGCGACCGCCCTGCCCATGACCTTGCAACGGAAGCCATGGCGGGCGCCTCCAGCATTACTACCGGCGAAGACGGCAAGCCGGCCATTCCGGGGGTCGCGATTGCCGATATCGTGGGCGGCCTGCACGGACTGGCAGGTGTGCTGATGGCGCTCTACCGTCGCACGGTCAGCGGCCAGGGCGACTACGTCGACATCTCCATGCTCGACTCTGTCGTTTCGGCCTGCGTCAATGTCGTGGGGCCCACCTTCGCCGAGGGCCGTCAGCCGGTGAACCAGCATGAGCGCACCACGGGCGGATCGGCGTTCTACCGCTTCTACGAGTGCGGCGATGGCCGTCGGCTCACGCTGGCGGGCCAGGAGCCAAAATTTGTTCGCGCGCTGCTTGGCTATCTGAAGCGCGACGATCTGGTTCCCCTGGTGCTGAAGGGCCCCGGCCCCCACCAGCAGCCGGTGATGGCGTTTTTATCAGAGGCGTTTCGAGCGCGCACGCTTGCCGAGTGGGAACCCATCCTCGATTCGCTGGACCTCTGCTGGGGGCCGGTGCGTACCCTGCCTGAGGCCTTCGCCGACCCCAACCTCGTGGAGCGCGGCATGCTGCTTCATGATCCGGCAGGCCGCCCGCAAATCGGCTCGCCGATCCACTTCAGGAATGAGCCTGCGCGCATTGGCTTCGACGTACCGGCGCTGTCCCAGCATAAGGATGCACTGCTCGGCCCGGGCCGCTGATCGCCGGGGCCACAGACCCCAGGGATCGCGGCTGTCAGCGCCCGGTCCAGCGGGGGGGGCGCTTTTCGCGAAATGCAAGCTGCCCCTCGGCTGCGTCCTCGGTGCCCGCAAGCAAGCCGATCTGGCCCTCCATGAAACGAAGAGCCTCCTCGAACGACATCGATTCGATGGCATAGCTCGCATATTTGCCGCGCCGGATCGCAGTCGGCGACCGGGCCGCTAGCCGCGTCACCAGGTCGTTCACGGCCGAGTCAAGTTCCTCTCGGGGTACGACGCGGTTCACCAGCCCCAGTTCGCGAGCGGTCCGCGCGTCCACCGGATCACCGGTGAGGCAGAGCTCAAGCAGATGGCGCCGCGGAACGAGGTGCTGGAGAACGGACATGACCTGCATGGGATAGACACCGACCTTCACTTCAGGCAGGCCAAACAAGGCGTGTTCGGCTGCAACAGCGAGGTCGCACATGGCAAGCAGTCCCATGCCGCCAGCCATGCAGGTGCCGTTGATTCGCCCGACGATGGGCACGTTGCAGTCGCGCGCAAGCCGGTACATTTCGGGCATGGGGAAGCGCGGCTCGGCGTAATCAAATTTGAATGACTGACCGGTAGCCAGGTCAGCCCCGGCGCAAAACGCCTGATCCCCCACTGCAGTCAGCACGATCACGCGGAGCGACGAGTCATTGCGCGAATCGCGAAACGACGCACTCAGCCCCTCGACCACGGCCGGGCTGATTGCGTTTCGCCGCGCTGGCCGGTTGATCGTGATGGTCATGACATCGCCGTCGCGACGAATCAGCAGGTCTTCGGACATTCTGCCCCCCTCGTTGATGGCCCGAGTATACGCAGGCCACCGTCGGCAGAGCGCACGCGCTCCGGTAAGATCGAACCACAACCAAAAGGAGACGTCTCATGCCCCGTTCCCGCCCAGCCGCCAAGCGCCGCAGCACGGTTTTGGCCCTTGCCGGTATTGGTTCACTGCCGTTTACCCAGACCGTGCGCGCCCAGTCCGAGAAGGTCACCCGATTCATTCTTCCCAATGCAACCGGGTCGGGCGTTGACACCATCACCCGTTCAGCCTCAGCCGCCCTCGGTCGCGCGCTCGGCTCGTCGGTGGTGGTCGAAAATCAGCCGGGCGCGGGCGGCATCGTTGGACTGCAGGCACTCTCTCGCACAGTGCCTGACGGATATGCGCTAAGCGTGGTCTCGAATAATGTCGTGATCTTTCCAAGCGTCTACGCGAGACTGCCGTTTGATGTGCTCGCCGACTTCGTGCCCATCACCGTCATCGGCTATACGCCGATCGTGGTGGTGGCGAGCAACAAGGTGCCGGCAAACGGTTCCCGGCAGTTCATCGAATGGCTGAAATCGCGAAATGGCGAGGCCACCGTCGCCTCGGCCGGCGCTGGCACCATCATTCATCTGGCCAATGAAATGTTCCTGAACGAATCCGGCACCCGCGCCCGGGCTGTGCACTATAAGGGCGTAGGCCCCATGCTCACAGACCTGCTGGGTGGCCATATCGACTTCTGCACCGCGGCGCTGCCCAGTGTTCAGGGCCACCTCAGGAACGGGCTCATCAAGGCAGTCGGCATCGGTACCGAAAAGCGGGTGGAGGCCGCTCCCGACATCCCCACCTTCGCCGAACAGGGCTTGCCCTCCTACATCGTCGAGGCGTGGTTTGGCGTGCTGGGGCCAAGGGGAATGAGCGAGGCTGACGTCAGCCGGGTGCACAAGGCCTTTGTCACCGCATTTTCCGAACCCGAGGTGAAGGCCGCAATGGCAAAAGGCGGCAATGTCATCAACGTTCGCACCCCCGAGTTCGCCCGGCAGTATTTTGCGAGCGAAACCCGAAAATATGCAGACCTGGTGCAACGTGCCGGCATCGAGAAGCAATAAGCCCCTGCAACGGCTGCCCCCGGGTGGCCTCTGGCATACTCAATTCGAGCAGCATTACAAACACGGAGACACCCATGATCGCAAGAATGGCCAAGCTCGGCATTGCCGCGCTCTCTCTCGGACTCGCTTCACTCACCAGCGCTCAGAATTTGTCCATCGGCACCGGTGGCACCGGCGGGGTCTACTATCCCCTTGGCGGAGGTCTCGCCGCTGCGCTGTCCAAATATGTGTCCGGCATGCAGGCCACTGCGGAAGTCACGGGCGGATCAGTGGCCAATCTGCAGTTGATTGGCACCGGCAAGCCCTACATCGGTTTCACCATGGCAGACGCCACGCTCGACGCGCTGAAGGGTGACGACAAATTCAAGGGCAAGCCCGTCCCGGTCCGGACCCTGCTCGTGCTTTACCCAAATCGCATGCACGTGGTCACGGTGGAGGGAACGGGCATCACCAAAATGTCCGATCTCAAGGGTCGGCGCGTCTCGACCGGTTCGGGCGGCAGCGCGACCGAGGTCATGGCGTTTCGCCTGATCGAGGCGGCAGGCCTGGACAAGGACCGCGACTTGAAGCGGGAGCGCCTTGGCGTGGCGGAGTCAGTCGCCGCCCTGAAGGACCGAAAGATCGACGCGTTCTTCTGGGTGGGCGGACTGCCCACCGGAGCCGTCTCCGATCTCGCCAACACGCCTGGCACCAAGATCAAGATGATCGACCACGCCGACCTCGTCGACAAAATGAACCAGAAATACGGCAACCTCTACGTGAGCGACACCATCGCAAAATCGGTCTACAAGGGGATGGAAGCCGATAACCGCCAGGCAAGCGTCATGAACCTGCTGGTCGCTCACCGCGATCTTGACGAGCAGACAGCGTTTCGTATCGTTCAAACCATCTTCGACAAGCGCGAAGACCTGATCCGCGCCCACAAGGAGGCCGAGAACATCGTTCTCGAAAACCAGCGCGGCGAGGCGTCCCCTGTGCCCTGGCATCCGGGCGCGGTGAAGTTCCTCGCCACCAAGGGCCAGAAAATCGCGCAGTAGCCTCGTCCCGGCGTTATCCGCAGGGGGTAGCGCCGGCGCGTTGACACCGACAAGCAGACGTCATGTCTTCCCCTTCCGTCGACCCGGGTCGCAACACCGAGCCGCTCGAGCGCGTCAGTGCCGAGGCCATGGCGCGGGCCCAAGAAATGATCGAACTCGAGGAGGGGGCGACCAACCGGCTGGGCGGCATGCTGGCGCGTTTCGTCACGCTGGTCGCGGTGATCATGTCCTTGTTTCATCTTTACACCGCCTACGCAATCGTCAGGCCAGAGCATCTGCGCGCCACCCATCTTGCGTTCGTTCTATTCCTCACTTTCCTGGTGTTCCCGGTTGCGCGGCGCTTTCGCAATCGGGTGATGTGGTGGGACTGGCTGCTCGCCGCCGGTGGCATTGCGGTAGCGGCCTGGCTGATCGCGGGCGGCGACGACTTTTTCGATCGGTCGATCGTCCCCGACGACTGGGACATCGTGTTCGGTGTGTTGATGATGGCCCTGATCCTCGAAGCCATGCGCCGAAGC
>CAMBZS010000116.1 GCA_945872335.1 Bordetella parapertussis | reverse complement strand
AACGACGCCATGATCGCGACCGGCTGAATGAAGCTGCCGAACTGTGAGGCGAGGATCATGTAGATGAACACCACCGCCAGCACCAGTGATTGCAGCGCGTAGCTGAACGACTCGGTCATGTCCTTGTTGCCCCCGCCCGTGGCAAGCCGGTAGCCCGGTTGCAGCGCGATGCGTTCCAGATAGGGCTGCAGGAGCGCACCCGCAGTGCCAGCCGCGATGCCGTCCGCATTGGCCGAGATCAGCACTTCGCGGGTCAGTGCCTTGCGGTTGATCTGCGTGGGGCCGAAGCCCGGGGTGAGTTCGGCCACCTGACGCAGGGGAATCATGCGGGGTTGCCCGTCGGCATCGGGGAGAGACGAGGCGAGAGTCAAACGGGAAAGGTCGGCAATCGAGCTTCGACCGGCGGCGGGCAGCCGAACGCGGACATCATAATTTTCGTCGTCGGGTGCGCGCCAGGTGGTGGCCGATTCGCCCGCGATGAGCGGACGCAGTGACTGCGACAAGCGGGCGACGCTCAGCCCCAGGTCGGAAGCGAGCGCACGGTCGATCTCCACCGTGACGGTGGGCTTGGCAGGCTTGGAGCTGCTGTCGATTTCGACGATTGCCTCGCGCTTGAGCTGAGCGTTAACGGCCCGCATCGCTTCCTGAACCTGCTGGCCGATGCGTTCGAGCTCGCCGATGTCCTGTCCCTGAACACTGATCTGGATGGGCTTGCCTGATCCCACGGTGTTGAGGTTGCCGAGATCGGTGAGGGTGACACCGGGGATGGTCCTCAGGCGCTCTCGCACCGGGGCCCGCATTTGCTGAACCGACAGGTTGCGCTCTGACCGGTCGACCAGGCGCGCGAACACGCTTGCGTAGTTTCGCCCGAGCGCGACGCCGGTGTTGATCGTGCCGTAGGTGAGCGTCACACCCTCGAATTCGCGCAGCGCCGCCTCGACCATTTTCAGGCGCTGTTCGGTGAAGGAAAGAGGCGATCCGGCGGGTGTATAGAACTGGACGTAGAACTCGTTGTTGTCGGCTTGCGGAACGAACTCCTTGCCCACCTTGCTCACCAGCGGAAACGCGGAAAAGAAGGCGACCAGTGCCAGCGTCATGGTGAGCGCGCGGTGCGCCAGTCCCCAGCGAAGGAGCGCCACATAGCTGCGCTCCAGACTTTGCATCAGCGCCTGAAAACGGCGCAGGAGCCGCGCGATCGGACCACGGCCCCGGGGGCCGTGCGCATCAGGGTCATGCCAGATCGATGACAGCATGGGATCGAGCGTGAACGAGACGAACATCGACAGGAGCACGGCGAAGGCAACCGTGACACCGAATTCCTTGAAGAAGCGGCCGATGATGCCGCCCATGAATCCGATCGGGAGAAACACCGCCACGATGGTGAGCGTGGTGGCTGTGACAGCCAGTCCGATTTCGGCGGTTCCCTTGAGCGATGCGGTGCGATGGTCCTCGCCCATTGCCTGGTGACGCACGATGTTTTCGCGCACCACGATTGCGTCATCAATCAGCAGGCCCACGCAGATCGACAGCGCGAGGAGCGTCACGAGGTTGATGGTGAAGCCCATGGCGTACATCACCAGGAAGGTGCCGATCAGCGAGATCGGGAGCGTGAGCCCGGTGATGACCGTTGAACGCCATGACGACAGAAACAGGAACACGATCAGAACAGTGAGGAGCCCACCCTCGACGATATTGCGCTGGACGCTCGAGACCGAGTTGCGAATGGACGTGGAGGCATCGCGCACCACAACGAGCTTCACGTCGGGCGGCAGCTGGGCGTTGCTGAGCGCCTCGGCGGTTTTTCTGACGCCGTCGACCACCGCGATGGTGTTCTCGCCCTGCGCTTTCACCACGTCGATCGATACCGCGCGTGCGCCATTGACGAGCGAGCTGGTTTCGCGCTCCTGTTCGCTGTCGACGATATCGGCGATCTGCGCGAGGCGGATCGGCTGATTGCCGCGGCGACCGACGATGATCCGCTCGAACTCCTCCACGGAGCGCATGCGCGCGCGGATCTGTACCACCTGTTCGCGATCGCTTGCGATCAGCGTGCCGGCAGGCAGTTCCTGATTCTCGGTGCGAAGCGCGGAAATGACCTGGTCGACGCCCACCCGGAACGCCTCCATGTCGGCCGGGCGGAGCTGGATCAGGACTTCGCGGCGCACCCCGCCGACCACGGTCACGCGTCCTACGCCGCGAACGTTTTCCAGCCTTCGCTTGACGATCTGTTCGGCGAGTGTGGTGAGTTCGCGCGCACCGCGGGTGTCGGACTGGAGCGCCACCGAGATGACCGGGTTGTCTTCCGGGTTGACCCGGGTGACAAGCGACTCCTTGACTTCGGGCCTGAAGCTGGGCCGTACGAGCGCGATTTTTTCCCGGACATCCTGGGCGGCCTGAGCGGGGTCGACAGACAGATCAAACTGAATGATGACGACGGACGAGCCTTCGTACGAGCGCGAGAACAGTTCATTGACGCCGCTGATTGTATTGACCTGCTCCTCGATCTTTCGCGAGACATCGACCTCGACCACGTCGGGCGAAGCGCCTGGATATTCGGTGCTTACCACCACCACCGGCAGTTGGATGTCGGGGAACTGATCCACCGACAGGCGCTTGTAGGAAAAGAGCCCGAGCACGACGAATGCGAGCATCATCATCGTCGCAAAGACAGGGTGGTTGACCGAGACGCGGGTGAGCCACATCGGAGCGGTGTCTGGTGACTTCGGTCAGCGTGCGCCAACGCGTGCGGGCGCGCCGGGTCGGAGCAGGCCGACATTGATCGCGATCACCCGATCGCCGGCAGCAAGCCCGGATACCACCTCGACCAGACCCAGTCCGCCGGCGGGTGCGCGGGCCGTGTCGTCATGAAGGCCCAGCCGGACTTCACGTTCGGCAATGACCTCGCCTTCGATCAGGTAGACAAACCGTCGGCCTGCCGCGTCCCGAACCGCAGCCGGCGGAACCGCAATGACACCTTCCCGGGTCTCGAGAATCAGCGAGCCCTGGGCGAACAGACCCGCGCGCAGGCGCTCATCGCCCCGATCGAGGCCGATGTAGACCGCAATTGCCCGGGTGCCCGCCTGGGTGGCGGGGTTGATCCGAAGCACGCGACCGCCGAAGGCCTCCGGGACGCCCTCGATGCGCATCGTGACCCGCTGACCGATTCGCAGGCTCCCTGCCTCTCCGGCGGGCACCTGCGCCTCCACCTCCAGGCGTGACAGATCGACGATCGACAGAATCCGATTGTCAGGCGAGACCTTTTCGCCCGGCTGCACAAAGCGTTGCGACACCAGGCCCGACATCGGAGCAGTAATGCGGGTATCGGCGAGCGACTTTTTCGCCTGGTCGAGCAGCGACTGGGCGCTGTCGCGCGCTGCGCTGGCCACATCCACGCTCCAGCGGGCATTGTCAAAGGCGTTCTGCGAGATGAAGTTTTTCTCGAGCAGTGCCTGGTTGTTTGCGAGCGTACGGCGCGCCTGCTCGAGCTGCGCCTGCGCTGACCGAAGCGCTGCTTCGCGTTCGCTCACCCGCAACTGGAAATCGGTCGGGTCGATGCTGGCCACCCGCTCCCCCGCCTTCACCGACATGCCCTCGCGTACCGTGATCTCGCTGACATCGCCCGAGACCCGCGATTTGACAATGGTCTGGATGGTGGCGGTGAGCGTCCCGGTGATGGGCACGACGCGGGTGAGCGCGACCGGCTCGAGTTTGATCACTTCGGCCGCCGAGAATTCGAGCGCACGCGCTGTGCTCGCCGCCGGTGGCTGGGGTGACTGCGCAACAGGCTTTTGTTGCGAGCGCTGCCACGCCACCAGAGCGCCCGCTGCGATGACAAGCCCGACGACGATCAGCCCCAGCGTCCGGCCTCGGCTCACGATGTCGCCCCCATGGGCTTGAGCGCCGCCAGCACCAGATCGGTATGGGTCCTGAGGAAGCGTTCGGTGGGTACGACCTCGATCTCGGCGCAGCTGGGTGCGATCGAGCGCATCCAGATCGCTTTCAGGATCAATGGCGACATCCAGAGGACGGTGGCGGCCTCAACATCGACCTGACGGAATTCACCCGACGCGATTCCGCGGTTGAGGATTGAGCCCAACAACTGCCAGGTGGGAAGCGTGACCTCTTCGAGAAAGAAACGGGTGATGTCGGGGAAGTTTCCCGCTTCGCCTACGATCAGTTTGGCAATACCTGCGAGCCGGGTTTCGCCGACCTGATGCCACCAGTCGTGGAAGAACCGGCCTAGCAGTTCGGCGCTGGCGAGCGTGGAGCGTTGGATGTCCTGACGGAAGGCTTCGATCAGGGGCAGGGCGTTGCTGCGGATGACCGCCTTGAACAGATCGTCTTTGCCGTCGTAATAGAGGTAGAGCGTGCCCTTGCTCACGCCTGCGCGAGAGGCGACGTCTTCCAAGCGCGTGGCGGCGTAGCCGCGCTCGACGAAGCAGTTAAGCGCGGCTTCGAGCAACTCGGCCGGACGACTTTCCTTGCGGCGCTCCCAGCGCGGGGACGCAGTGGATGGGTAGGGCGAGGGATTGGCCATAGCGGGAGGGGGTAGACAAACCAGCTTACTACTGACCGGTAAGTCATTAAGTCTACATGATTGCTTACAAATCTTGCAGAGATGGTCTAGTTGAAGGTTGCCGGTTCCCGGTACTGTCGGGCTGTCCTAACCGTCAGATCCCCAGGAGTATCGATCATGAAGTCCCGATTCCCGGTTGCGCTCAGTGTCTGTCTGCTTGCGTTGGCGCTGCCGCCGGTTGCGCAGGCAAGTGATGCGGTTCTGGGGGCGGTGGTGGGGGCGGGTGCCGGCGCGTTGCTGGGGCAGGCGTTTGGCGGGCGTGACGGCGCGATCGCCGGCGGGGTGATCGGTGCACTCGCGGGCGCTGCGCAGAGCGCACACGATCCGGGGGTAAGGGCTGCGCCGCAGGTCGTGTATTACCCGCAGCCGTACCAACCTCAGGTCGTCTATACCGCTCCGGGCCCCTACTACCCGCCGGTCTATGGCACCCATCCCGTCTATGGGCCTGCCTACACCTACAGTGCGCCGCCGGCCGTGATCTATCGGAGCGCGCCGGTGGTGGTGATTACCCATGGCCGCCCGCATCATCACCACGGCCATCACCACGGGCGCGGCTATGGGCATGGTTATGGGCAGGGCCGCGGCCACTGGCATCGCTGACGTGACTTGCTGCGTGAAGGCCTCGCGGCGTCGAGGCCTCCCGCCAGTCTTCGCTCAGTCGGCCCAGCTGACCACGCCGGTCCCGGCGGTGATCAGCACCACGCCGCCAAACACAATCCGATACCAGGCAAACACCACGAAGCTGTGCGTGGCGACAAAGCGCATGAGCCAGTGCACGCACGCGAGCGCACTCGCAAACGACACGATCAATCCCACGGCGAAGAGCGGCAGATCGGCGGCATCGAGCAGTGCCCGCTGTTTCCAGGTGTCGTAGGCGCCTGCGCCAATCAGGGTGGGAATTGCGAGATAGAAAGAAAATTCGGTGGCCACCTGCCGTGACAGCCCGAACAGCATGCCGCCGATGATGGTGGCGCCCGAGCGGCTGGTGCCGGGGATGAGCGCTGCCGCCTGAGCCAGACCCAGTTTCAGCGCGTCAATGGGTGCGAGCCGATCAATGTCGCTCACCCGCGCAGGCGCGGTGGCGCGCGCCGCTCGCCTTTCGGCCCACATGATGATCAGCCCGCCCACGATGAAGGCAGTGGCCACCGGCACCGGCGAGAACAGGTGCTGTTTGATGGTTTTTGCAAACAGCAGCCCGAGCACCGCTGCGGGCAGGAACGCGATCAGCACATTGACGGCAAAGCGGGTGGCGCGCGGATCGCGCCCGAAGCCGATCAGCGTTGTGCCGATTCGGGCCCGGAAGTAGACGATGACTGCAACCATTGCACCGGTCTGAATGGCCACGCTGAACAGCTTGGCTTTTTCGCCGTGAAAACCCAGCAGGCTGGATGCCAGGATCAGATGACCGGTACTCGAGATCGGCAGAAATTCGGTCAGCCCTTCCACCACGCCCAGGATCAGAGCCTTCACAAGTAGCGGCAGCGCAACCAGCAGTTCAAACATGGATATTTCTCCGGTCGGTGGCCGATGGGAGGCGGCAGCCGTCAGCCACCGCGGCCACTGGAACATTGATTTCGTCAGCATGCGTGCCGCCGTGCATGCCGACGAAGGTGGGTGGCGTCTCGCCCGGCAGCGACTGAGTGAGGCAGAATCGATCACGGCCGATGAGGGTGTATGTGCCGATCCGGTCGCGCAGCAGGGACTGGTTTGGCGCTGTGGGCCCGAAACAGCCCGCCTCGATCAGCACACGGCTCTCATGACAGTCAAAAGCATCGCCCAGAGTGGCCGATACCTCGCTGGCGAAGGCGGCTTCCAGACCGGGCCGCACCTGGCAGAACGCCACGCGGGGCTCGCCCGAGAGGGGCGACGTGAGCATGGCTGCCAGATGGGGGAATGACTCCATTCGGAGGATCTGCCCGGGCGATACATCAATGAAACCGTGATCTGCCGTGGCAACCAGCAGGGTGTCGGTGCCAAGCAGATCGGTGGCGATGTCGGTAAAGAGGGCGTCAAACGCCTTCAGGGCCTGGTAAGCGGGCTCGCTGGCACTGCCGAACTCATGAGCAGTCATGTCGAAGTGCGGCAAATAAACATAGACATAGTGCCCCTCGGGTACTGGGGCGGCCAGGGCCTCGACAATCAGCTGCCGGACCTCGCTCAGCTTCGCGTAACCACGCCGGGTTGACCCGGCGAACGCGTGCTGGGTGAAGGCGGAGTCGGCGATCCAAGACGGTTGCAGCACCGTGCAGTGGGCCCGCATGTCGCGACTGAGGGCCGACCACTGAAACAGGTCACCGGGCTCGACCTGTCCGGGCATGCCCCAGAAGTCGAGAGGCAGCGGCCGCACGACGGCATGGTGGAACGGCGACCAGAGGTGCCAGCCAGTGACCGCATGCCCGGCGGGTGTTTGGCCCGAGGCGAAGGTGGTGATCGCCGGGGCTGTGCTGGACGGGAAGGTGGACTCGATCTCGCACAGGCGTGATCGGGCAAGCGGTCCCGAGGGGCTCAGCTGGTTGATCTGCGCACAGCCAACGCCATCGAGCAGCAGCAGGACGATGTGCTGCGCCTCCTCGATGACGCGTCCGAGCGCGGGGTTCGCAAGCGCAGCCAGCGCCGGACGCCGAGCGGGCGATCCGAAGCGGCGCCCGATCTGCGCGGCAAGGTTGGCGATGGTCCGCCCCTGGTTATAGGCCGGAACATGAATGGGATTGGGCGCAGGCCTCAACGGAGCAAACGCCGTGTCATGACGAGATCCCAGACGCCGTGCCCAAGCGCCAGACCCCGGCGTTCGAACTTGGTGGGCGGTCGGTAGGCGGGGCGCTCGGCGAACCCGCGCGCTTCGGCGATATCCTCGGACAACCGGACCTCGCCCGCGGTGTTTTCGAGCAGGGGTTCGTCTGAAAGCACCTGCAGCATTTGAAGCGCGTAGGGGGCCCAGTCGGTGGCGCAGTGAAGCACTCCACCCGGCGCAAGCCGGCTCGCGATCAGCGCGACGACCTCGGGCCGGATCAGGCGACGTTTGTGATGGCGCGCCTTGGGCCAGGGGTCGGGAAAGAACACGTGCACCGCGGCAAGGCTCGCGGGCGACATCATGTGCGTGAGCACATCGATAGCATCGTGCTGAATGATGCGCAGATTGGTGAGTCCTGCCTCGTCAATTCGCCTGAGGAGCGATCCCACCCCGGCAGGGTAGACCTCCACGCCGAGGAAATTCCGCTCGGGTTGAGCCAGTGCGATGGCGGTGGTTGATTCGCCCATGCCGAATCCGATCTCGAGCACCAGCGGGCCGTCTCGCCCAAAAATCGCCGACGCGGCCATGGGTTCAGCACAATAGGGAATGCCGAACCGGGGAAGGAGAGTGTCGTAGGCGCTTCGCTGACCGGAGGTGAAATGCCCGCGGCGACCGGAAAACGAGCGGATATGAGGGTGATCGGAATCTGAAGACATCGGACGGGCGGGGGCGTTCTGATCAGCCTCTGATCATACCCGTGGCCGGTTGCTGCCGAGCGTCTGGCGAACCCGTCTGGCGACCGCCGATCATCGTCATGCGGCGCGAATACCTTGCATCGACGCTGGTGGATCAAATCAGAATCACATGGCTGTGCTAAAGATCCATGGTCACCAACCTTTCTCGCTCGAAAGTCAAAAACCATGCGTGCTCTGCCGTTTGCAGGCGGTCGGTTCAGTTGCCAGATGGCCCTTGTCCTCGCTCTCGGTTGTGCGGGCGGTGTATGGGCTGAGGATCGCGCATCGAACCCGCCGGGTGAGACACCGACCGGGCCGGTATCCAGGGCCGGGGATACCTCATCCGAAGTACCGTTTGGCCTCTCCCGCTGGGGCGTTGGCGCGAGTTGGTACCGCTACGCCGAGTCTGCCATGCAAATTACCGGTCCCGCGCTTGGGCTGCGCGCCGATCGACCGTTTCAGGCTGCCGATCGGCCCTGGATGCTTGAAGGCGAGGTGTCGGTGGGCCGCGCCAATTACTCAAGCCCGGTCAGCGGAGACATCAATGGGCTGCCGCGTATCGGGTCGGCGTTTTTTGTGCACCCTGGCAATCGACCTTCTGCCGCCTGGATCCCGCGCCCGGAATTCGGGCTCACCACGGAATGGACCGACCTTCGCGGCCGCTCCACGGCGGGCAAGATGGGCTATGAGCGGTTCAACCTGTCGCTCTGGCTGGGCGGCTCCTGGGAGATCGCCGACGAGCAGCGGGCGAACGTGATGCAGTTGCGCGCGGCGCTTCTGCTCGCAGGCTGGCAGCGGTCGATGCTGGCACAGGCGGGTGCGCAGTATCAGAATGTCACCAACATCCAGCGTCGGGGTCTGTTGCTGTCGCTGGAGCAACCCTGGCGGTGGGGCGAGACCCGCGCGAGCATTCGTGTGCAATGGCGAGCGGTCGAGCGCTCCAACTACGTATCGGCCGGGGCCAACACGGTGTATGAGCCCGCCAATCGCAGTGCTGAGCTCAGCGTGACGTTCTGGCAGTAGCGGGCCGGGCCTGGAAAAAGCTTCGGCAGGCTTACAGTTTCTTAAGAATGCTGAGCAGGTTGGAAAAATTGTCGGTCCAGGCCTTGAATCCCGGGCGCGGTTCAAGCCGCGTGAAATCGCGGAGCAGCTCGGGCAGGCTTTCGAGCCGGCTGGGATCGACCAGAATCGCGAAGTGTGACGGTCGGCAGAGCTCATCGTCGGCGACCTTGGTGACCTGATAGGCAAGCGCCACCTTGCCAAGCTCGGCTGCGGCCGCGGCCATCACCGGACGCAGGTCCAGATAGTGGTTGGTGATGTTGAAGATCAGGTAGCCATCGGGGCGCATGTGCCGCAGGTACACCTTGATGGCTTCGATCGTGGCCAGGTGCGTGGGCACTGAGTCGCCAGAGAAAGCATCCATGGCGAGCACATCAAACTGCTGATCGGGTTCGCGCTCGAGCATCAGACGGCCATCGCCCAGAATCGAAACAATTTTGGCTGGCGAATCCGACAGAAAAGTGAACTCGCTCTTGGCGAGATCGAGCACCTGTTCGTTGATTTCGTAGATGCGCATCTCGTCGCCCGGGCGACCGTAGACCGCGAGCGTGCCGGTACCCAGCCCGAGCACGCCCAGTTTGCGGGGCCGATCCTGAGGGAGGCTGCGAAACACCCGCCCGATGCCGGATCGCTCGCAGAAGTAGGCAGTGGGGACGCGCCGCAGTTTTTCGTCGAGGTATTGCTCACCGTGGTTGATTCGGCCGTGCAGCATCACGCGCCGTATGCCGAAGTGTTCGTCCTTGACGTCTTCCACCCGGGTCTGACTGTAGAAGTTGCGCACCACGGCACGAAAGCCCTCGACATAGGCGATCGAGAGGGTGGTGAGTCGCAGCCCATAGAGCGCGACCAGAATCAGGAGGGCGACGCGCCACACTTTCGACAGGTCGCGCCACAACACCGCGAGCGTGAGCGCTGCGCAGAGGAACAGTCCGATCGGGAGTTCGTAGTAGGCGTTGAAGATGGTCGGCGCAATCAGACCGACCAGTGTGCCGCCCAGCGCGCCGCCGATCGAGAGCATCAGATAGAACAGCGTGAGATGCCGCACGGGCGGCTTGCGACGAACCAGCTCGCCGTGACAGACCATGCAGAACACGAAAAGCGACAGGCAGGTGACGCCGATTAACACGGGCACCCAGGTGTAGACGTCATGGACGCGATCGAGCGCGACGAACGCCACCGGAAGAAGCGGTAGAAAGAGCTTACGCACGTAATAACGCGGCGCATCAAAACAGAGTATGAAACTGAGGAGGTAGATGCTCAAGGGGAGCACCCACAGGAACGGCACCGGCGCAATGTCTTGCGTCAGGTGGCGGGTCATGGACAGCAGCAGAATCGATGCGGTGGCCGATAGACCCACCCAGATCAGAAGTTCGCCCGCACGGGGCCGAGGGGCGTCGTCAGTGACCGCGGCCTGAGCGCTCGCCGCGGCTGATGCTGCACCGTCGCCCGCCCGCCAGGTGAGCCACGCGGTGCCGAGCGCCGCGGCGACAAACACCACATAGGCGATTGACCAGCTGTTGGCCTGGGCTTCGAGTGCAAGCGCGGGTTCGATCAGCACCGGGTAGGTGAGAAGCGCGAGCATGGAGGCGAGATTGGAGAGCGCGTAGAGGCGATAGGCGCGTGAGCCATCGCCACTGGCGATACCGACCCGTGCGTACCACGCCTGCATCAGCGGCCCGGTGGTGGAGAGCAGGAGGTAAGGGGCACCACACGCCACCGCGAGCACTGCAAGGACCGCGAGCGACGGATAGTCGAGCGTCATGCCTTTCCAGGAAGCGTCGGCGGCAACCGGCAAGGTGACCAGCGATATCACCAGCAGGGCGGCGTGCACCAGTGGCTGGCGTGACCGCGAGACCTTTTCATGGAGCCAGTGCACATAGCCATAGCCCAGCAGGAGCACGCTCTGAAAAAAAACAATGCAGGTGCTCCAGACCGATGATGACCCGCCGAACCAGGGCAAGATCATCTTTGCCACGATCGGTTGGATCTGGAATAGCAGGAACGCCGATAGAAAAACGGTGGTGGCAAAAACGACCATGGCGCTCATACGGTCCGCTCCGACGGCTGCAAAGGGTTTGGGCGAGCCGAAGGGTAACAAATCCGGCGGTGATCAGCTCGCAGGAGTACCGATGCCCAGCGCCACGCGCGCGCCCGCCATGACGTCTTCGCGGTCGGCGAGCACATAGCCTTTTTCGAGCATCCGGATCATGAACTGGCGGTTGTAGAGGAATGCCACGATCAGTTGCCAGATACCGAAACTGAAGATGGTGAACAGGAGATGGAGCGCCGCCACACCCAGTTCGCCCCTGAACAGGGGCACCCACCAGCCAAAGAAAAGGTAGGTCCAGCTGAAGCCGTAGTAGCCGCTGCGAATGAGGCCAGTCGGCGGGTGTTGCAGCATCACTTTCCGGGCCATCTGGGGTCCTTTGTGTCGGATCAGCGTGATATTGTGCCCGAGGCGGGGGGCCGCGCCTTGACGAGAATGCTCATCGTCCCGCGCGCCGGGCTCCGCGCAGGCCGGCGCCGCCTGCCGGTCATCACATCAAATCAAAAACAGGAGACAGCAGCATGAGCACACGACTGATTGGCATCGCCGTCGCATTGAGCGCACTTGCGCTGGGCGGATGCGCGCATCATCACCACGCCACCGACCACTACGCGGTGAAGGAAGTGGGCAGCTTTCATATCGGCGGCCGGCAGGTCACGCTCTCGGGATTGCCGATCAAAGAGATCGTGTTCACCGCCGGCGCGGCGCCCTTCAAAGTCGATCCCAACGGCGACTTCGAAGTCGAGCAGATGTATGTGCAGTTCGTGAAGCTTCACGAGGTGAGCCGCAAGGGTCGCTATCCGATGCTGATGTGGCATGGCGGCGGACTGTCGGGCGTGACCTGGGAAACCAAGCCCGACGGCAACCCGGGCTGGCAGCAGTTCTTTCTCAAGGCGGGCCACGATGTTTACGTGAGCG
>CAMBZS010000115.1 GCA_945872335.1 Bordetella parapertussis | reverse complement strand
ACGGGTCCGCATCATCGGCGGGCAGTGGAAGCGCACACCGCTTGATGTACCGGCGGTATCGGGGCTTCGGCCCACCCCGGATCGGGTGCGCGAAACCCTCTTCAACTGGCTTGGCCAATCGCTCGATGGCTGGCGCTGTCTGGACCTGTTTGCAGGCACCGGCGCGCTGGGGTTTGAGGCGGCCTCGCGCGGCGCTTGCCGGGTGGTGATGGTGGAACGCGATCGTGCCGCATGCCGAAGCATTGCCGACGCGATGGCCCGGCTCTCGGCGGGCGGGCGGGTCGAACTGATCGAAGGCGAGGCGCAGCGCGCACTCGAGACCCTCAGGCGCCGCGGCGAACCACCCTTTGACCTCATCTTTCTCGATCCGCCGTTTTCCGAAGACTGGATCGAACGATTGTGGCCGGATCTGGACGCTGCATTGAGCCGCGCCGGGCTGGTCTATGCCGAGGCGGGACGGCCGATAGGTGATCCGCCCGCCGGCTGGGGGCTCGAGCGCTCGGGCTGCGCCGGGCAGGTCCATTATCATCTGCTGCGCCGCATCGGACCGACTGAGGAATTGCATCATGGTGAGAGCCGTCTATCCGGGAACCTTTGATCCGCTCACCCGCGGGCACGAAGACATCATCCGTCGCGGCGCATCGTTGTTCGATTCGGTGGTGGTTGGTGTGGCGGCGAGCCGCGGCAAGAATCCCATCTTCAGTGTCGATGAACGAATCGAGATCGCGCGCGAGGCGCTCGCCGACTGCGCCAACGTTCGCATCACCAGCTTTTCTGGCCTCCTGGTCAATTTTCTGCGCGAGCATGATGCGCGGGTGGTGCTGCGCGGGGTTCGCAGCGTGAGCGACTTCGATTACGAGTTCCAGATGGCGGGCATGAATCGGCAGATGATGGCCGATTGCGAGACGCTCTTCATGGTGCCCACCGAGGGCCAGATGTTTGTGTCGGGCACGCTGGTGCGCGAGATCGCGATGATGGGAGGAGACGTCAGCCGCTTCGTTGCGCCGCCGGTTCTCGCCTGGATTCAGCGCAAGCTTGCCTCCTCGCCCGGCCGGGCCCCGGCGGGCTAGAGCCGCCCTCCCGGAGCGCATGCCATGGCCCTGATGATCACCGACGAGTGCATCAACTGCGACGTGTGTGAACCCGAGTGCCCCAACCAGGCCATTTCGATGGGCGCCGAGATCTACCAGATCGATCCCGCGCGCTGTACCGAGTGCGTGGGGCATTTCAACGAGCCGCAGTGTCAGCAGGTCTGCCCGGTGGCCTGCATCCCGTTCAATCCCGACTGGCGAGAAACGCCTGATCAGCTGATGGCGAAATACCGCGTGCTGCAGCGCGATGTCACAAACCTGTAACAGACGGGGCTGACGCTTTGAACGCGATTGACTCGGGTTCGGGGATGGAGCTCATTCTGTGGCGGCATGCCGATGCCGGTGATTCGGTAACCGATCCGGTCCATGACCTGGAACGTCGTCTCACCGACCGAGGTCGTCGGCAGGCGTCCCGGGTCGCGCGGTGGCTCGAGTCGCGTCTTCCGGACCGCTGCCTGGTCTACAGCAGTCCGGCCCCTCGGGCGCGGGAGACCGCCGAGGCGCTCGGGGTCAAGGTGCGTATCGATGAGCGTCTGGCTCCCGGGGCGGGCGGGCAGACGGTGCTTCAGGTGGCAGGTTGGCCCGGGAAGGACGGTGGTGACGGGAAAAGCCGCCATGTGCTGATCATCGGTCATCAGCCTTCCCTTGGCGAGGCCTTCGCGCTTGCACTATCCGGGCGGGCGGACCGCTGGACAATCCGCAAGGGCGCGCTGGTATGGCTGGTGAGCCGCACAACCGACCGGGAATCGTCGGTGTACCTGCGCGCAGCAATCGGGCCTGAACTCGCCTGACGGGCGGAGCTGCGCGGCGCCTTTGGCCTACAGTTCCCGAATCTCGAGCAGCGTGAGCAGTCGCTGCTCAGTCCAGCGTGCCGACTCATCAACAAGATCTTCGCGGGCCTCGGGGTGGGCGTCGAGCCAGTCGCGCGCGAGTTCGATTCGCGCCGAGCCCTGGCGGAAAAACAGTGCCGGTAGCGGTGGCGCACGCTCATCGCCCGTGGCGTGACGTTCAAGGAGCACTGCGAGCCGCAGGGCCAGCACGGACAGCCATCCGAGTTCACCTGCCACCAGCCCTCGGAGTTTGCGCAACCCGCCGGTCTGCGCCAGGACGAGCGCTGACAGGGCGCCCTGCTCGGCGTCGTTAAAGCCCGGCATGTCAGCGTGACGCAGCATGTAGGCGGCGTGTCGGTGGTAATTCTCGTCGGCGATGATTCGGCCCGCATCCGCGAGGCGCGCCGCCCAACCAAGGAGCGCGCGTCGCTCGAGGCGCTCCTCGCGAACCGCGCGTGCCGCCTGGTCATAGAGCGCGCAGGCCCTCTCGGCGACTCGCCGGCTTTGTACCGGATCAATCTGGTAACGGCTCTGCAGTCGCGTCACCGTCTGCTCGCGGATGTCGGTGCCGGCAAGCTCCGACCAGAGCTCGATCAGGATACCGTCGCGCAGCGCCGCCTCGCAGTAGTCGATGGTATCGATCCCGAACTCATCGAACACCGCAGTCATTACCGCGAGCCCGCCCGCAATCACCGCCCGGCGATCGGGCTTGATCTGTACGAATACCGGAGACTCATTGATCGGTGCGGCAAACAACGCCCGGCGCAACTGAGCCAGGGCGAGGCGGTCCAGAACGGGTGAGCCCAACGCATGGCGGGCAAGTTGCGACAGCGCCTTGGTGGTACCCGAGGTGCCGACGGCGTGCTCCCAACCCAATGCCCGAGCTCGGCGTGCAACCGGCGCGAAACGCTGCTTGAGCAGGCGCAGCGCCCAATCGAACGTGCGTTCGTCGGCGACGCCGCCTTCAAAATGCGTGAGCGTTGTGTTGACACAACCGACATCGATCGAATCGAGCATCATGGGATCATCATGCTCGCCCAGAATGCATTCGGTCGATCCTCCGCCGATATCGATCACCAGGCGCCTGCGGCCATCACCCAGTGCGTGCGAGGCCCCTACCCAGATCAGGCGTGCTTCCTCATGCCCCGTGATCACCTCGATCGGGTAGCCGAGAACGGCCTGAGCGTCGGCAAGAAAATCGGCCGAGTTCTGCGCCACCCGCAGCGTGTTGGTGGCCACCGCCCGAACCGCCTGCGGCGCGAAGGCGCGCAGCCGGTCGCTGAAGACGCTCAACGCCTCGAGGCCCCGCATCCGCGAGTCGGCGTCGAGCCTGCGCTCTGTGTCGAGCCCCGCCGCGAGCCGGACGCTGCGCTTGACGCTGTCAATGGCGCGAACCGACGGCGCAATACCATTGCCCATGGTGCGGGCGATCAGCAGCCGGAAGCTGTTCGATCCAAGATCGATTGCTGCAAGCAGGGAGGACTCCGACATCGGTGAAAAGGCCTTGACGATGATCGGGCGCGAGTATGACAGTGCCTTGACTGCCCTGCAGCATTGCGTCATCAAACTGTCATTGTTGGGGGCGACACTGCTCTGCCACCGTGAAAAGGGAACTGGCCACTGGCCGGGCGCGCCATGAATACGCTCTCCTCCGATTTTTGCAGTCGCCTGCTTAACCGCGAGCAGGGCATCCTCAGGTTCAATGAACGGGTGCTTGCGATGGCCGATGATGCGTCCGTGCCGCTCCTCGAGCGCCTGCGGTATGTGACCATCGTCAGCAACAATCTGGACGAACTGTTCGAGATCAGGGTGGCGGAGCTTCAGCAGATCGCCCGCCTCGGGCGAGACGATTCCGCCGCCGCTGCGGGAAGCCTGGATGCGATCAGTCGCTCGGCACGTGCACTGGTCGACCGCCAGTACACGCTGCTGAACGACACGCTCAAGCCGCTGCTCGCAGCCGAAGGCATCGTGATTCACCTGATGGGGGACTGGAACGATGCCCAGCGACATTGGGCAAGCGAAGTGTTCGACCGGGAGGTCGAGCCGCTTCTCACGCCGATCGCGCTTGATCCAGCGCATCCGTTTCCGCGCATCCTGAACAAGAGCTTGAACTTCATCGTTGAGCTCGACGGTGAGGATGCCTTTGGCCGCCGCGCCGGCATCGCGATTGTCCAGGCGCCGCGGGCGCTGCCTCGCGTGCTGTCGGTGCCGCCCGAAGTGTCGGGCCACCCGCACGGCATGATGCTGCTCACGTCGATCGTACAGGGATTCGTGGGCCGGCTCTTCCCCGGCATGGCGATACGGGAGGTTCACCAGTTCAGGCTCACCCGTAACAGCGACCTGTTCGTCGATGACGAGGAAGTTACCGACCTGCGCGAGGCGCTTCAGGGTGAATTGTTGCAGCGTCAGTTCGGCGACGAGGTGAGGCTCGAGGTCTCGGCCGACGCACCCGACCGACTGGTGGCGCGCCTGCTGAATGAATTCGAGCTTGACGAGCGGGATTGCTACCGATCAAGGGGCCCTGTCAATCTGGTGCGGCTTCAGCAGGTGATCAGCCTTGCCAATCGCACCGATCTGCTGTTTCCTGCGTTCGAGCCGCCGGTGCCTGCGCCGTTCCGTGGACGCGACCTGTTCGCCGCGATCCGCAAGCACGACGTCCTGCTGCATCATCCGTATGAATCCTTCGCACCGGTGATGCGGTTCCTCACCAGCGCGGCGCGCGACCCCGACGTGGTGGCGATCAAGCAGACGGTCTATCGAACCGGGGACGATTCGGCGCTCATGCAGGCGCTGATCGAGGCGGCTCGTGCCGGCAAGGAAGTCACCGTGGTGGTGGAGCTCATGGCGCGCTTTGACGAACTCACCAACATCAACTGGGCGGCGCGTCTCGAGGAGGTCGGCGCACATGTGGTCTATGGCGTGGTGGGCCACAAGACCCATGCCAAGATGGCCATGGTGCTCAGGCGCGAACGCGCCCGAAATGGGCAGACGGTGCTGCGTCGCTATGTCCACCTTGGCACGGGCAACTACCATCCGCGCACGGCCCGGCTTTACGAAGACTTCGGGCTTTTCACCGCCAATGAGGATATCTGCGCAGATGTTCATCAGGTGTTTCAGCGGCTCACGGGGCTGGGCGAACGCGGGCGACTGCGCGCGCTGGCCCAGTCGCCGTTTACGCTTCTCGAGATGGTTCTTGCATCGATACGCGGCGAGATCGATCACGCGAAGGCCGGGCGCCCTGCTGCCATTTCCGCCAAGATCAACGCGCTTCTGTCTCAGCAGGTGATTGATGCGCTTTACGAAGCGAGCGCCGCGGGCGTGCAGATCGATCTGATCGTTCGCGGTGTGTGCGCGCTCAAGCCCGGTGTGCCGGGGTTAAGCGACAACATCCGCGTGCGCTCGATCGTGGGCCGCTTTCTCGAACACAGCCGAGTGTTCGTGTTCCATAACGGGGGCGACCCCGCTGTCTGGCTTGCGTCCGCGGACTGGATGGATCGCAACCTGCTGAGACGTGTCGAGGTGGCCTTTCCGGTGCGGGATCCAAAACTGCGCGAGCGGGTGATTGTCGAGGCGATCACCGTGCATCTGGGTGACAACGCCGACGCTTGGCTCATGGATGGCGATGGTAATTACCAGCGGAGCACGCCTAAGGGTCGCCGGCGTGGATATCACTCCCAGCGTGAGCTCATGAGGCGGCTCGCTGGCTGATTGTCTGGTGACACGAGCGCGCTGCGCTGTCATCAAATATTCATGTAGCGGTAACGGGCACGACATATTCGCTTTCGACACTGTCGGTTCCTCAATCAGGAGCCAACGCAATGTCGCATTCGGATAACTCCATCCCCGTCGAGAACACCTCGAACAACGAACATTTTCAGGACGTGCTTGCGCGCGGACTGGCAAACCCGTCGCGGCGCGCGATTCTTCGTGGTGGCGTCGGCCTCTCGGCCGCCACCATGCTGCCCGTGATGTCGGCCTGCGGAAGCACCGATGCGACGCAGATGAAGACGCTTGCCGAGCCTATCGCAGCCGCTCAGATCAAGTTCAACGCGGTCGCAAAATCCATCGCTGATTCGGTGGTTCTCCCGGCGGGCTACACCGCCAAGGTGCTTCATGCCACCGGCGACCCCATTGACGGTTCGGTCGGCGCCTATTCGAACGCAGGCCAAGAGGCCGACGACTGGTCCAAGCGGATCGGTGACCATCACGACGGGATGGAGCTTTTCTATATCGACGGCGCTGGCAAGGTGAGCAGTGCGGCGCAGACCCGCGCCGTGCTTGCAGTGAACCACGAGAGTTCGGCTGACGCGCATTTTTTCCATGCGAACGGGCAGACCTCGGGCGCAAAGACCGGGCTCAAGTTCAGCCAGTTTGGGGCATGGGATGGTGGCGCACGTCCTGCTCTGGAGGTGCTGAAGGAGATCAATCATCACGGCGTGTCGATCGTGGAACTCGACATGGCTGCGGGGGGCGGTATCAACGGCTACAAGCTCAACGGGGCACTCAACCGGCGCGTCACTCCCAACACCGAGGTGGCAGTGACCGGACCGGCCGCGCACCTTGCAGCAATCAAAACGCTCTTCCGGACAAAATTCAGTGCTGACGGATCGAAGGCACGCGGCACGCTGAACAACTGCGGCTCAGGACCTACTCCCTGGGGAACCTTCCTCACCTGCGAGGAAAACTGGGCGGTGTATTTCAATATGCCTGCGAACGCAATGCTGCCTGACGCCAAGACGCTGGCCGGCCGCACGCGCTACCAAGTAGCCACCACAGCGCTTGCTGGCGGCGCGGGCAAACTCCTCGGTCAGGGCTGGCACACGCCGGTCGATGCTGCCGGTGAGACCACGTTTGCGCGCTGGAACATTGCAGCATCGGGCGCCACCGCGGCCGACGACTTCCGTAACGAACCGCACACCTTTGGCTATAACCTCGAGATCGATCCAGCCAACCCGAACTCGGTACCCGCCAAGCGTGTGTCGATGGGGCGCTTCGCGCATGAAGCCGCGGTCTACAGCAAGCTCGTGGCCGGTCAACCCATTGCGTTCTATATGGGGTGCGATTCGCGCAACGAATACATCTACAAATTCGTTTCGAAAGAGAACTGGAATCCTGCTGATGCGGGCGGTGGTATGGCCGCCGGTGACAAGTACCTGAACGAAGGTAAGCTCTACGCTGCGAAGTTCAACGATGACGGTACCGGTCAGTGGCTGGAGCTTGACATCTCGGTTGCCGCCATCAAGAACTACACGACGTTTGCGTTCACCAATCAGGCCGAAGTGCTGGTCTTTACCCGTCATGCGGCTGACGCGGTCGGTGCCACCAAAATGGACCGCCCGGAGTGGGGGTCGGTTAACCCGGCCAATGGCGAGGTGTACTTCTGCCTGACGAACAACAGCTCCGCCAACCGCAAGCCCGGCACCACCAACGCCGCCAACCCGCGCGCCTATGAGGATACGGATGGTAACAAGGGGTCGGGCAATCCCAACGGCCACATCATCCGCTTCCGCGAATCGAACAACGCCTCGACTGCGACCAGCTTCCAGTGGGACATCTTTGTGTTCGGCTCGGAGGAAGACGCGAATAAGGATTCCGTCAACCTGTCAAAGCTCACCGCCAACAATTCGTTCTCCTCACCCGACGGGCTTTGGTTCAGCCCCGTGACCGGCATTCTCTGGATCCAGACGGATGACGGCGCGTTCACTGACGAGACAAACTGCATGCTGCTCGCCTCGGTACCCGGCGCAGTGGGTGACGGCGGAATCTGGGCGGTGCCCAATTCGATGGCGGGGACCACAGCAAACCAAACCACGTTCGTGGGCGGCCTGCTTGGTGAGTCGCGGTTGCGTCGCTTCCTTGTCGGACCCAAGGGCGCTGAGGTGACGGGCATCACCGAAACCGCCGATGGCAAGGCGCTTCTGGTCAACATCCAGCATCCCGGGGAAGAAACCGCTGCCATCGGGGCAGGCGCGAACTTCACCTTCCAGAGCCAGTGGCCGGGCAACGGCGTGATGACCGGTGTGGCGGGCTATGGTCTGGCAGGTCGGCCTCGTTCTGCGACGATCGTGATCACGCGCACCGACGGGGGCGTGATCGGCCGCTAAGCAGCACGCAAACGGATCGGGCCCGCCTCGCGCGGGCCCGGCCAGCGCCCGGGCTCGCCAGCCCGGGCAATCGGCTGCTCAGCCCGCTTCGAAATTCGCCTGCGCGAACCGCCAGTTCACCAAGTGGTCGAGGTAGGTCTCGACAAAGCGTTGGCGGGCGTTTCGATAGTCGATGTAATAGGCGTGCTCCCACACATCAAGGGTGATGAGCGGGCGGTGCGCCGAGACGAGCGGCGTCTCTGCGTTAGCCGTATTGATGAGGCCGACCTCGCCGGTCCGCCTTCGTATCAGCCAAGTCCAGCCAGCGCCGAAGTTGCCGGTGGCCCGTTGGATGAACGCCTCGCGAAATCCTGCGAACGAACCGAACTGCTGCTCGATCGAGGTGAGGAGCGCTCCTTCCGGCATGCCGCCTCCGCCAGGGCACATGCTTTCCCAGTAGAAGCTGTGGTTCCAGATCTGCGCCGCGTTGTTGAAGATTGCGCCGCGTGATTCGCGAACGATGGTATCGAGCGGGCGGTCGTGGAATTCGGTGCCCTGGATCAGTCGGTTCAGCTGCGTGACGTAGTTCTGATGATGCTTGCCGTAATGAAACCGCATCGACTCCGCAGACAGATGCGGCTCGAGCGCGTCGATTGCCCAGGGCAGTGGTGCAAGCGTAAGTTCCATGGCGGCTACTGCACCGGCGCGTTGATCGCATCGAGCGCGGCGCGCGCCACCTCCATGTCTTCGGAGTAGTGACCGCCACTCACGCCGATTGCGCCGATCAGCTGCCCGTTTTCGAGGATGGGATAGCCACCGCCAAACACCACCAGCCGGGGGGTATGGGTGATGCCGGCAAGAAGTGGCGGGTCGTTTTTGATGAAATCAAACCAGGTGTGGGTGGCGATGCCGAAGGCGCTCGCGGTCCAGGCCTTATTCTGCGCGATGTCGATCGAGAGATGCGGTGCGCCATCCATGGCATGAAAGGCCTTCAGTTGGCCGGCCTCGTTGGTGATGGCGATGCACATCGCCTTTTTCATCTCGTTGGACTTGTCGATCGCTGCATCGAGCATGCGGCGAACACTCAGGGCGTCGATCGTACGTTTGACGATGCTCATGGGTGACCTCCTGTTGGGATCGGTTGATCAGATCTGACGGGCCGCATGGTGGGCCTCGGTGAGTGCGTGGGGCAGTCTTCTCGGGGAGAATGCGTCGCCGGCGATCCAGGTAGTGGTTTCGAAACCCCGCGCCCGCAAGCCCTCATAGAGTGGCGCCCCGAGCGCGCGCTGGCGCCCGATCCACACGATGCCAGCGGCCTCCTCGAGCACGAGTTCGCGTCCGGTCAGATAGTGGCGGAGCACCGCAGCGCCATGACGCGAGCCCGCAACCGCCATCGAGGTGTGGAGCACCGCGCCGCCCAGGTCGAGTGCCCGCAGTGCCGCGATGCGCGAGACCATCGGCAGTTCGCGAAAGAGCTCGAAGAATCGCGTCACCACATGGAGCGTCTGGCCGCGCCTGCCAGCCAGCTGAAGCGCGGCTTCAGAAGCGGCCGAGCCCCAGAAATAGCCGTCTTCGTCCATCACAACCAGCACGCGGCCCTCGCGGTCGATCGCATGCAGATCGTCCGGGCCAGCCACGGCCACCACCGGCACCGATTGGTCGCCCTCGAGCTCGGGCACGGTGGGCTCTGCCCCGGTGGCGATGACAAAGGCCTCAAAGCCACGCGCGATCAGCGTGTCGGCATCGGGGCTCGCGCCAAACTCGACCGCGACCGGAAGACGCTTCACCGCTGGAATCAGAAAATCGAGCAGGTGCCTGAGTTCGGCGCCGTGAGGAAGCCCCGGCGCGTGCGCCATCTTTCCGCCCAGCATGCTGGACTTCTCGAACAGGGTCACCTGATGGCCGCGCTCGGCGGCGATCCGTGCGGCCTCGAGACCCGCCGGGCCGCCGCCGATCACCGCAACGCGCCGGCGTTGTGCGGCGGGCTTCAGGCGCCCGAACTGGTGCTCGCGACCGGCCATCGGATTGGTCGCGCAACCGACGGGTTCGGGCCCGGTGATCCAGTCCCAGCACTGGTTGCAGGCGATGCAGCGGCGGATCTCGTGCTCGCGACCGGTGCGCGCCTTGCGTGGCCAGTCGGGATCCACGATCAGTGCGCGGCACAGGCCCACCATGTCGCCGTCGCCCGAGGCGAGGATGTCCTCGGCCTGCTCGGGCATCTGGATGCGGGTGCTTTGCACCACCACCAGGTCGCCTACCGCCTGCTTGATTTGTCGCTGAATATCGCGATAAGTGACCTGGGGCCAGTGCCGGTCGGGCAGGTGGGTTTCGATGGTGTTGAAGTTGCCCTGGCTGAGCGAGATGTAATTGATCAGACCGCTGCGGGACAAAACCGAGGCGGCCTCGCAGGCCAGCTCGATCGTGACCCCGCCGGCGGTGAATTCCTCAACGCCCATGCGATAGCCGATGATCGCGCTTTCGCCCAGCCGCCTGCGTGCGCCTTCAATGATCTCGAGTGCAAAGCGCAGCCGGTTTTCCAGACTGCCGCCATAGCGGTCGTCGCGGGTGTTGCTGAAAGGCGAGACAAACTGACCGATCAGATGGCCCTGGGCGCCATGAATCTCGACCCCGTCCGCCTCGGCGTCGCGCGCGTTGACTGCAGCGGTCACGAAATACTCGACCATCTCGCCCACCTCGCGGGTGGAGAGCGCATGCGGCACGCCGCCGCTTCGCGGGCAGGCGATGTCGGACGGGGCCACCAGTGTGCCCACACGCCGGACCAGATGCTGTCGTCCGCCCTGGTTGAGCTGCACGATGAAGAGCGCGCCCTGCTCATGAATCGCATCGCTGATCCGCCTCAGGCCCGGCACCACACCCGGGTCGAAGAGCGGGAGCGCATGGGGGACCACGCCCTCGAGCGGATGCAGCCGCATGGCCTCGCTCACCAGCACACCGGCGCCGCCCTCGGCCACCGTGCGATAGAACGCAAGCATCCGTTCGCCCACCCGGCCCTGTTCGGCAAGGTTCGACGTGGTGGCGACCCGCATCACGCGGTTCTTGCTGAGGCGCGCACCCAGCGACACCGGCGAGAACAGCCTGGGAAACCGGGTGTCTCGCGCATGCTCGTTTGCGAGCGCGCGGGCGTGGGCACGCGCCACGTCGGACGGGGTCATCGGTCGAGGGTCGGCCATGGTCTGGATGCGGGCGGGTGAGTGGATGCGGGCGTCGGGTGCGTTCAATGTTCAGGTCGAGTATGCCTGCCGAGCGCAAACCCCGCTTGCGGGGCCGATTTCACTTTTGCCCCGGATCAGGCAACATTGGCTCCGGCCTGCCCCTGGGCGGGCCTGTCTGGCCGGACCGGTTCGCCATGCGCCGGGTCGGCGATCTTCGATTGATGCTCAGAGGAGTGCCAGCGCATGTGTCGGGTTATTCAAATGTTGCCGCGATTTAAGGGGTGCGAGCAAGAAGGATGCTCGCGATGAGCGCGGGTGCCTGCCCACCCGGGATGTCCCCCGAGGCGCGGTTGAAGCAGCTGGGTATCGTGCTGCCGCCCGCCTGGATCGACAAGCCCAACCGCGTGCGCGCGCTGCGCTCGGGCATTCACGTGCACATGAGCGGTCATGGCCCGATCGAGCCGCTCACCGATACGCCGGTCATCACCGGCAAGCTCGGCCGCGAACTCAACGAGGCCCAGGGCGCTGTGGCTGCGCGCGAGACCGGTCTTTACATTCTGGGCACGCTCAAAGGCTGCATCGGTTCGCTCGATCGCGTGGTGAGGGTGGTGCATGCAATTGGCTTCATCAACTGCGCACCGGGTTTCAACACACCCTCTCTGGTGCTCAATGGGTTTTCCGACCTGATGGTCGAGGTGTTTGGCGAGATTGGCCGGCACACGCGCTCGGCGATCGGCGTGGCCGAGCTCTATCGCGACATACCGGTTGAAATCGAAGCACTCTTCGAGGTGAGAGACTGATGGCGCAGCTGATCAGCCCGCAGACCCGCGGCGTGTTCATCATCGCCGCCACCCCGTTTACCGATTCGGGTGAGGTCGACTACGAGAGCATTGACACGCTCACCGATTTCTACATGAGTTTCGGGA
>CAMBZS010000114.1 GCA_945872335.1 Bordetella parapertussis | reverse complement strand
GGCGCTGATCGCGTGGTGCGCCGGAGCGCCTGCGGGCCAGCTGAAACGCAAACCGCGCCACGCGCTCCACGCCGGTGCGCGTCATCACCAGGGTGTCAGTCACCACCTCGCCCCGCAGGTTCACTCCTGCGCCGCGGCTCGCATAGAGCCCCTCGGTATTTTCGCGAATGATCACGTAGTCAATCTGCCCGGGCTGCCAGTCTGCAAGCGTTGATTTCACGCCTCGGACCAGCCGGATCGGTCGGACGTTGGCATAGAGATCGAGCTTGAAGCGGAGTTGCAGGTGCAGATCATTGCCCACCTCGGTACCGTCCGGATAGGTGATGCCAGGCAGGCCCGCTGCACCGTGCAGGATGGCATGCGCACCCTGACAGGCTTCGAAGGTGTCGGGCGGCAGCACCTGACCGCTTCGCACATAGTGCGTGGCGCCGCCCTCGTGCGGGACAAAGCGCAAACGGTCGGTGCCACAGGCCTCGGTCAGAACGCGCACCGCGGCGCGACACACTTCAGGACCGATGCCGTCGCCGTCGATGGTGACGATGTTGTAGTGGGTCATGGCAGGGGGAGCGCAGGCAGGGGCTAACGGATCATGAGCCGTGGCAGGAATGTGAACGGCTCGGGCCAGGCGAGCACAATCAACAGCGCCAGAATCTGCAACAGGAAGAAAGGCACGACACCGCGATACACCTGGTCCATCCCGATGTGCGGTGGCAGCGTTCCCTTGATATAGAACAGCGTGTAGCCAAAGGGCGGACTGATGTAGCCCGTCTGAATGGTGATGGCAAACAGCACCCCGAACCACAATTCATCAAAGCCAAGCGCCTTGACGATGGGAAGGAAGACCGGAACCGTCAGCAGAATGATGCCGATTTCATCGAGCACCGTCCCCAGGAAAACAAGCAGTGCGAGCATGGACCCCAGCACCAGCCAGCGATCGACCTGGAGTTCTCGAATCACCGTGAGCAGCGCATCGGCCCCGCCCAGTCCGGTAAAAATCGCCACATAGGCCTTGGCACCGATCGTGATCCAGAGAATCATCGACGTTGCTTTCAAGGTGTCGGTAAGCGATTCGTTCAGCATCGACCAGCTTACGCGCCCTGCCCCCAGCGCAGCCAGAAAGGCGCCGAGCACGCCAACAGCCGCCGACTCGGTGGGGGTGGCAATGCCAAAGAACATGGAACCCAACACCATGAAGATGAGCAGGGTGGGCACGACGAGCGACTTGAGTGCGCGCAGCCGAACCGCAAGCGGTGCCGCCACACTTGAGGCATCGAGCGGGAGCAGTTCGGGCCTGACCACGCCCACGATCGCAATGAAAGCGATGTAAAGCGCAGCAAGCAGCAGCCCAGGCACGATGCCGGCGATCAGCATCTGCCCGATCGAGATTTGCGCTGTCACGGCGTACACAATGGTGAGCACCGACGGCGGAATGAGAATGCCCAAGGTGCCCGATGCGCAGATGGTGCCCAGGGCGAGTCGGGCTGAATAGCCGCGCTTGAGCATTTCGGGCAAGGCCAGAATGCCCATGGCCGTGACCGCTGCACCCACCACCCCGGTCATTGCAGCCATCATCACGCAGATCACGACGGTGCCAATTGCCAGCCCGCCCCGCATTCGCCCAAACCAGAGTTCCATCGCCCGGTACAGCGCCTCGATCACGCCCGAACGCTGGAGGAGGCAGGCCATGAGAATGAAAAGCGGGATGCCCAGAAGCGCCTCCGACTTCATGGTGTCGAAGATCTGCAGGACCAGCACCACCACCGCACCCGGATTCCAAAGGGTCACGGTAAACAGCAACGACAGCCCACCCAGCACGAATGCAATGGGTAGCCCGGTAAGCATGAAGAGCGTGAGCGCTCCGAACATCAGCACCAGGATTTCGCCCGAACTCACTGCTGGCCCCCAGGCGCCTGCTGTTCACGTGACGACGCCGGATGGGGCTGCGCCGGCGGGTTGTCTGCCGCAGCTGGCGTGGAAAGCGTGCGCAGAAACTCTGCCAGCGCCTGCAGCATCATGAGTCCAACGGCCAGCGGTACCGCAAGCTTGGCAGGCCATACCGGTGGGTTCCAGGCGGAGAAACTGGTTTCACCGTAGGACACAGCGCTCCAGACGGGGGGCAGGCTGTACCACAACAGGATGGCGCAGAAGGCCATGATCACCGGATAGTTGATCAGGTCGAAGATTCGATTCCAGACGGGTGACAAGCGCTGCCGCAGAACATCGAGCCCAACGTGACTGTGCGTGTGCAGGAGGTAAGGCCCACCGAGCAGGAAATACGGGCCGAACACGAGCACCACCAGTTCCATCGCCCAGACCGTGGGCGCGCCAAACATGTAGCGTGCGATGACCTCATAGATCATGATCGGCACCACGGGCGCCATGAGCCAGACCGTGACGACAAACACGAGCCGGTTCAGCCGGGTGATGGCGTTGACCAGCGAAGACACGAAAGAAGGCATGGCAGCCTCAAGCGAAGAGCGCAGACCGGCTCCCGGTGGTGACTGCAACCATCACCACCGGTGCGTCACGCACGGGCGGTCAGGTCCCCAGCAGACCCAGCTCCTTCAAGAGCGTGATCTGGCTGTCCAGGGCCTTGGTTGCGAGCGCATCGCCTTTGGTGGCAGTGCGCCAGACCGTCAACGCCTTGGGGCGTGCGGCCAGCACATCGGACTCGGCGAGCTGAATGATTTCCACGCCCTTGGCCCGATACTTGGCAATGGCCGCCACATCGCTCACCACCAGATGCTGGCGCAACGCCCCAGACACTTCACGCGCAGCCACGGCCAGTGCTGCCTTGAAGTCTGCCGGCAGCTTGTCCCATGCGGCGCGGTTGGCCACATAGGAGGTGGCCGAGGTGGGCTGATGAAATCCTGGCAGGATCACGAACTTGGCAACTTCCGCCAGACCCGCTTCGAAATTGGCGGTGAGATCGCCGCGATCGGCGATGTCGATCACGCCCTTGTCGAGCGCCGAATACACCTCGCCGGTGGGCAGCGGAGTGACCGCCACGCCATAAGCGGCCATCACCGCCGAAGCAAGACCAACGAACCGCCCCTTCTTGCCCGCGAAGTCGGCCATCTTGCGAATGGCGACCTTGCTGTGAATCGGTTCCTGTCCGTAGATGGACGGCGCGATGTAGTGCAGGCCGGCCTGCGCATAGGCCTGCCGGGCGATGTCGATGCCGCCGCGCTCATAGAACCAGGCTTCGAACTGATCGGATTCCGGAAAGCCGAACGGAACCGACCCGGTGAAGGCGAACACCGGGATCTTGCCCGCCTCATAGGCATCGTAGGTTTTCATGAGCTCGAACGCCCCGCCTCGAACCGCGTCAAAGGCCTGCGCAGCCCCCACGATCTGTCCGGCGGCGAACAGATTGAGCTTGAATCGACCGCCAGTGAGTTCAGCCACCCGCGCGACAAATCGCTCCTCGAATTTTTGCGGCATGGTGCCTGGGTCCCAGAGCGCCTGCATCCGCCAGGTAATGGTGGGCTGCGCATGCACATAGGGTGCGCCCAGAATGCCCGCAGCGGCGCCCGCTCCGGCGATGGTGCGAAACGCTGCGCGTCGGCCGCCGTGGGTATGGTTTTGATTGGTCATGGGGTCTCCTCCTTTTGGTGTTGTCATGCCACCGCGTATGCGGTTGGGTTTGAAAAATCGATTGGCTTCACGAGCACGCGAACCCTTCATATCCAGCAGCAGCGATCGCATCGCATTTGTCGCGATAGACCGCCACGCCGCCCACATAGGGCATGAAGACACGGGGCTTGCCGGGAATGTTCGCCCCAGTGTACCAAGAGCGTGCCTGCGGAAACAGCGTGGCATCGGCAAGCGCATTCACATGCTCGACCCAGCTCCGCTGGGCGCGCTCGGTGGCTTCGATACAGCTCAGGTTTTGGTGACGCATCCAGTTGATACAGTCGCTGATCCAGTCGACATGCTGCTCAATGGATACGACCACATTGCTGAGCACCGACGGGCTGCCGGGTCCGGTCACCATGAACAGATTGGGCAAGCCCGATACTGCGAGCCCCAGGTAGCTGGCGGGGCCACCCGACCAGCGCTCGCGCAGCGTGATGCCGTCATCGGTTCGAATATCGATCGCAAGCAGTGCGCCCGTCATGGCATCAAAACCGGTGGCAAACACCAGCGCATCCAGCGGGTAGTGCGAGGAGGCTGTTTGCACCCCTGCAGCATCAATCGCCAAGATGGGTTCAGTGCGCGCATCGACCACCGTGACATGGGACTGCCCGAGCGCCTCGAAATAGCCGTTGTCCAGACAGATCCGCTTGGTTCCGATGGGGTGATTCCAGGGCAACACCTTGTCGGCGAGGGCCGGGTCGGCAATTTTTTCGCGAATCTTTCTTCGAACGAAGTCAGCGATCAGCTGATTCGATTCCGGGCGGATCATGGTGTCGTTGAACGTGCGTCCAAGTCCGGTGCCGCCCCGCTGCCAGGCCGCTTCGAGCAGCCGCTCGCGCTCTTCGGTGGGAACCTCGAGCGCACTGTGGGTGGGAACGGGAAAATAGGCCACCCCCGCTGACGTGCGCCTGGCCTTTTCACGAATGGCCCGGTACTGCGCTCTGACCTTGGCCTGCTCCTCGCCGGTAAGTGGCCGGTTGTGCGCGGGCAGACTGAAGTTGGGGGTACGCTGAAACACGATCAACCGGCGAGCCTCGCGCGCGAGCTCAGGGATCAGCTGGATGGCTGTGGACCCGGTGCCAATCACGCCAACGGTTTTGCCGGAAAAATCGACCGGTTCGTGGGGCCAGTCGCCCGAATGATAGGACGGCCCTGCGAAGGTGTCGCGTCCCGGGATATCGGGACGCCGGGCGACCGACAGGCATCCCGTCGCCATCACGACCCAACGCGCTTCAAACGTATCGCCCCGGGAAGTGCTCACCCGCCAGATGCGCCGCTCGCGCTGAAAGACGGCCGAGGTGACACGGGTGGAAAAGCGGATATCGCGACGCAGATCGAAGCGCTCGGCCACATGATGCAGATAGCGAAGAATGTCGGGCTGCGCGGCGAACCGCTCACGCCACACCCATTCCTGCTCGAGCTCGGGCGAAAACGAATACGAATACTCGATGCTTTCAACGTCGCAGCGCGCACCGGGATAGCGGTTCCAGTACCAGGTACCGCCGACATCGTCGGCCGCCTCGATCACCTGGCAGCGCAGACCCGTCGCCCGCAGACGGTGGAGCAGGTAGAGGCCAGCGAAACCTGCGCCCACCACGATCACGTCGATCGCAGGCGAGAGGGACTCTGATCGCTCTGAATCAGTCATCGGGCGTGAGAACAATACGGCCACGGACCTGTCCCCGCGCGAGTTCGGCAAGCGCCTCATTGGCCTGCGAGCGCGGCCTCACCGATACCGGAATGGGGCGGAGCTTGCCCTCACGCGCGAGCGCCACCACATCGCGCAGGTCCTGGGGGGTGCCGGTCGCTGTGCCGATGACTGATCGAGGCCGGAAGATGAACCCTGCGAGCGACAACTCGAGTTGCCCGCCACCCAGACCGACCAGCACGAGTCTTCCAGATTTGGCGAGGCATTCGACCCCCACGGTCGCCGTATTGCCACTGTTGTGGAAATCGATCACAGCCTTCACGAGACCGCCGGTGGCTGCCAGGATCCGGGCTGTGACCTCGGCCGGCTCACCCGCGCCATCGACCGCCGCACGGGCGCCGACCTCAAGCGCGGCTGCGCGTTTATCAGGCGACAAATCCACCGACACAATATTGCGATGACCGAGCGCCTGCAGCATCGCGATCGCCTGCAGTCCCAGACCGCCGGCACCGATCAACACCACCGGATCATCGGGCGCGATCGGCTGGATTTTCCGGATCGCCGAGTACACCGTGATACCCGAGCAGGCGAGCGTGGCCGCGTAAGCCGGGTCAATCCCGTTGGCATCCACCAGATAACGGGGATGGGGCACCTTGACCTCGTCGCCATAGCCGCCATCCTGCATCACGCCAATCGAGTTTGGCGTGTTGCAGAGATTGTCTTCGCCCCCCGAACAGCGTTCGCAGTGCCCACAGCCCAGCCACGGATAGACGATGCGCAAATCGCCAACCGACACCCCACGCGCATCAGGGCCCACCCGGACCACCCGTCCGACCACCTCATGCCCCATGGCACGCGGCAGCTTCACCCCACGGTCGGTCAGTCGGAGCGTTCGCCCGCCGCCCAGATCGTAGGTGCCGTGCCAAAAGTGAAGATCCGAGTGGCAGATACCGGCATGGGTGACCCGAACCACCACCTCGGTTCCTGCTGGCTGCAGCGGCGTCTGCGCCATGCGCTGCAATGGCTTCTCGTTTTCAACCACCACCCATGCCGTCATGGTCTGCACCCTCCGCTTTGGGATTTCAGGGATGTATTGAACCCGAATGTAAGCCCAAAAGCGATTGGTTGCACCCAGCGCGTTCCGCTGGTCAGTCGGCAATCTGTACCGATCACCACTTCCCGATGATCACTCCCGCGCGTGTGCTGCCGTCGGTGCGGTCGGCGACCACCTGATCGGTCATGGTCACGCGGCTGCGACGATCGGTGAGGCGGTCGATCAACAGGGATTGCATGTCGGCCCGTACCGACTCCAGGCCCGGCGCCTGGCCCAGGTCGATCAGCTCATCGGGGTCTTCATGCAGGTCGAACAGCTGTGGCGCAAAGCCCTTGTAGTGCACGTACTTCCAGCGGTCGCTGCGAATCATCCAGGCCCGCGCGGCGCTGGGCGACACCCCGACCGTGAGCCGCGATCGATAGAACGCGTAATCGATCTCGCTGAAGGCCGCCTCGCGCCAGGTGGGCACACCCTCGCCGCGCAGACCTGCGACCAGCGATCGGCCCTCCAGGCGCTGACCCGGATCGTCGACACCCATCCAGCTGAGGATGGTGGGAACGATATCGATTGCTTCGACCAGACGGCGATCGACCGAACCGCGCGTGGCGTCGGCCGCCGGATCAGGATCGCTGATGATGAGCGGAATTCGGGCGCTTGCGTCATGGAACAGCTCTTTCTCGCCCAGCCAGTGATCGCCGAGATAGTCGCCGTGGTCGCTGGTGAAGATAATCGCAGTGTCATCCAGCCGCCCCTGCTCCTCGAGCTCGCGCAACACGCGCCCGAGGTGGTCATCAAGCTGGCGGATCAGCCCCATGTACGTTGGCACCGCCACCGCCCGCTTCGCATCATCGGAATAGGTTTTCGAGCACTCGATCTCCATGAAGGCGCGCACCACCGGATGCGTGTTTTCAAGTTCGGCGTTGCTTCGCACCGGAGGCGGCACGTCATCCGCGCCATACATCGAGTGGTAGGGTGCCGGCGCCATCAAGGGCCAGTGGGGCTTGATGTAGGACAGATGCAGCACCCAGGGTCGATCACCGGTCTCGCGAATGAACTGCAAGGCACGGTCGGTCATGTAGGCAGTTTCGGAATGCGGTTCAGCCACCCGCGCGGGCAGATGCGCGTGCCGCAACGACCAGCCCGACAACACGCTGCCATCCTCGCCCTTCGCCGAGTTGGCATAGTCGTGCCAGGGGTTGTCGCCCGGATAACCGTGCTCGCGAAGAAAGCGGTTGTAGCGCAGATCGGGGTTCGCCTTGAACGAGGGATGAACACCGTCATCGCGTTCATAGGGCTCGAACCCGCACTGTGAAAGATGCACGCCCAGATCGGTACTGGGATCCACCCCCAGGCGCTTCAGGCCTTCCAGGTCGGGCACCATATGGGTCTTGCCCACCAGCGCCACCCGTGCACCCGTGGGCTTCAGGTAGTCACCCAGCGTACGTTCATCGACCGGCAGGGGCACAAAATTCCAGCTTGCGCCATGGCTGAAGGCGGTGCGGCCGGTGTAGAACGACATGCGCGACGGGCCGCACACCGGCGAGCTGCAGTAGGCCCGATCGAACCGCACCCCGCGCGCGGCAATCCGGTCGATGTTGGGCGTGGCCACCGGCGACTTCCCGTAGCACGAGAGATAGTCCCAGCGGAGCTGGTCGGCCATGATGAACAGCACATTGCGGATCTTGCGCATGTCGGGAGTCCCGCCCTATTCCATGGAAATGTTGGCAGCCTTCACCACGCGCCCCCACGACTCCACCTCGGACGCCACCAGCTTCCCAAAGTCGGCCGCTGAAGCGGCTGCGGACGTGGCGCCCAGCTTGGCCATTCCTTCGATCGCCTCGGGGTTGGTCACCACGCGGCGCACCGCGGCGTTGATTTTCTCGATCACGGCGGCGGGCGTACCCGCGCGAACCATGAAGCCTTGCCAGTCGCGAACCACAAAGTCCGGGAAACCCGCTTCGACCATGGTGGGTACATCCTTCAGCACGGGCAGGCGTCGATCACCCGTGACCGCAAGCGGCCGCAAGCGACCCGCAGCGATATGACCCACCACAGGCGGCGTCGCGGCGAACATGAACTCGACGCGCCCTGCAAGCAGATCACTGATGGCCTGCGGGAACGCGTTGTAAGGCACGTGGAGCGCGCGCGTGCCGGTCTGCAGAAGGAGGAGCTCGCCAGCCAGATGGGCCGGCGACGTGACACCGCCCGACGCGAAATTGAGCTGACCCGGCTTCGATTTCAGCAGCGCCACCAGCTCCGCCGGCGTGTTGACCGGGGTGGAAGGCGGCACCACCAGCACGTTGTACGAGAACACCGTTTGCACGACTGGCAGAAAGTCGCGCCGCAGGTCGTAGGTGACCTGGCGATTGACCGACTGCGAGACCGTCATCGGCATGAAGAGGGTCATGAGCGTATAGCCATCGGCAGGCTGGCGAAGTACATCCGATGCACCGACGATCCCGGTGCCGCCCGGCTTGTTGTCGACCACAACAGGCTGCCCCAGTTCCTGGCCCAGACGCGTGGCCACCTGCCGCGAGATGATGTCGATCGGCGTGCCCACAAAGGCCGGCACCACCAGTCGGATCGGCTTGTTGGGGTAGTCCTGAGCTACGGCCGGCATGGCGGCGGCGAGCGTCAGACCGATGAGGGATGCAGTGCGGCGCAGGCAAGCCGCGAGCGTTGATGTCCGAATCATTCTGTGTCTCCGGTCGTTGAAGTCGCTGTTCAGATTAATGCGCCTGGTAGATCCAGGCCATCGAATCGAAGGTTTGGTCTGCGGTGCGTGATTGCAAAAACACCTTGCGAAGGTCGGCCGATGCGCCCTCTGCGTGAAACACGTGACCATACAGACGCGACGTAAGTTGCACCCGCGTGGTACGTAAATAACGCTGCTGCTGATAGCCCAGAAACGCCTGCTCGTAGGCGCCCGCGGTCTGCTTGACGTGATCAGCCAGGCATACCGCATCCTCCATCGCCATACACGCCCCCTGTGCCATGTACTGCAGCGTGGGGTGCGCCGCATCCCCCAACAGCGTGATGCAGCCGCGACTCCAGTTGCGAACCGGCTCGCGATCGCGCATCACATAGGTGCGCCACTCCGGCACCGAGGCGAGCATGTCGCGCAGCGGTTGCCAGGTGCAGGCAAAGTGTTCGAGCATGGGTTCGGGGTTGCCCGCAGCGTCCCAGCCCATATCAAGCCGATCACTGTGAAACACCACCGTGATGTTGTAGAAGCGGTTCTTCCGCATCGGCCAGAGCGTCATGTGAAGCCTGGGGCCCACCCACAACGCCATCGAATTGGCCTTCAGGTCAGCGGGAATCGTGTCGGCGGGAACAATCGCCCGGTAACAGACATGCCCGGCCAAACGCGGCTCGCCGTCGCCCACCAATGCCTGCCGGATGACCGACCACAGGCCGTCGGCGCCCACCAGTGCAGCACCGGTCATGGCCTCGCCCGATGCGGTGTGGACGCGAACACGCCCGCCGTCGTCATCGAACGATGCGATTCGAGTGCCGGTGTTCAACCGAATGTAATCGGGGCGGGCGCGGCACGCCTCGAGCAGGATGCCGTGCAAGTCGGCACGATGCATCAGGCCATAGGGATACCCAAAGCGTTTGACGAAGCCTTCACCCAAGGGCAGCGAGGTAATGGTGGAGCCGTCGAGCGCATCGATCACCGCCATGTCGCTTGGAAAGGTAGCAATGTCCGACACCGCCGCGGTCACGCCGAGAAGATCGAAGACGCGGAAGGCGTTGGGCCCCACCTGCAAGCCGGCGCCGATCTCCCGAAAGGCATCCGCCTGTTCGAGCACGGTCACGGGCACGCCTTCGGCCGACAGCGCGAGCGCCGTCGACAACCCACCGATTCCTCCGCCCGCGATCAGCACCCGCGAGGCATCATCGTTCCTCACACTCATTGGCCACCTCTATTCGTGGAATCGCCGTTCTACGCAATTGCCAGCCAGGGCGGAAGAGGTAATATCGTTATGACCCATGTTGTCGGAGCATGGCATGCAAGACGATCCCATTACCCTGCGTCAACTGCAGGCGCTGCTGGCCATCTCGGATTCAGGCAGCATCGGCGCAGCCGCGCGAAAGCTCGGCGTGACGCAACCCGTGCTGTCCAGAATCATCGCGCAGCTCGAGCGATCGGCGGGCGTGTCGCTGGTGAGCCGCGGCGCCCGCGGAACGGTGCTGACACCATCGGGCCTGTCGCTGGTCTCACGCGCGCGCACCATCGCGGCCGAGCTCAAGCGCTGCGAGGAAGATCTGCAATGGATGCGCGGTCAGACAGGCGGGCTCATTTCAATTGCCGCCTCGCCAGTGCCCATGATGCTGGTGATCCCAGTTGCCATCCGGCAACTGCATCAGACGCTGCCCGACGCCGAAGTGCTGGTGAGCGAGGTGGTCTATCCGCAGTTGCAGGATGCCTTCCGCAACCAGCGGATCGACTTTGCCGTGGGCCCGGTGCCGCCCGGCGGCCTGGGACATGATTTTCGCGTCGAGCCCCTGTTCGAGGTGGAGGGCGTGATCGCCGTGGCGCGGAATCATCCGAAAGCCAGCGCGCGGTCTCTGGCCGCGCTGCGCGCCGAGCCCTGGATCATCATGGGCCCTGTACAGGGTCCGGGCGCGGTGGTGGCGCAGCTCTTTGAAAGCTACGGCATCGAGCCTCCGCTCTGCAAGGTCACGCTCGACACCGTATGGTCGGCCATCGAGATGATCAGCCGCACCGGGTTCGTTGGCTGGGTTCCCAAGCCGATCGCCGAGTCCGCGCTCGAACGAATCCGGGTCGTGAAGATCCGCGAGGCGCTTCCGCCACTCAAGATCGGCCTGATCACCCGCACCGATACGCAACTCACCACTGCGGCGCGAGCGCTGATCTCGGCGATCCGCGCCCGATCCCGGCAGCTTCAGCGATCGGGCGCTACAGGATAGGGCTGGATCGCGCTGCCTAGAGGCGCGCGCGGTGGTGTATGGTCTACAGTAACGTCAACCGTATTGGATCGTTACCCATGACATCAGAACCTGCGCCACTTCGGATGGTCCGAGCCGGCGCGCTTGACATCGCGTTGCTCGAGTACGGCCCCGAGCAGGGCGCGCCAGTGTTTCTCATGCACGGCTTTCCCTATGACGTACACGCTTACGAGGCGGTGGCACCGCGGCTCGCGAGCGCCGGATGCCGGGTGTTTGTGCCGTATTTGCGCGGCTTTGGCCCCACTCGCTTCGTGAGCGCGCAAGCAATGCGTTCAGGCGAGCAGGCGGCCCTGGGCGCCGATCTGCTGGCGCTCATGGATTCCCTTGCCGTGCCACGCGCCGTGCTGGCAGGCTACGATTGGGGTGGGCGCGCAGCCTGCATCGTCGCTGCCCTCTGGCCGGAACGTTGCGCGAGTCTGGTATCGCTCAACAGCTACAACATTCATGACGTGGCGCGATCGCTTGAACCCGACACACCCGCCAATGAACGCAGTCTCTGGTATCAGTATTACTTTCATAGCGAGCGCGGCCGCGCCGGCCTCGCCAAACATCGTCGCGAGCTCATTCGTCTGCTCTGGCAAAGTTGGTCGCCATCTTGGGCGTTTGATGACGACACGTTCGCACGATCCGCACCTGCCTTCGACAATCCCGATTTTGTCGATGTCGTGATTCACTCCTACCGCTGCCGATACGGGCTCGAACCGGGCGACCCGGCCTACGCGGATATCGAACGCCGGTTGGCCGCGCTGCCTCCCATCAGCGTGCCAAGTATCACCTTTGACGGAACCGATGATGGCGTTCGCCCGCCTGCGCAAGCGTCGGCGGCCGCGCACCGCTTCACAGGTCCCCGATCGCATCGGATCGTGGCGGGCGCCGGTCACAACCTGCCGCAGGAGAAGCCCGAGGTGTTTGCGGAGG
>CAMBZS010000113.1 GCA_945872335.1 Bordetella parapertussis | reverse complement strand
CCCGCGCTGCGCTCGGGCGCGGCCGGCGGCAAACTGGCGGGCTCAGCTTGGGCCGACGACGACGGGCTGCCCGCGCAGTCGGGCACGGCATTGCCGCGCGGACCCGCAAGGGTGTCGGTCAGCGCGATTTCGGCGCGGCTCAGCGGCCCCAGCATTCCCAGGCCATCGAGCACCGACCCGACTGGCGTGGCGGTCCGGGGCGCGCCCGGCCAGCCGCCCGCCGGGCTGCAGGCAGACCATCCCGGCCCGGCCGCTGCCAGCAACAGCCAAGCGAGGAGCGCGACGACCGTGGCACGCGCGCGCCATGGCGGGCGCGCGCAGCGCTTGCGCGTAGCCGGCGGCGAAGGCGTAAAAGCGGGCGCAGGCGCGCCCCGAAGCAATCGATGCGTCATGCACCAATAGTCGGGGCGGGGATTGCAAGCCCGCAATCAGCCAGGTGGCCAGTCCAAGCGGACGAGGCGGGCAGGCACTATGCTCTGGGCTTGCCCACAAATCCGTGACTGAGCTCGATGACCGCACCGCCTGACCCCACGCAGCCTGCGGCCGACCCGGGCGAACACGCCCCCGGCCCGCAGCCGGTGCCTGCCCAGTCGTCGCCGGTGCCGTTTGCTGATGCGCTCCTCTTCTGGCTGAAGCTTGGCTTCATCAGCTTTGGCGGACCGGCAGGACAGATCGCGCTCATGCATGAGCATCTGGTCGAGCGTCGGCGCTGGATCTCGGAAAAGCGCTTCATGCATGCGCTCAACTACTGCATGTTGCTGCCGGGCCCCGAGGCACAACAGCTTGCCACGTACCTCGGTTGGCTCATGCACCGGAGTGCGGGTGGCATCCTTGCGGGGCTGCTCTTCGTACTGCCATCCTTCATCCTGATCACCCTGATCGCCTGGGGCTACATGGCGTATGGGCACCTCCCCGCCGTGAGCGGGCTCATGGAGGGCATCAAGCCGGCGGTGGTGGCACTGGTGCTGGTCGCGGGCTGGCGAATGGGCTCACGCACCCTCCGGCAGATTCGTCTGGGGTTGATCGCGATCGGCGCTTTTGTCGCGCTTCACCTGGGCGGACTGCCGTTTCCACTGGTGATCGCCGCCGCCGCGCTGGTCGGGCTGATCGGCGGACGCACAACGACGCCGGCAGAGGGGCCGGCGGCGAGCCATCCGCAATCAGCCGCGCCTCGTGCGGCGACGCCGCAAGCGGCCACCGCGCCAACGCACCCACCCTCGGCAGGCGGGTCGGCGCCGGACTCGGCCGCCCAGCCGGGCGGCGCCGCCCCCCACGCACGCGCCCTGATCGACGACGACACGCCCGCACCGGCACACGCCCGCGCGCGCCCCGCGCGCCTTCTTGCGATTGCCGCGGCCGGCCTGGCACTCTGGGCACTCGGCTGGCTGCTCTGTCACAGGATCAGCGCGAGCGGCACCACGCTCATCGACATGGCGGGTTTTTTCACGCAGGCCGCGCTCGTCACCTTTGGCGGTGCCTATGCCGTGCTGCCCTATGTCCACCAGGCAGCGGTCGAGCACTACGGCTGGCTCACGTCGGCCCAAATGCTCGACGCCCTCGCCCTGGGCGAAACCACGCCCGGGCCGCTGATCATGATCGTGGCCTTCGTAGGCTTTATCGGTGGCTGGACCCAGCAGATTTTCGGCGCCGACAGCTTGCCGAACGCCGGCCTTACGGCGGCGCTGGTTGCCACCTATTTCACCTTTCTGCCGTCGTTCATTTTCATTCTCGCGGGCGGACCGCTGGTGGAGGCGACCCGCAACCTTCCGCGGCTCGATGCGACGCTCGCCGCGATCACCGCTGCGGTCGTCGGCGTGATTGCAAGTCTCGCAGTGGTGCTCGCGCGGGCGGTGAGCGTGCGCCCGGATGGCGGGGTCGATCCGCTCGCGCTCATGGCGGTGGCGCTTGCCTGGTGGCTGCTTGCGCGCAGGAAGTGGCCGGTGATCACGACGCTCGCCGTGTTCGGCGCGGCCGGCGTTGCGTTACGGCTGACCGGCCTGCGGTAAACCGGGGAGGCGCCGACGGCGCTCCTGCTCAGGCCGACCCTGCGCTGCATACCCGTTCGCAGGCCGCCCGCGCAGGTCGCCCGCGCAGCCCGTCTGCGCTCAACCCGTACTTGCTCAGCCGCGCCTGAAACTGTAGATCGCTTGCGTGGCGCGCAGGCCGGGCAGGCGCTCGATCGTTCGCCCGTTGGCAAGAAATGCGCGCCGCAGAATCGACAGCTCAAGCCGCGCGAGGAACTGTTCGAAATCGCGGACCGTGGCGAGGTGCAGATTCGGCGTGTCATACCACTGATAAGGCATTTCGCGCGAGACCGGCATCCGGCCCATCAGAATCGACCAGGCGTGATACCAGTGACCGAAGTTGGGAATCGACACAATGCCCTGGGCCGCCACCTGACTCATTTCGGCCAGCACTTTTTCGGTCTGATGCGTGGCCTGTAACGCCATCGACAACACCACAACGTCGAAGGCCCCCGCACCGAACATGCCAAGCCCGGCCTCGATGTCCTGCTGGATCACATCAACGCCGCGGCGCACGCAGGCGAGCACCCGGGCGTCGTCGATCTCCACGCCATAACCGGTGCAGCCCCGCTCTCGACTGAGGTAATCGAGCAGCGCCCCATCCCCGCAACCCAGATCGAGCACCCTCGCGCCGTGCGGAATCCATTGCGCGATCAACGCCAGGTCGGGGCGGAGCCGTGCGGTGGTACCCGCTGCCATGCTTGCCTCAACGCTCATCGGCGCCTCCGGCGATTTCGGCGGCGACCCGTTCGAAATAGGCGCGCACGATTGCGTGATACTGCGGGTCCTCCAGCAAAAAGGCATCGTGCCCATGCGGGGCGTTGATCTCGGCGTAGCTCACGCGCCGGCCCGCCTTCAGAAGCGCCTGCACGATCTCGCGGCTGCGCTCGGGGGCAAAGCGCCAGTCGGTGGTAAACGAAGCGATAAGAAATGAGGCGCGTGCGTGGGCCAGCACCTGCGACAGGTCACCGCCGGCCACGCGCGCCGGGTCGAAGTAATCGAGCGCACGGGTGATCAGCAGATAGGTGTTGGCATCGAAATAGCGGGCGAATTTTTCGCCCTGATAACGCAGATACGACTCGATTTCAAACTCGACATCAAACGTGAAGCGATAGTCGCCTGGATGCGCACGCTCGGTGTTGTCACGCAGTGCCCGGCCGAATTTTTCAGCCATCGAGTCGTCGGACAGATACGTGATGTGGCCGATCATGCGCGCCACCTGCAGTCCGCGTGATGGGACTACGCCATGCTCGTAAAAACGGCCGCCGTGAAACTCGGGGTCGGTGAGAATCGCGCGCCGCGCCACTTCGTTGAAGGCGATGTTCTGTGCAGAGAGCCGTGGCGCAGTGGCGATTGCCACACAGTGCCGCAGCCGCTCGGGATAGAGCGTGCTCCACGCGAGCGCCTGCATGCCGCCCAGGCTTCCCCCCATGACTGCTGCAAACTGCCGGATCCCCAACCGGTCGGCGAGCCTTGCCTGGCTGTGGACCCAGTCTTCGACGGTGAGCACCGGAAAATCAGGGCCATAGGGCTTGCCTGTGGCGGCATTGATCGACATGGGTCCGGTTGAGCCAAAGCAGCTGCCGAGATTGTTGACCCCGATCACAAAGAAACGGCGCGTATCCACCGGCTTGCCAGGCCCCACCATATTGTCCCACCAGCCGATGTCCTGCGGGTTGTCTGCCGACACGCCGGCCACGTGATGGGAGGCATTGAGCGCATGACACACCAGCACCGCGTTGCTCAGATCGGCGTTGGGTTCCCCGTAGGTTTCGTAGACGAGCTCATAGTCGCCTAGCGCGGCGCCACTCGCGAGCGCGAGCGGCTCGGCAAAGCGCATGCGTTGGGATTCAACAGTGAGGGCGGTCATTCAAATTCAACTGGAAAACAGGGCCCGAAAGTAAAAAACCCGACCGGCTTGCTGGCTTCGGATCGGGTGGGCAGGGACCGCACCGCTTTAGCCGAACTTGTTACGCGCCCGCAAGCTAGTCTTCAAATCGGCGCGATCGATACTGATAGGGAGTTTAGCTGACCGCGTCAATCCGTCAAATACCGGGCAAGCGGGGATGACTGCCGGCGCGCACGACGCTAACCGGGGGCCTGCGGACCGCCTTGCGCAAGCCGCGCGAGCGCAGCCGCCACGCGCACCGGATCGTTGCCCCCCACAATGCGGCTCACCCGAGGCGACAGCCAGCGGGTGTCGGCCTGCAGGATTTCCCGCTTGACTCGTAGCAGGCTCGCAGGGTGCATCGAGAACTCGGTAAGCCCCATGCCCAGCAATAGCGCCGTGGCTCGCCAGTCGCCCGCCATCTCGCCGCATACCGACACCGGCCGACCGGCCTCGCGGGCGGCCCGGATGGTGCCCGCAACCAGCCGCAACACGGCGGGGTGAAACGGGTCGTAGAGCGATGCCACCTCGTGATCGACGCGATCGATGGCAAGCGTGTACTGGATCAGGTCATTGGTGCCGATCGAAAGAAAATCCAGGCGTCGCGCGAAATAGCCCGCGCAGAGCGCCGCGGCCGGCACCTCGATCATGGCACCGACCGGAAGTGCCGGGTCAAACGCGCACCGGGCCACACGGAGGTCTTCGCGGGCCCTCGCGAGCAGCGTCATGAGGCTGTCCACCTCATGGTGGTGCGCGATCATGGGGACCAGAAGCCGCACCGGACCGCAGGCCGAGGCACGCAGAATCGCGCGCAGCTGCGCAAGAAACACATCGGGGTGGGCGAGGCTGTAGCGAATGGCTCGGCGGCCCAGCGCAGGATTGGCGGTGGATGCGGCTGGCGCCACGCCACTGTTGAGCGCCTTGTCGGCACCGATGTCGATGGTGCGAATGGTGACCGGACGGCCCTTGAGCGCCTGCACCACCTGCCGGTACGCCTCGAACTGTTCGTCTTCGCCGGGCAGCTCGGCGCGATTCATGAACAGAAACTCGGAGCGGAACAGCCCCACACCCCCGGCACCCGACTCGGCCGCATCGCGCGCCTCATCGGGCCGCTCGATGTTGATCTGAAGCGAAATCGCCTGACCATCACGGGTGACCGCAGCCACCCCGGTGAGCGCACGAAGCTTTGCACGCTCACGCTCACCTGCCGCCTGCCGGGCCTGATAGTCGGCGAGCACCGCATCATCGGGTGCCACGATGACCACCCCGGCGTCGCCGTCGAGAATCACCCAGTCATCATCCTGAATCTGCATGCGTGCAGCGCCCAGGCCCAGCACGGCCGGGACATTCATGCTGCGTGCAAGGATCGCGGAATGCGAGGTGGTGCCGCCCAGGTCGATGGCAAAGCCAAGTGCGCATCGCATGGTGAGCATGTCGGCGGGCGCGATGTCCTCAGCCACAAAAATCACCGGCTCACTGCCATCGGCAAGCGGTCCGCCCAGTCCGGCGAGCGCGCGCATCACCCGGTCGGCCACCTGCTGCACATCGCGTCCGCGTTCGCGCAGATAGGCGTCATCGAGCGCCTCAAACTGGGCAGCGAGATGACCGGCCTGCGCCGACATCGCCCACTCGGCATTCCACAGGTGCTCGACGATCGAGGCGCGCGCGGCACCGCTCAGCGCCGGGTCATCGAGAATCATGGCGTGCACTTCAAGGAGCGCCGCAGCCTCGGTGGGCGCGCCCTGCGGGAGGCTTTCCGCCAGCCCCGCGAGCTCGGCCTTCACCTGACCGATCGCCTGCGAAAGCCTCAGTTGCTCGGCCTCGATATCGGCAGGTTCGATACGGCGCCGCGGCACATCTCGGCTGGCGACCTCGAGCACGCGCGCGCGCCCGATCGCAATGCCGCCACCGATTCCGCTACCCGAGAGCTGCAACACGCTAGAGCTCCTCGCCGAACCCCGATCCGATCAGATCGACCAGCGCCGCCACGGCCTGGTCGGCATCCGGGCCCTCGGCTTCAACCACCAGCGTACTCCCGCGCGCGGCCGCAAGCATCATCACCCCCATGATGCTCTTGGCGTTGACCTTTCGGGTGTTGCGCGACAACCAGACCTCGGCGCGAAAGCGCCCGGCCGCGGCCGTCACCTTGGCCGAAGGCCGGGCGTGGAGCCCGAGACGGTTGACGACGGTGACTTCAGCGCGCGCCATCGGTAGCCTCCCTGGTGGAACCGGGCTCAGCGCCCGCGAGCTCGGCAGGATCAACCAGACGGATCGCACGCTGGCCTGCGTCGATGAGGGTTTCGACCAGTTCATCCAGCGGCCCGCGGCGATTACCGAGTGCCTTGATGAGGAGGGGCAGATTGACGCCCGCCACCACCACCACGCGCTCGCGTTCGGCCAACCGGGTGGCGATCCGTGAAGGCGTGGCCCCGAACACATCGGTAAGCACCAGGGCGCCACTGCCGTCATTGATCCGCGCGAGCAGCTCGCGCGCAGCGTTCAGCGCGACCTCCGGGTCTTCATCCGGGATGACATCGAGCGCGGCCAGCTGTACCGGCAGACGTCCGAAAATATGGCGCGTGCAGTTGAGAAGCGCCGTGCCCAGCGGCTCATGGGAGACGAGCAGGATGCCGATCATCGTGGCCTCGCCCGATGGGTCAGCTCGTGAGCCCGCGCGCAGCCGACCCAGACCCAGCGGCGCCGGCTTCGCCGCTCACCGCGCGCTCGAGCGAATCGACGAACAGCGCCGCCACATCGAACCCGGTCTGTGCGGTGATTTCGCGAAAGCAGGTGGGACTGGTGACATTGATTTCGGTGAGGTTGTCGCCGATCACATCGAGCCCCACCAGGAGCAGCCCGCGACTGAAAAGGATAGGCGCGAGCGTTTGCGCGATCTCGCGGTCGCGATCGGAGAGCGCCCTCGCCACCCCTCGCCCACCGGCGGCGAGGTTGCCGCGAAACTCGCCCGCCTGCGGAATGCGCGCGAGGCAATACGGCACCACCTTGCCACCGATCAGGAGCACCCGCTTGTCGCCTTCGCTGATAGCAGGGATGAAGCGCTGCGCCATGACGGATCGCTCGCCAAACCGGTTCATGGTTTCAATGATGACCGACAGGTTGGGGTCATCGGCTCGGGCACGAAACACCGACATGCCGCCCATGCCGTCGAGGAGCTTGAAGACCGCCTCGCGGTGCTCCATCACAAACGCACGCAGGTCATCGGCGCTGCGTGTGACGATGGTTGGAGCGGTAAAGCGCGCGAACTCGAGAATGGCGAGCTTTTCGTTGTGGTTGCGTACCGCGCGCGGATCGTTGAACACCCGGGCACCTTCGCGCCCAGCCTGCTCGAGAAGCCAGGTAGAGGCGACGTATTCCATGTCAAAGGGCGGGTCCTTGCGCATCAGCACGGCATCAAAGTCGGCAAGCGCCTCGTCATGCTCGGCCCCGAGCGACCACCAGACTGCACGCTCACCCGAAGCATCAACCAGCGCCAGGGGCGCTACACGTGCGCGCACCCGCCCACCGCGCGAACCGAGCGCGTGCTGCTCGCAGAAGTAGAGCGCGTGCCCGCGGCGCTCGGCCTCGAGCATCATCGCGAAGGTAGAGTCTTTATAGGGCTTGAATGAGGCAAGCGGATCGGCAATGACCAGGATGCGCATCGGAGGGTCCAGGATCAGAGAGGGGCACGTAGCCGATGGCGTTCAGCCATAGCGCGCAGGATCAGGGTCGGTCTGTTCGAGCTCAACGGAGGCGGCAAGGAGGGCGAGCCGCGCCACCACGCCGTAGGCGTAAAAACGGTTGGGGGCAGAGTCGGGCGCGCTGCGGGGTTCGGGCAGATTGCAGCTCGAGGCAAACGGCAGGGGCACGAAGTGCATGCCCGGGGCATTCAGGTTTTCATCGCGCCCGCGCGAGGCGTGCACGCGATAGAACCCGCCCACCACATAGCGATCGATCATATAGACCACGGGCTCGGCAATGCCGCCTTCGACCGATTCCACCGTATGGACCCCCTCCTGCAGGATCACATCGCTCACCTGCAGGCCCTCCTTCACCACCGACATCTTGTTGCGCTGCTTGCGGTTGAGGTTGCGCACTTCGGCGGGATCCTTGACCGACATCACGCCCATGCCGTAGGTGCCGGCATCGGCCTTCACGATGACGAAAGGCGTTTCGTCGATGCCGTATTCGCGGTATTTGGCGCGGATCTGCCGCAGCAGCGTCTCGACCCCGGTGGCCAGACACTCCTCGCCTTCCCGCGCCTGAAAATCGATCTGGGTGCAGGCGGCGAAATACGGATTGACGAGCCAGGGGTCGATATCAAGCAGCTTGGCAAAACGCTTGGCGACCTCGTTGTAGGCGGCGAAGTGGCGGGTCTTACGGCGAACCGACCAACCGGCATGAAGCGGCGGCAACAGCACCTGCTCGGACAGATCGGTGAGCTGCGCGGGCGTGCCCGCAGACAGGTCGTTATTGAGAAGGATGGCGCAGGGATCAAACCCTTCGAGCATGATGCGGCGCGCCTTGCGCTGCAGCGGCTCGAGATGGATCGTTTGGCCGTCGGGCAGCTCAAGGTCGGTGGGTTCGGTGATCTCGGGATTGAGCGAGCCCAGACGGACATCAAGGCCGGTTTGCCGCAGAATCTGGCAGAGCCGCGCGACGTTTTGCAGATAGTAGGTGTTGCGGGTGTGGTTCTCGGGAATCAGCAGCAGATTGCGGGCATCGGGGCAATATTTTTCAATGGCCGCCATGGCCGCCTGCACCGCGAGCGGCAGCATGGGCTCGGACAGGTTGTTGAACCCCCCCGGAAACAGGTTGGTATCAACGGGGGCGAGCTTGAAGCCGGCATTACGCAGATCCACCGACCCGTAGAAGGGCGGCGTGTGATCCTGCCACTCCAGTCGGAACCAGCGTTCGATCTGGGCGGTGGCGGCAAGCATCCGGCGCTCGAGATCGAGGAGCGGACCGGATTGGGCAGTAACGAGATGCGGGACCATGGCTGCGGAGCAGACGCTGCGCGGGGCACCCTGCAAGCCTCGCGCGCGGCCACCCGATCGGTTGGCTGACGGAACCCGATTCTACTTGGCCCAGGGGGATCCTTGCTCGCAGCCGATCAAATGAAACGGGACGCGCTCGTCGCGCGTCCCGCCATCGACCCACCGCTACCGATCAGCGGTGATAGGCCGTCTCGCCGTGCGAGGCGATGTCCAGGCCTTCGCGTTCCTCGTCTTCCGGCACCCGCAGACCGATGACAAGATCCACGATCTTGAAGGCGATGAAGGCAACCACTGCCGACATCACGACCGTGATCAGAACCCCCTGCAGCTGGATCCACACCTGGGCACCCACCGAATACTCGGGGTTGGCCGCATTTTTCACATAATCGAAGATGCCGGTGCCGCCCAGCGTGGGCGATGCGAACACACCGGTGAGGATGGCGCCAACAATGCCCCCCACGCCATGCACGCCGAACACGTCGAGCGAGTCATCAGCGCCCAACATGCGCTTCAGGCCATTCACCCCCCAGAGGCAGAGCACGCCCGACACCAGGCCGATGATGAGCGCGCCCATCGGACCCACAAAGCCGCACGCTGGCGTGATCGCAACCAGACCCGCCACCGCACCGGAGGCCGCGCCCAGCATCGAGGGCTTGCCCTTGCTGGTCCACTCGCCGAACATCCAGGCAACAGTTGCCGCAGCCGTGGCAAAGAGCGTGTTCACGAACGCAAGCGCCGTGGTGCCGTTGGCTTCCAGGTTGGAGCCGGCGTTAAAGCCGAACCAGCCCACCCACAGGAGCGATGCGCCAATCATGGTCATCACCAGCGAGTGCGGCGCCATGGCCTCACGACCGTAACCCACGCGCTTGCCGATCACATAGGCACCCACCAGGCCAGCCACGCCGGCGTTGATGTGCACCACCGTGCCGCCCGCGAAGTCGAGCGCACCCTTGGCCCACAGGAAGCCTGCCGCTGCCGTAACGGCCTCGAGCGACTTCTCGTCGGTAATCGCATCCGGGCCAGCCCAGTACCACACCATGTGCGCCATCGGGATGTAGCAGAACGTGAACCACAACACCGAGAACAGGATGACCGCCGAGAAGCGCGCACGTTCGGCGATCGAGCCCACGATCAGCGCACAAGTGATTGCGGCAAAGGTTGCCTGGAACGCCACGAAAATGAGTTCCGGGATTACGACACCCTTGCTGAAGGTGGCGGCCACCGTATCGGGCGTGACGCCCTTCAGGAACAGCTTGTCGAAGGTGCCATAGAAACTGCCATCGCCCCCGAACGCAAGCGTGTAGCCATAAATCGCCCACAGCACGCTGATCACGGCAAAGATCGTGAACACCTGCATCAGCACCGACAGCATGTTCTTGGCACGCACGAGGCCGCCATAGAAGAGCGCGAGCCCCGGGATGCACATGAGGATCACGAGCAGTGTCGCAACGATCATCCACGCGGTATCACCCTTGTTCGGGGTGGGCGGGGTTGCCTCGGCGGGCTTGGCCTGCTCCGCAGGTGCCGCCGCAGGCGCGCTGGCCTGGGCAAGGAGCAAGGGTGCAGCGGGGCTCGCCTGCGCGAGAAGCACCGCACCCTGCGATGCCACCGACTGGGCAAGCGCAGGTTCGCCCGCGGCAGGCGCCGAGGCAAGGGTCGGCGCAATGGGCGCGAGGAACAGCGCCGCGACGAGCGCCAGCATTCGAATCAAGGTAGTCATAGTGGTCTCTCCGTCTGGCCGCTTACAGCGCCTGGTTGCCGGTCTCGCCCGTACGTATCCGGACGACCTGTTCCAGGTCGTAGATGAAAATCTTGCCGTCACCGATCTTGCCGGTGCGTGCTGAGCCTTCGATGGCCTCGACCGCACGCTCGGCCAGATCGTCGGCCACCGCCGCCTCGATCTTGACCTTGGGCAGGAAGTCGACGACATACTCGGCGCCCCGATAGAGTTCGGTATGGCCCTTCTGGCGACCGAAGCCTTTGACCTCGGTGACCGTGATGCCCTGCACGCCGACCGCGGACAGCGCTTCGCGGACCTCGTCGAGCTTGAACGGCTTGATGATTGCAGTGATCAATTTCATGGTGATGACATCCTCTCGGTGAAGCGCCGGGCGCGCCACATGCCGCCCGGCCGGGCAAGCCGCTCAGAAAGTCTTGGCAAGCGAGACCAGTGCACGGGCGTCGCCCGCGGTCTTGGTCACGCCGGAGAGGGCACCCGTCGTGAAGTAGTTTTTCTTGCTGGTGGTGAGATAGGAGAGCCCCAACACCCAGCCAGAAATGTCCTTGGTTAAACCCACCTTGTAGTCGGTGACCGAATTGCCGATGAGACCGTTGGCCACGCCGTTCTTCAGGCTCAAAACGCCGACGTGGGCGTTGGCACCCCAGCCGCCGCCCAGATCGTGGGTGGCTGCAAGGTCGAGGTAGGTGGTGCCCTTGGTTGAGCCGCCTGCCTTGCCCGGGTTGCCAGCCTTGAAGAGCGCCTGGGTCGAGAAATAATCGTCCATCGAATAGAACAGCTTGGCCGTGACCGGACCGAACCCGATACCGAAATAGACTTCCTTGTTGTCAATCTTCGTCCCGGTGCTGCCCGGGTAGGCGTAATAGATCGCACCGACGTCATAGCTCATTGCGCCGGCGGTCCCCTTGTAGCCGCCATAAACATCCATCTCGAGGGAGGCGCCGTTATAGAGCGACTGCTCGACATTGGCGTTCCAGTTGCCGACGTAAAAGCCGGACTTGCTCGCATAGTCGAAGCCTCCCTGCAGGGTGGGCTGGTAGCGGGTCTGTGTGAAGCCGCGGAACTTGTAATCCGAGGCCAGGGTGATGTTGCCTGTGAAAGGCGCGGGGTCGGCGGCGAGCGCGGGCGCGATGGCGGCGCTCATGAGGGATGCGGCGAGGAGGGTACGGAGGGTCATTCGGGTTCTCCCGGGTTTTATGAGGGTTGGGGGAGCCCCTTTGCATTTCTCGTGCCAAGCGAATCCTCCGCCTCGCAGCCAAGGAATCGACCCGCAACCCGCCACGCCGCCCCAAAAGGGGGCGGGCCTGGACCGGACACCGGCTGTCGCGCACCAAATCGAGGCGTGCCTCGCGTGCTAGACTCGCGACCCGTTGTTGCTGGCCGGCTTGCGGACCCATCACGTGATCGCTTCACGCTCTGCGGCCAGCATGCGCCCGCCCAGCTTGTGAGGAACTGTCGATGGTCAACCCTGCTCAGCAACTCCTTGCCGATGCGCAAATCCGGATCGCGGAGCTGTTGCGCGCAAGCCCGGCCGCAGACCTCGAGCGCAACCTGAAAGCGCTCCTTGCGCAGACGTTCCAGAGGCTTGAGCTCGTCACCCGCGAAGAGTTCGAAGTCGAGC
>CAMBZS010000112.1 GCA_945872335.1 Bordetella parapertussis | reverse complement strand
TGCCATGATGCGCACGGCAGCCAGCCCCATCATGCATCTTGGCGCCGATGCGTCGGCTGCGGTGTTTGATGCGCAGATGCAGTTGGTGGCGCAGGGCAACGATATTCCCACTATGCTCGGCTCTGCGGTGATCTCCACCCGCCGCTCGGTCGAGGTGATCGGTCGCGACCGGCTCCGGCCTGGCGATGTCATCATCAGTAACGATGTGTACCTGGGCGGGGGCAACCATCAGCCCGATGTGCAGCTCACAAGGCCCGTTTTTTTCGGCGACGAGATCGTAGCCTTCGTGATGACGCGCGGACACTGGAGTGACATTGGCGGCCAGACTCCAGGCAGCTACATGCTCGACACCTGGGATGTGTTTGGCGAGGGGGTGCGCATTCCGCCGGTCCGGCTGTTCCGTAACGATGAAATCGTCGACGACGTCAAGACGCTGATCGTGCAAAACACCCGCGACCCCGAGGGGCGTCTGCTGGATATTCAGGCGCAATATGCCGGTACTTTTGTGGGCGATCAGCGCATCCGTTCGCTCTGCGAGAAATACGGCGCGCAGGCGCTTGCCGATGCGATGAAGCGTTCCCTGGATCACTCCGAAGCACTGATGCGCGCTGCGATCCGTGAGATCCCTGACGGGGTGTATGAAGCGGAAGATTGGGTCGAAGGCGTCTACGCCAAGAATTGGCCAGCCGACCCGGTGAGGATCCAGGTGCGGGTCACGGTTGCAGGCGACGAAATGCATTTCGATTACGCCGGAAGCGGTGACCAGAGCCCGGGCGGCATCAACTGTCCGTTCGCGGTGACCTGCAACAGCACTTGGTTCACGGTGAAGGCGATCACCGATGCGTCGATTCCAATCAATCAGGGCTGCTATCGCCCCGTCCATATCACCGCGCCTGAAGGCAGCATCGTCAACTGCCGTTTCCCGGCGCCGGTGGTGAGCGGCAATACCGAGACCTCGCCGCGCGTGATCGACCTGCTCTTGAAGGCGCTGTCGGCCGCGGTACCGGATCGCGTGATCGGTCAGAGCAACTGCGCAGCCTGCTCAGGTGTCTTTGGCGGCCCGGACCCGGACGCCGAGCGCGTGCGCCGCACGGGCCGGCCGATCGTGAGCATCGTCGAGCCGCATGGCGGAGGGATGGGTGCACGGGCTACGCAGGACGGGGTGAACGGCATCCGGGTGTATGTGGGCAACGCGGGGTCCCTGCCTGTGGAATACATCGAGCAGACCATGCCGCTGGTGGTGGAGGAGTGGGCGCTGGTGCCCGATAGCGGCGGAGCTGGCCAGTACCGCGGCGGACTCACCGCGCGACGCTCCTATCGGGTGGAATTCGACACCGCTTCGTTTACCGTTGCGGGTGAGCGTGGCGAATTTGCGCCAGAGGGCTATTTCGGTGGCCGAGCGGGGGCGCCCTTTCTCTGTACCGTCACCGATGGCGAAGGACATGTGCGCCGCGTGCCGCCCAAGGGGGCGACCGAGGTATTGAAGCGAGGTGACCGGGTATCGCTCAATCCGTCGGGAAGCGGCGGCTATGGGCGTCCTGCCGAGCGTGATCGGCAGGCAGTGCTCGAGGATGTTCTGGACGGCTACGTGACCCGCGCGTCTGCCGAGCGCGACTATGGTCTCAAAGACCTTCCGGAGCCACGATGAATCCGCAGAGCGCCGGTGATCCTGGGCGAGGCGCGCTGCCCCTGAGCGGCCTCTGTGTGATCGAAATCGGGCACAGCCTCGCTGCGCCCTACGCCGGCAATATCCTCGCGCAGCTCGGCGCTCGCGTGGTGAAGATCGAATCACCTGGGCGAGGCGACTATGCGCGAGGCTGGGGGCCGCCCTTTACCGGCGACTCGGCCACGATGTTTCATGCGGTCAACAACGGCAAGGAGAGCGTTCAGGTCGACTTCGATGATGCTCAGATGCTCGCGCGCTTGCATACCTTCATCCGCGAACACGCCGACGTCGTGATGCAGAACCTGAAAGCAGGCGCGCTCACCCGGTATGGGTTGGATGCCGAGTCGCTCACCGCGGCCAGGCCTGATCTCATTTATTGCAATCTGGGCGCCTTCGGTCGTGACGGCCCGATGGCAAGCCGACCGGGTTATGACCCGCTCATCCAGGCCTTCAGCGGCATGATGAGCATTCTCGGCCACGACGGCGACGAACCCAGTCGCGTCCCGGTATCCATCAACGATATCGGTACCGGCATGTGGGCGGCGATTGGCATTCTTGCCGCCATCGCTCAGCGCGCGCGGCAGGCTGGCGGGCGGCCGTGCATCGTCGATGTGTCGCTCTTTGAAACCGCAATGGCCTGGATGACCGTGCCGCTCACCGACCGGAACGCAGGCGGGCCCGCGCCGCGCCGCAACGGCTCCGGCAGTCCGAACATCGCGCCTTATCAGGTGTTTCGCTGCGCCGACGGCCAAGTGATGATCGCGGCGGGCAACGACGCGCTCTTCGTGAAGCTCTGTTCGGTGCTGGGCCTGTCGGATCTGCCTGCCGATCCCCGCTTTGCGAGCAACGGCGCGCGGGTGGAGAACCTGGCGGCGCTCCTGGCCGTGCTCGAACCTGCGATCGAGGCGATCAGTACCGAAGACTGTCTGGCAAGGCTGTCTGCGCTATCGATTCCGTGCGGCCCCATGCAGACGGTCGATCAGGTGCTCGCCCATCCGCAACTCGCCGCCGTCGGCATGCTGCAGCCCACCCCCCGCGGTGATGTTTCCACCATGGCGCTGCCCATCTCGTTTGACGGCACACGCCCGCCGCTTGCGGGTAACGGTCCGGCGCTTGGGGAACACAACGCACTTTTGGCAGATCGGTCATGACCAAAGTCCACCACCTGTTTCCCGAAACTCTGGACACCCTGCTGCTCGACTCGCCTCGCGAAGGGCTGCTGCGGGTGCGGCTCAACCGCCCCGAGGTGGCCAATGCGATGAGCACGCAGATGGGTCACGACATCATCGCGGTCTTCTCTGCGCTCGAAGCGGATCCCGAGCGCTATCGCTGCGTGATTCTGACGGGCGTGGGGGCGCGCTTCTGCGGCGGCGCCGATCTCAAAGAGCGCGACGGCATGACCGACGACCAGTTCAACACTCAGCACTACCTGTTCGAACGAATGATGCGGGCCATCTACGACTGCCCGGTTCCGGTTGTTGCCTGCCTCAACGGTCCGGCGGTGGCGGGTGGGCTCGAACTCGCGCTGGGATGCGATTTCATCATCGCATCGGATCGGGCACGCTGTGGCTTCACCGAAGTCTCGCGCGGCATCATGCCGGGTGGCGGCGGCACGCAGCACCTGCCACGCGCGATCGGCATCCGCAAGGCCAAGGAACTGATGTTCACCGGCGATCTGATCACGGCGGACGAAGCGAAGGCGCTCGGCCTCTACAACCATGTGTTTCCTGATGATCAGGTGTTCGACCGCACGCTCGAGCTGGTCGGACGCATTCTCGCCAACGCACCGATCTCGATCCGGCAGGTGAAGAAGTCGATCGAATTCGGTGCGCAGATGGATACCCGGACGGGCCTTTTCTTTGAGGTCGAGGCCTACAGCAGGCTGGTGGCGACCGCCGATCGACGGGAGGGTATCCGTGCCTTCAATGAAAAGCGACCACCCCGGTTCACCGGGCGCTGAACCCTTGCAGCCGTTTCACACTTTCCACACCCCAGGAGGAGATATGACAAACACCCGACGAAATCGCCGCGATCGCGGCACGACCGGGCCATCCGCCCGCCGATTGTTTGGCGCCACTGCGCTCACTTTGGCCACAGTGCTGGGCGCTGCGCCGCTGGCTGCGGTCGCGCAGGGCTGGGCACCCACCAAACCCATCAAGCTCGTGATCCCGTTTCCGCCGGGCGGAGCCACCGACGTGGCCGCACGCGCAATGGTGGCGCAGCTCGGTAACGCGCTGGGTCAGCCCATGGTGGTTGAGAACCGGGGCGGTGCCAACGGCATGATCGCCTCCGAGATGGTGTTCAACTCGCCGCCCGATGGCTACACCATGCTGATGGCCACCGCCGATACCAACTCCATCAACCCCAACGTCTACACCAAGATGAGCTACCAGGCGCACGAGTTCCGTGCGGTCGCACCGGTGGCGGTGGTCAACTTCATGCTGGTGGGTCGTCCGGGACTGCCCGCCAAGGATCTGAAGGAACTGGTGGCGCTTGCACGCGGCGGCAAGCTCAACTTCGCATCGTGGGGGGTGGGCAGCACCTCTCAGGCCGCGATGGAAATGTTCAAGGCCCAGGCCGGCAAGCTCGACATCCTGCACGTGCCCTATCAGGGCGCCGCACCGGCCTTTCAGGCAGTCATGGCTGGGCAAAATGACGTGATGATGGCGCCGGCTGTCGTGGTGATCCCGGCCCTCTCCAAGGTCACCGCCTACGGCATTTCATCGCCCAGCCGCCATGTGGGGGCGCCTCAGGTGCAGACCATGACCGAACAGGGCTTTCCGGTGAATGCCGATGCATGGGTCGGCATTCTCGCGCCCCCGAAAACGCCACAGGCGGTGCTTGAGCATGTCTACAAAGGCGTGCATGCAGTCACCTCCAGCAAGGAATTTCAGGAGCGGCTCACCCAGATCGGGCTCTCGAGTGCGCCCAACATGACGCTCGATGAATTCGGCAAGTACATGGTGTCCGAGATTGCCCGCTGGGGGCAGGTCATCAAGGCAGCCGGCATCACGCTCAACAACTGATCGGGGGCGTCATGTCGCGCATCACCGAGGTCTCGGTCATTCCCTTTCATTTCGAGGTCGCTGATCTGGGCCTGGGCGCGCACGCCGCCATGGGCGTGAGCAATCTGCAGTATGAAAAGGGGGCGAGGCTTCGGGTGATGCGCTATGCGGTACGTATCCGCACCGATGATGGACACGAGGGCGGATACGTCACCCATTGGGTCGGCACGCAGGGTGCGCTTGGCCAGACGCTGATGCTCGCTCCCCACCTGCTGGGGCGTGACCCTGAGCACCGCGAGCAGATCTACGATGATTTCAAACGCGAGCTTCGTGCCTATGACGGCATGGGGCACGGGCCGATCGACATTGCGCTGTGGGATCTGGTCGGCCGAAAATATGGCATGTCGATTGCGACCATGCTCGGTGCATGGCGAACCCGATTGCGCACCTACGCAAGCACGCACCACGGGCAGGATGCCCCGGGCGGACTCGATTCACCGCAGGCCTTTGCCGACTATGCGGTCGCCTGTGCCGAGCGCGGCTTTCACGGCTTCAAGGTTCACGGCTGGCATGACGGCGACGTACGGCGCGAATCGGCGACCCTGCGCGCAGTGCGTGCAGCGATTGGCGACCGGATGGAGATCATGGTCGATCCGGGCTGTGAACTGCGCACGCACCTCGATGCCCTTCGGCTGGGTCATGTGTGCGATGAAATCGGTGCGTTCTGGTACGAAGACCCGTATCGGGATTCGGCTCGGTCGATCACCGGATCCAGGATCCTGCGCGAAAAACTCAAAACGCCGCTCATGATCACCGAGCACATCCGCGGCGCCGAGATGAAGGCGGCCTATGCGGTGGCGGGCGCCTGCGACATGTTTCACCTTGACCCGGAATACGATCTCGGCATCACCGGGGCCATGAAGTGCGCACACCTCGCTGAGGCGCTGGGCATCGATGTGCAGTTTCACGCCTGCGGTCCGGCGCACCGCGCCTGTGTGGCGGCCACGCGCAACACGCATTTCTACGAGCTTGCGCTCACCGGCCCGAACATGCCCAATCTCATCGCGCCGGTGTACACCTGCGGGTATTCCGATCACGAGGCCGATCTGCCCGCCGACGGCTGCATGCCAGTGCCCGCCGGGCCGGGCTTGGGGGTGGCTTACGACTGGGCCTGGATCGAGGCGCACGCCGACGGGCGGCGGGACTGGCAACTGCGGTGACTCTCGACGTGAGCACAACCCTTTGAAAGCTTGACATGTTCATGCGGGTTCAAGCGGCCAACTGCCGGCTCTAGGTTCAAGCCCGGCCCAGATAGGCCTGTCGCACAGCAGGATCGCGCGCCAGATCGCCCGAGCGACCGCTCAGGGTGACCTTGCCGGTTTCCATCACATAGGCCCGGTGTGACACCGCGAGTGCCTGCGTGGCGAGTTGCTCAACCAGCAGAATGGCAAGGCCGTCGCGGTTGAGCGACTCGAGTACTGGAAAAAGCATTTCGAGCACCCGCGGGGCCAACCCCAGCGAGAGTTCGTCAATCACCAGCAGTTTCGGGCTCGATGCCAGACCGCGCGCGATTGCGAGCATCTGCTGCTCACCGCCCGATAGCGATCCCGCGGCCTGCGCGCGGCGCTCGGCGAGTCTGGGAAACAGGGTGAATCCTCGCTCGACGGCCTCATCTATCCGGGCAGGCGTAGCTGAAAACACGAATGCGCCCAGGCGCAGGTTGTCCTCGACTGTCTGTTCGGCAAACACCTGGCGGCCTTCCGGGACCATGGCGAGACCCGCCCGCACCAGGCGATGGGAAGGCAAACCTGTCACGTCGGTGCCGTTGAATTGGATCCGGCCTGCAACGGGCGCGAGCACGCCCGAGATCGCTTTCATGATTGATGACTTGCCCGCGCCATTCGAGCCGATGACGGCAACGAATTCACCTGCACCCACCTCGAGGCTCACCGACTGTACGGCCCGTACACGGCCATATGCCACGCCGAGATCGGTCACGCGCAGGAGCGGGGTGTTCGGGGCGGTCTGCGCACTCATGCGGACTCTCCGGATGCCGTCAGGCTCGCCCCGAAATAGGCTTCGATCACCTTCGGATCGTCCCGCACCGCGGAAGGGGGGCCGGATGCAATCACCTCGCCGTAGTCAAGCACGGTGACGTGGTCGGAGACTGCCATGATCATGTCGACATGATGTTCGACCAGAACCACGGTGAGGCCGAGGCGCTTCAGATCGCGGATCAGCGCGATCAGTTCATCGATCTCGTTGTGGGTCAGCCCTGCGGCGGGTTCGTCCAGCAACAAGATTTCTGGCGACATGGCGAGTGCGCGTGCAATCTCCAGGCGCCGCTGGTGGCCAAAGGCCAGATTGCCGGCGGTCTCGTCCCGATACGCGGACAGTCCCACATAGTCGAGAAGGAGCGCAGCGCGCTCGCGCTGCCGGCGCGCTTCGCGATGAAAGACGGGCAGCCTGAACAGGGTCGACAGAAAGCCAGCGGTGCTGCGCGCATGAAATCCGATCAGGACGTTTTCCTCTACCGTCATGTCGGCAAACAGCTCGGTGTTCTGAAAGGTGCGCGTGAGGCCGCTCCGCGCGATCTGGTCGCTCGAGCGTCCACCCACCTCGTCCTGCAGAAGTGTCACACTGCCCTCGGTCGGCGCGTAAAAACCGGAGAGTGCATTCAGCATGGTGGTCTTGCCCGCGCCGTTGGGCCCGATGATGGCGTGGACCGTAGCGCGCTCGATGTCGAGTGTGACCCCCGATACCGCCGAGAGGCCGCCGAAGCGAATCGTGAGGCCTCGGGTTTGCAGCACCGGGCCGCGGACTCGGGCCTCAACCTTGAGAATCGTATCGATTGCCTCCGAGGGGCGAGGCCAGCTTCCCGCCTCGCGGGTGACCTGAGTCTGGCCGCGGCGCAACCTCATCCAAAGATCCCGTACCGACCCAACGATGCCCTTGGGCAGAAAGAAGATCACCAGCGCAAGGAGCGCACCGTAGGCGAACAGCTGCCACTTCCCAAACGCCTGCAGCAGATTGGGAATCCAGGTGAGAACGCCGGCGCCGATCAACGGGCCAAAGGTGGTGCCGGCACCACCCAGAATCACCATCAACAGGAAACGGATCGAGTCGGAGAAGCTGAAGGTGTCCGGATTGACATAGCGATTGAGGTAGGCGTAGAGCCCGCCCGCGATACCCGCAAAGACCGATGAGAGTACGAACGCGAGTACGCGCTGGCGGATGGGGTCGATACCGAGCGCGCGCGCTGCGGTTTCCGACTGCGCAACCGCCCGCATCGCGCGGCCGACGCGCGAGTGCATCAGGTTGTGATGGACCACGAACCCGGCGAAGGTGACAGCGGCAATCAGCCAGTAGAGATCGCGGGTGTTGAGCGGCCCTGCGCCCAGATTGATCCGGGGTACATTCGAAATTCCAAGCGTACCGCCGGTCAGGGCGCGCCAGTCGATCGCCACGTTCTGCACGATCAGACCGAACGCGATGGTGACCACGGCGAGGTAGACCCCGCGCACGCGCACGGTGGGATAGGCGAGCGCAACCCCTGCAACCGCGGTAACGGCCATGGCGCCTAGCATTGCCGGGAAAAAGCCTGCGCCGGTTTTGGTGGCAAGGATGGCCACCGTGTAGGCCCCCAGCGCGTAGAGTCCCGCCTGCCCGAGTGACACCAGGCTCACCAGTCCGACCAGCAGATTGAGCCCGAGAGCGACCAGCGCGTAGATGAGGAACAGCATCACCACGCGAAGCTGGAAGGTATTGGCGACCAGCAAAGGAACCAGGCAGAGCGCGCCGGCAACAGCCAGAGAAGAGAGCAGGCCAGGCGAAAAGAGCGAGCGCAGCGTCATACCTTGTTGACCTCACGCTTACCGAACAGGCCGTTCGGAAAGGCAAGCAGCAGCAGGATCATGATGCCGAAGCCCAGCACCTCACGAAGCGACGTGTTGCCGAACCCCTCGATGAAACGCTCCAGCACGCCGTAGGCAAAGCCTACGATGACGATACCCCGGGCGTTCGACATGCCGGCGATGATGGCCACCAGAAAGCCTTTGAGACCCAGCAACAGCCCCATCGCGGCCGAGACCTGGATGATGGGGGCGGCGAGAATGCCGGCAAAGGCCCCGAGTGCTGCCGCCGCAGCAAACGACAGCAGCGCCATGCGGCGAACGTCTATCCCCATGAGGCCCGCAGCGACAGGCTTCTGAGCAATGGCGCGCATCGCGCGACCGGTCATCGTGGACCGGTAGAACCAGTCGAGGAGGATCAGGAGCGCAATCGCCAGCACTGGTACCAGCAGCTCATGCGGGAAGATGCCGGCACCCGCTATCGCGATCGGTGTCTGCATGAGGGGCGACGGCAGCGACCGCGGATCGGACCCGAAGGTGACGGTGACGAAGGCTTCGAGCATCAGTCCGATGGCGATGGTGGAGAGCATCCAGCCGATTGAGGACGGCCCATGGTTCAGGGGGCGAACCGCAATGCGTTCGATGAAGAGGCCGAACGCCGCGGTGGCGAGTATGGCAATCGGAATGCCGATCAGTAGCGGTATGCCCGACCACATCAGGACGACTGACAGCACTGATCCGAGCATCAGCGTGTCGCCATGCGCAAAGTTCACCGCCCGCACGGCCGACCACATGATGTAGAAGCCGAGTGCGACGATCGCGTAGAGGCCGCCGATCACCAACCCGGAGAGCGTGTACTGAATGACTGCAGTCATGGTGAAAGCGCAATCTGACTCCCCGCGCCGGCGGTCGCAACCGGCGCGGGGGTTCGGAGTGCAATGCCCTACTTGCCGTACGGCGTCTGGCCGAGCGGGAGAATCTTGCCGTCGTGCCAAGCGGTCCAGACGTAGTTCTCGGGCAGGATCGCGTTGTGGCGGTCGGGTGCGAACGCCGGGGCGTATTTCTGCACGATGCCTTCGTGATTGACCTTGTACATGGCGTCGCGCACTTTCTTGCGGTCGAAGCTGCCGGCAAGCTTGATGGCTTCGGCGAGGATGTAAACCGCGTCATAGGCATTGGCCGCGCCTGATCCGTGCTTGATGTCCTCGGGCGACTTGAGCTTGTAGCGACTGACGATCGAATCGAGCACCACCTTCTGGTTGGGTTTCAGGCCGCCCATCCAGGTAAACGTCTGCAGAACGATCATGCCGTTGGCAAGCGGACCCGCCAACTCACCCAGCGTGCCAGTGTTACCCCAGGCCGAAACGATTTTTGCCGAGTAGTTGATACGCTGCATCGAGCGAAGGATCTGGTTGGCCTCCAGATCGCGCGAGTAAAGAATGATGGTGTCCACGCCAGCATCGCGAAGCCGGATGAGCTGCGCCGACATGTCCCGGTCGTCCCATTTGAAGACCTCGTAGCCGACCACCTTCGCGCCTTCTGCGCTGGCGCTCGCCTTCAGATCGGGCACCGCACCCTGACCCCAACCTGTGTCTTCGTACAGCACGCCGATATTGCCCGTCTTGGTCACTTCCTTGCTCTTGCGAACCAGCGCCAGTGCCTGCCAACGATCGAACATCGAGACGCGGAACATGTAGTTGGGCTTGCGATCGTTCTCGGTGATCCGGGTGCCCGCCGAGATGACAGCGATATAGGGGATCTGGGCGTCGTGCACGGGTTCCACTACCGCCAGCGCAACGCCAGAGTGCCAACCGCCAAACATGGCGATACAGTCGTCGGACTCTGCGATCCGCCGGGCGTTGTCGACGCCGCGCGGCGGCTGCCCTGCATCGTCATACGCGACAAAGTTGAGGCGTTGCCCCAGCACGCCACCCTTGGCGTTGATTTCGGCCATCGCCACCTCAACCCCCATGCGGATGGAGTCCGCCGCCCAGGCCGTGGGCCCGGTGATCGGCAGTGATGCGCCCACACAGGGCTTCGCAGCCTGCACGGGTGCAGCGCCAAGGGCAAGGGACAGACCGGCGGTGCCGATCAAGGCGGAGAGCAGACGATGCTTCATTCAGAAACTCCTGTCGGTGGGACGGAACAACACACGGGGGTTACCGCAATGTCTGTGCCACGCCGCAGCGAGGCGTGAGGCGCAACAGCGCGCACCGAAGTGAGGCGGCGCGGCTCGGTCGCGCCTTGATCTGGTGCGCTGCATCGCGCTCGCGATGCGATGCGCGTCACCGAGGTGCAGAGGCCTGGGGCCTACTGCGGGCAGATGGCGAGACCGCCGTCGGCCACGATGACCTGTCCAGTCACATAGCGCGCCTGGTCGGAGGCAAGAAAGAGAATCACCTGTGCGATGTCATCCGGTTCTCCGACCCGTCCAAGCGGGACGCGTCGGGCGGCTTCCTCCACCCCCGCGGGACCCAGCGAATGCTCCTCGGAGAGCAGTTGCGCGGTCCGCACGTAACCCGGTGATACTGCGTTGACCCGGATACCGTCCGGGGCGACCTCGGCGGCGAGACCTCGCATGAGGCCGATCACGCCCGATTTTGCGGCCGAGTAATGAACATGCTCGGTCCAGCCCCAGGCGACGCCCATCAGCGAGGTGAGGCACACGACGGAGCCGCTTCGACGCTTGCGCATCGACGGGAGCGCCGCGCGCGCAACGCGGAACATGCCCTTCAGATCAATGTCGATGGTGTGGTCCCATCGCTCGTCGGTCAGTTGGGGAAGGGGTACCTTGTGGGCAATCCCAGCGTTCAGCACCAGCGTATCAATGGCACCGTGCGCCTCGATCACCGCCTGCACGACCTCGTCGGCGCGCGCGGTCGAGCGAACGTCCAGCGCGTGGAAGCTTGCGCTGCCACCCTCGGCGTGGATGGCAGCGACCAGTTCCTGTCCTTCGTTTTCGAGGATGTCGGTAATGACGACGTGATGACCGGTCCTGGCGAACGCGAGCGCCGTGCCGCGCCCAATGCCAATCGCGCCGCCTGTGATGAGTACTGTTCTTGCTTGGTCCATGATGGAATCCTGTGCTCGAGTTCGGTGAAAGCTGTGCCGTTCAGCAAGTTCCGAACCATGATCACCGTGTCCGAACCTTGTTCCAGGAGAACTGTGTGTCAGCCGACTCCCCGCTCGCGCCCTTGCGTCATCACCACCGATTCGATTACCAGCCCATCAACCGGCGCCGTGACTACACCTGGCCGGGCGGTGCGCGGCTTGCGGTCTATCTGGGCTTCAACATCGAGCATTTTGCGTTTGGCGAGGGGCTGGGTGCCCGGCTGGGGCCGCCTTCGCCCGAGCCAGACGTCCTCAACTTCAGCTGGCGCGAGTATGGCAATCGGGTGGGGGCCTGGCGCTGCCTCGAACTGTTTGACGCGCTCAAACTGCCCGCAGGAACGCTGATCAACACCTCACTCTACGATCATTGCCCGGAACTCATCGCCGCCTGCGTGGCGCGTGGCGACGAACTGATCGGCCACGGTCAGACCAATTCGGTCCGGCAGGGCGAGATGAGTGCCGAAGACGAGGCAGCGATGCTCCGCGCGTGCCGGGCGCGAATTGAACGGGAGAGCGGCGTGGTGCCAGCGGGGTGGCTGTCTCCCTGGATCTCTGAAAGCGCAGTCACGCCGGATCTGCTGGCCGAAGCGGGCTATCGCTACACACTCAACTGGTGCCATGACGACCAGCCGCTGCCCATGCACACGCGTTCAGGCGCGTTATGGGCAGTTCCCTATCCGCAGGAACTGAACGATATTCCGATGATCATCGCGCGACAGATGACGGCGCCGGCGTTTGCCGACATGGTCCTCGACCAATTCGATGAAATGCTGAGCCAGTCGCGCGCCCAGCCGCTGGTGATGGGTATTGCGCTGCATCCCTACATCGTCGGTCAGCCACATCGGCTGAAGCATTTGCGGCGTGCGTTGCAGGCGCTGGCGCAGGCGCGCGACCGTGGCCAGATCTGGTTCACCACCCCCGGGAAAATCCATGAACATGTGGCCGGGCTGGAGCCTGACCGATAACCGTCGTATGCTTGTCTGCTGGCAGACCAACAGCCGCGCAGACGGCACGAGGAGACAGGCATGAACGATTCCTTCCAGGCTGGCGGACTCCCAGCCAATCCACGCCGCAGGCAGGC
>CAMBZS010000111.1 GCA_945872335.1 Bordetella parapertussis | reverse complement strand
GTCGAGGGCGAGGAGGCCTGACGCCCCTTGGCGGGTAGCTCTGAGGGCACCCGCCATTTTCCTGTTTTCACTCTGCGCCGCCCGGCTTCATGCTGGCTCGGTTCAGCAGGGCTTTGAGCAATTTGACTGAATTCGGAGGACAAGGCGATGGCTGAAATCACCGCTGGCATGGTCAAGGAACTACGCGAAAAAACCGATGCACCCATGATGGAGTGCAAGAAGGCACTTACCGAGGCAGGTGGCGACCTGGCAAAAGCCGAGGAGATCCTGCGTGTACGGCTGGGCAACAAAGCGAGCAAGGCTGCCTCGCGCGTTACTGCCGAGGGCGTGGTCGGCGTTCACATCAGTGGCGACGGGCGTGAGGCCGCGATCGTCGAACTCAATTGCGAAACCGATTTCGTTGCCAAAAACGATGATTTTCTTGCTTTCTCGTCCCGGCTAGCGAAGCTGGTGGCGGAGTCGGCGCCGACCGACGTCGCAGCGCTGTCCGGAATGCCGTTTGATGGCTCGACCGTTGAGGCGGTACGCACCACGCTGGTCGGCAAAATTGGCGAGAACATGTCGATCCGCCGCTTCCACCGCGTCGCGGCTGAGGGGCGTGTGGTGAGCTATGTCCACGGCGGCGCAAAGATTGGGGTGCTGCTCGACCTGGTGGGTGGCGATGAAACCCTTGCGCGAGATATCGCCATGCACATTGCGGCAGCCAAGCCCAAAGCACTGTCGCGTGATGGTGTGTCGGCTGACCTGATCGATACCGAGCGCCGGATCGCCCGCGAAAAGGCGGCCGAGTCGGGCAAGCCCGCAGAGATCGTGGAAAAAATGGTCGAAGGCAGCGTTCAGAAGTTCCTCAAGGAAGTCACGCTCCTCGGACAGCCGTTCGTCAAGGATGACAAGCAGACCATCGAGCAACTATTGAAATCCCGGGGTGCCCGGGTGGCGTCGTTCACGCTCTATCTGGTGGGCGAGGGTATCGAGCGCAAGCAGACCGACTTTGCCGCCGAGGTGGCGGCCCAGGCGGCTGCCGCAGCGGCCCGCTGATGCAACGGGCAGCGCGGATACCCGCCCGGCTGCCCGACTTCTCCCGCCGGAATGGCGCATAATGCTCGGGTTTGCCGACTGAAGGCATCGGCCCCGGGTCGGCGTGAACCGCGCTGAGGTTAAACCTTGGATCTGTCTTCGACTCACTCGAATCCGCCCACACTCGCCTACCGCAGGGTCTTGCTCAAGCTGTCGGGCGAAGCGCTGATGGGCGATGACGCTTTCGGCATCAACCGTCTCACCATCGAACGAATGTGTGCTGAGGTTGCGGGCGTTTCCCGGCTGGGTGTCGAACTGGCGGTGGTGATCGGCGGGGGCAACATTTTCCGAGGCGTGGCGGGCGGCGCTGCCGGCATGGATCGCGCCACCGCCGACTACATGGGCATGCTTGCCACCGTCATGAATGCACTTGCGCTGCAGGATGCTCTGCGCCAGCAGGGGGTGGTGTCGCGGGTGCAGTCGGCGCTCAAGATCGAACAGGTGGTTGAGCCCTACATTCGCCCGAAAGCCTTGCGCTATCTGGAGGAGGGCAAGGTTGTGATCTTCGCAGCCGGCACCGGAAATCCGTTCTTCACCACCGACACGGCCGCTGCACTTCGGGGCGCTGAGATGGGCGTAGAGATTGTGTTGAAGGCCACCAAGGTCGACGGCGTATACACCGCCGACCCCATGCTCGACCCCACCGCCACGCGATACCAGCGCATCAGCTTCGACGAAGCCATCAGCCGCAACCTCAAGGTGATGGACGCTACCGCTTTCGCGCTCTGTCGCGACCAGCGTCTCCCGCTGAAGGTCTTTTCAATTTTCAAGGAAGGCGCCCTTCGCCGAATCGTGACCGGTGAAGACGAAGGGACGCTGGTCTACGCCTGACACGCTTCAGAGGAATCCGATGAGTCTGTCCAACGTCAAAAGCTCGACCGAGCAAAAGATGAACAAGTCGCTCGAGTCGTTGAAGGTTGCGCTGTCAAAGATCCGAACGGGTCGGGCTCATTCGGGCCTGCTCGATCACGTACAGGTGGACTACTACGGCAGCCTCGTTCCGATCAATCAGGTGGCTAACGTTGCCGTCATGGACGCTCGAACCCTGAGCGTTCAGGCCTGGGAAAAAAAGATGGTTCTTGTCATTGACAAGGCCATTCGTGAGGCTGATCTCGGGCTGAATCCCGTCACGGTGGGTGAACTCATCCGGGTGCCCATGCCGCCGTTATCCGAGGAGCGGCGCAAGGAACTGGCAAAGGTCGCGCGAGGAGAGGGGGAGCAGGCGAAGGTCGCAGTACGGAACCTTCGCCGCGATGGAAACGAACAACTGAAGAAACTCCTCAAGGACAAAACCATTTCCGAGGACGATGACCGGCGCGGTCAGGATGAAGTCCAAAAGCTTACCGATCGCCATATCGCGGAAATCGACAAGCTGATCGCTGGAAAAGAGCAGGAAATCCTCACCGTCTGATCAGGCGTCTGTCGCGTGAAGCCGATTTTTCCAAGCTCAACTGTCAGTGTTCCGACAAGCGGTGCGGTGCCACGTCACGTCGCCATCATCATGGACGGCAATGGGAGGTGGGCTACCAGCAGACGGCTGCCGAGGGTGGCAGGACACGCGCGCGGCGTGGAAGCTGTTCGGACCATCCTGGAAGCCTGTGCCAAGTCGGGAGTGGAATTTCTGACCCTGTTTGCCTTCAGCTCCGAAAACTGGCGGCGCCCGGTCGATGAGGTGTCGGTCCTCATGCGGCTGTTCATTTCGGCGCTGGAGCGCGAGGTCGATCAGCTGCATGCCAATGGAATCCGCCTTCGCGTGGTGGGCGAGCTTGATGCGTTCGAGCCACGGCTCCGAACGCTGATTCGGCAGTCGGAGGCCCGCACGGCAGGCAACCAGCGGATGACGCTCACCATTGCCGCGAACTACGGCGGGCGCTGGGACATTCTCCAGGCTACACGCGCGGCGCTGGCGGCTCACCCTCAACTGGCGAGTCATCCGGAGCAACTGGACGAAGCGCTGTTGTCCCCCTATCTGGCCATGGCTTATGCGCCGGAGCCCGATCTGTTCATCCGAACTGGCGGCGAGCAGCGGGTGAGCAACTTTCTCTTGTGGCAATTGGCCTACACAGAGTTGTATTTCACCGACCGCTACTGGCCCGATTTCGATTCGGCAGCGCTCGAAGAGGCCTTCGAGTGGTACCGACAGCGCGAACGTCGCTTCGGCCAGACCAGCGGCCAGGTGGCGGCGCAGTCTGCCGGATGAATGCATGCTGATCCCCCGGATTCTGACCGCGGTTGCGTTGCTGGCGGTTCTGATTCCGGTTGTGATGGTGGGGCCGGTCTGGCTCTGGGGGCTTGCATCACTTCTGCTGCTGCTCGTCGCTTACGCCGAATGGAGCCGGCTGGTATCGGGTGGTCTCCCGAGCCTGTCGCAGCTCACCGTCTTGGCTGTCTCCGGTATAGCGATTGTTGCAATCCTGCCGTCCGGCAATATTCCTCAGCCCCTCCTGATCGCTGCATGTTTTCCCGCAACGCTCTTTTGGCTCGTTGAGGCGCCCAGGCGTCTTAGACAACATGAGGCGGGGGCTGGGCGATGCGCGCTGGCGCTCTGGCTGCTGGGCGCGTGCTGGCTCGCGCTCTATGACTTGCGCGGTGGTGGACCAGCGGTGCTGGTTAGCGCAATGGCGATTGTGTGGGTCGCCGACATTGCAGCGTATTTCGCGGGCCGGGCGTTTGGCCGTCGCAAGCTCGCGCCATCCATCAGCCCTGGGAAATCCTGGGAAGGTGCGATAGCCGGCGTGCTGGCCGTGGCGGTCCTCGGCGTGGTGTCGGCGGAATTTGCGCTGCTCTCGGGTGCTCTTCCGGCCGTGCTGCTAGGGCACTTCGGCGTAGCGGCCGCCGCGCTGATCCTTGCTCTCCTCGCGGGCCTTTCAGTCGTGGGCGATCTGTTCGAGTCACTTCTCAAGCGCGAGGCAGGCGTCAAGGACAGTGGCACCCTGTTGCCTGGGCACGGCGGGGCGCTTGATCGGATTGATGCACTGATCCCCACGATGCCAGTTGTGGCTCTGCTTCACCAACTGCTGCGATAATCGGGCGATGAAGGCAATCACTGTGCTTGGGGCCACGGGCTCCATCGGATTGAGCACGCTCGATGTCGTAGCCCGGCATCCCGAGCGGTTCCGTCTGTACGCGCTCTCCGCCCACAGCCGGATCGACGCGCTGCTTGAACTTGCCCTCAAGCACCGACCGCAGTGCGTGGCGGTGTCCGATGAGGCCGCGGCGGAGCGCCTGCGCGGGCAGTTTGGTCAGCACGGTGCTGCGATCGAGGTCCACAGTGGCGCCGGGGCGCTGGACGCTATCGCTTCCGCGCCTGAAGTTGATCTGGTCATGGCGGCGATCGTAGGCGCCGCCGGTCTTCGATCTGCAATCGCGGCAGCACGCGCTGGCAAATGCATCCTACTCGCAAACAAGGAAGCGCTGGTCATGGCGGGCGATGTGTTTCTGCGCGCGTGCCGCGAGGGTGGCGCGACGGTGTTGCCGATCGACAGCGAACACAATGCTGTGTTTCAGTGTTTGCCTGTCGCAGGGGGCCGCGGTGGGGTAAGACGAATACTCCTGACCGCTTCCGGCGGGCCTTTCCGTCAGGCCAGTCTCGAGGCCATTGAGTCAGCCACACCAGCCCAGGCGGTTGCGCACCCGCGCTGGAGCATGGGGCGGAAAATCTCGGTGGACTCCGCGACCATGATGAACAAGGGGCTCGAGCTCATCGAGGCGCATTATCTCTTCGATGTGGCGTCCTCATCCATCGAGGTCGTGGTCCACCCGCAGAGCATTGTGCACTCACTGGTCGAATATGTTGACGGCTCGGTACTCGCGCAGCTCGGCAATCCCGATATGCGAACGCCGATTGCTCACGCGCTCGGCTATCCCGATCGCATCGAAAGTGGTGTAACGCCGCTTGATCTCGCCGCGGCCGGTAAGCTCGAGTTCGAGCCGCCCGATCTGGTTCGCTTTCCGTGCCTGCGCCTTGCCCGCGAGGCGCTTGAGTCGGCGGGCGGCGCGCCGTGCGTCCTGAATGCATCCAATGAAATCTCGGTTGAGGCGTTTCTGGAGGGGCGAATCCGGTTTGGCGACATTGCGCGGATCAACGAAGCGGCGCTTGAACGGCTTGGAGGCGAGCGCGCCGCTCAGGATGTCAACGAGGTGATCGACCTCGACGGCAGGGCGCGCCGGGCGGCGCAGCAGGTGATGGAGCGACATGCCTCATGACATTCGTTCAAACGGCGCTCGCTTTTCTGCTCGCTCTTACGTTGCTCATTTTCGTGCACGAGCTGGGTCATTTCTTGGCTGCCCGGTGGTGTGGCGTCAAAGTCCTCAAGTTTTCCATTGGGTTTGGGCCGGCGATCTGGTCCCGCGCCTTCGGTACCGATCGAACCGAATGGGTGATTGCCGCCATTCCGCTTGGCGGCTATGTGCAGATGCTCGATGAGCGCGACCGGGAGGCCTCTCAGCCGATCGCAAGCGCCGACCTTCCGCGGGCATTTTCGCAGCGTCCACTTCATCAGCGGGCGTTCATCGTCGTAGCTGGGCCGCTCGCCAATTTTCTGCTTGCAGTCATTCTTTACGCCGCGCTCGCCTTGGGCGGCACCGAGCAGCCTGTTCCTGTCCTCGACACGCCGCCCGCAGCGACCGCCGCCGCCGACGCGGGGCTGGTTGCAGGTGACCGAATCGTCTCGGTCGACGGTTCGCCGCTGCAGTCGTGGAATCAGCTGCGGCTCAAGATTATCGATGCGTCACTGGGGGGGGGCACGGTCTCGCTCACCATCGATCGTGGGGGGCAACTTCGCCAGCAAACCCTGGGAACGCGCGGGGCCATGTCGTCCGAGGTCCCGGATCGCGACCCACTTCAGGTGCTCGGTCTCGCACTGGCACCCGGAGAGGTCTTGATCGGAAGCCTGATCGCCGGCGAACCGGCTGTCGAGGCGGGGCTTCGGCCGGGTGATCGCGTGCTCACCGTAAACGGCGAGCCTGTCCGGCGCGCGCGTGACCTGATTGAACAGGTTCGGGAGAGTGCGGGTCGAGCCCTGGTCGTTGTGGTTCAGCGTGGAGCCGACGAGATCACTGTGCGTGTCATTCCGTCAGCACAGAGCGCGGCTGGTACCGACGCGCGGCCACGCGGGCGAATCGGGGCCATGCTTCAGGACCGGGTCAAAACCGAGGTCGTTCAGGCGGACCCGCTCGATTCGGTTGTTCAGGGCGTGGCGCGCACCTGGGAGATGAGCGCGTTCTCGCTTCGAATGCTTGGTCGCATGCTCACCGGCGACCTGTCAGTGCGAAACCTGAGCGGTCCTGTCACCATCGCTGACATGGCAGGCCAGACCGCCCGCAGCGGTTTACAGTCCTATCTCGGGTTCATCGCGCTGATCAGCGTAAGCCTGGGGGTTCTGAATCTGCTGCCCATACCCGTGCTCGACGGGGGGCATTTGGTATATTACGTGGTCGAGGCGATCAGACGCCGTCCGCTGTCCGATCAGGTGATGGCGATTACTCAAAAGGTCGGGCTGCTTGTGGTGGTGTTCATGATGGCACTTGCACTCTTTAACGACTTCACCCGGTTGATCGGGCCCTGAGGCATGCGAAGCGTCGTTTCCCGTATTCGTGCGAACCGTCTAGCATCCGCCTCCCTGTATTTTTTGCTGGCAGCCGCCGGGTTTCCGGGCGCAGCGAGGGCTTTCGACCCCTTTGTGGTGCGCGATATCCGAATCGAGGGTATCCAGCGGATCGAGCCGGGCACCGTGTTTGGTTATCTGCCGGTCAAGGTGGGCGAGCGAATCACGCCCGATTCGGCGACGGCGGCAATTCAGGCACTTTTTGCGAGCGGTTTTTTCCGCGATGTAAGGTTGCAGGCCGACGGTGACGTCTTGGTGGTCGTGCTCGAGGAGCGGCCAGCCATCGGCTCAATCGAAATTACCGGCGTCAAGGAATTCGATGCCGACACCTTGAAGCGCTCGCTCCGCGATATCGGACTCGCAGAGTCCCGAATTTTCGATCGCAGCCTTCTCGAGCGCGCCGAGCAGGAGCTGAAGCGCCAGTATCTGTCCCGCGGCAAGTACGCGGCGCGCGTCACCTCAACCGTCACACCGCTCGAGCGCAATCGGGTGGGGGTTGCCATGACAGTCGCAGAGGGCGCCTCGGCGTCCATTTCAGCGATCCGGTTCGTTGGCAACAAGGCCTTCACAGAGAAGGCTTTGCTCGACGAAATGAAGCTCTCGACGCCAACCTGGCTCAGTTGGTATACCAAGGCTGACCGCTACTCGCGCGAAAAACTGGCGGGCGATCTGGAGACGTTGCGGTCGTTTTATCTGGACCGGGGTTTCCTCGAGTTCAATATCCGCTCAACCCAGGTTTCCATCAGCCCGGACCGCGAGTCTATCGAGTTGGTCGTCGTGCTGGATGAGGGTGAGCAGTTCCGCGTCAAGGACATCACCTTCGCCGGTGAACTGCTCGGGCGAGGCGATGAATTCCGCGCCATGATGCGACTCGCGCCAGGCGATGTGTTTTCCGGAACCAGGCTGAATGACTCCACCAAGAGCGTGACCGAGCGTCTCGGTTCCCTCGGCTACGCCTTTGCTCGGGTCGACGCTGTACCCCAGGCCGACCGCGACAACCGGCAGGTGAGCTTCACAGTCATGGTCGAGCCGGGGCGCAGGGCGTACGTTCGCAGAATCGATATTGGTGGCAACGCTCGCACCCGCGATGAAGTTGTGCGCCGGGAGCTTCGCCAGTTTGAAGACGCCTGGTATGACGCCGACAAGATCAAGCTATCGCGTGACCGCCTTAACCGGCTCGGTTACTTCACCGACGTCAAGATCGAAACCGAACCGGTGCCGGGCACGACGGATCAGGTCGATCTCCGCGTCACGGTCGTTGAGCGCCCCACCGGGGCGATCTCGCTCGGGATCGGGTTTTCAACCACCGAGAAGGTCATTCTTGCGGCCTCACTTAGCCAGAACAATTTCCTGGGAACAGGCAAGATCGTTGGCATCGAGGTCAATTCAAGCCGACTCGCGCGTCAGGTGGTGCTCAGTCACACCGACCCCTATGTCACCGACGACGGTATCAGCCAGACGGTTGAACTTGCCTCTCGGTCATTTAATGCTTCAGCGCTGCTGCTTGGCGATTACAAGTTCGAAACGCTCTCCGCGTCTACGCGGTTTGGTATTCCCTATACCGAAGTCGATCGGTTTTTCGTTGGTGTTGGTGCCGAGTCCACTTCGCTCTGGCTTGGACCGCTTGCACCGCAGCGCTACACGAAGTGGGTCTCCGAATACGGACTCTCGGCCTCCGCGTTCCTTGGTAATGTCGGGTGGGTGCGTGACACCCGAAACAGCGCACTTGCGCCCACAACGGGTCGCCTTCAGCGCGTCAACTTCGAGGCCACCGTCCCGGCTGGCGATTTGCGCTTCTGGCGCACCAACGCGGTCCAGCAGCTGTACTGGCCGCTGTCCCGTGACTACACCATCGCACTGAATGGCGACGTTGCCTATGGCGCAGGTTTCGGGGGGCGTTCGTACCCGCTCTTCAAGAATTATTTCGCCGGTGGCATCGGATCGGTTCGAGGCTTTTACCCAAGTTCACTCGGACCGAAAGATATCGAGCCACTGCAAGTAGGGGGCACGCGAGAAGTGCCCATTGGTGGACAGCTGAAGGTGGTCGGAAGCGCAGAGTTTCTGTTCCCCCTTCCTGGTTCAGGCGCTGACCGCACCATCCGCACCTTTCTTTACACCGATGTCGGAAACGTGTTTGCCGACTCCAACATTGAGTTCTCCGAACTGCGCGCGGCTGCGGGCGTGGGCCTGAACTGGTTGTCTCCGCTCGGCCCGATGAAGCTGAGTTTGGGCTGGCCGCTTCGTTATGCACCGACTGACCGTATGCAGCGCTTCCAGTTCCAGGTGGGCGCCGGTTTCTGATCAGGTGCAATTTTCTGTGCGGGAGATTTATATGTCCTTGAACCGACGTTTTGCTTGCTTGTCTGCAGCTGCCGCGTTATTGCTTGGTGCAAGCGCCGCACTCGCACAGGTCACCCCCAAGATCGGGTTCGTCAACACCGAACGCATCCTGCGAGACGCCGCACCGGCCAAGGCAGCCCAGGCGAAACTCGAGGCGGAGTTCTCCAAGCGAGACCGTGAGCTCCAAGAGGTTGGTACCCGGCTAAAGCAGCTGGCCGAGCGCCTTGAGCGGGACGCCATGGTGATGCCTGAGGCCGAGCGCACGCGTCGGCAACGCGAGGCAGCCGATATCGACAAAGACTTTCAGCGTCGACAGCGTGAGTTCCGCGAAGATCTCAACCAGCGGCGAAACGAAGAGCTTTCGCAGGTGGTTGAGCGCGCCAATCGTGTCATTCGTCAGATCGCCGAACGGGAGAAGTTCGACCTGATCCTTCAGGAAGCGGTCTATGCAAGCGGCCGCATCGATATCACCGACGTTGTGCTTCAGGCCCTCTCTGACCCCGCAGCGAAGTAATCGGGCGCGTCCGAGCGCTGGAGAGCACCATGCTCCGCCTGTCGGATGCCGTGCCCGTGTCCGAGATCGTGCGACTGCTTGCGGGCCGGCTGGTCCGCGGAGCAGAGAGGCTTCGAATCGATCGCTTGGCTACGCTTGAATCGGCCGACAGTGCATCGATCGCGTTCCTCTCGAGTCGAGCGTACCGGGACCGTGCGAGGGCCTCGGCGGCTGGCGTGGTGGTGACCTCGGCAGAGATGGCGGACGCTGTGCCTGCCAACGCAGCGCTGATCGAAGTGCCGGACCCCTACCGGGCCTACGGACTGATCGCGCGTCAGTTCGATGCCTGGATCAACCCTCGAAGCAACCCTTCGGTTCATCCCTCGGCGGTCATTGCTTCGTCGGCAACGCTGGGTCTTGGTGTCGCAATCGGTCCCGGTGCGGTGGTGGGCGAACGGGTACGCGTGGGGGCCCGGGCGATCATCGGTGCTGGCTGCATCATTGAAGACGATGCGGTGGTGGGCGTCGGGGCCGAGCTCCGCTCGCGGGTCACCCTAGGTCATCGGTGCGTGGTCGGTGATCGCAGCCTGATTCACGCCGGGACGGTGATCGGATCCGATGGTTTCGGATTTGCCAGGCATCAGGGCCAATGGGAAAAAATTCCGCAGCTTGGGCGAGTTCAGATTGGTACCGATGTGGAAATCGGCGCCAACTGCGCCATTGATCGCGGCGCACTTGATGACACGCTCATCGGCGATGGATGCAAGCTCGACAACCTCATCCAGGTCGCACACAACGTGCAGATCGGCGAGCACACGGCGATTGCGGCTTGCGTGGGTATCGCGGGCAGCGCCCGAATCGGTCGGCGCTGCATGATCGGCGGCGCGGCGGGCATTCTGGGCCACCTCGACATCTGCGATGACGTGACCATTTCGGCCATGAGTCTGGTGTCGTCCTCGATCACCAAACCAGGCTTCTACTCCGGGATTTTCCCGCTTATGGACAATGCCGATTGGGAGCGTGCTGCGGTGGTGGTTCGCAAGCTCCCCGAGCTTCGAGCCAGGCTTCGCCGCATCGAGTCGCACCTCAAGGAAAATTAATGCCTTCGTTAGACATTCGCGCGATCCTCGAACACCTGCCGCACCGGTATCCGTTTCTTCTGGTTGACCGGGTGCTCGACATCGAGCCAGGCAAGCGAATCCGGGCTCTTAAGAACGTCACCATCAATGAGCCGTTTTTCGTCGGGCACTTCCCGCATCTGCCGGTTATGCCCGGTGTGTTGCAAATCGAAGCGCTCGCCCAGGCGGCCGGGATCCTGTCGTTTCAGACCATGGGCCGGGTGTCAGATGACCGCTCGGTCTACTATTTCGTTGGCATTGACGGGGCCCGGTTCAAGCGGCCCGTGGTGCCTGGCGACCAACTGATTCTCGATGTCGAGATCACGCGCGTTGCGCGCTCCATCTGGAAATATACGGGGCGAGCCTCGGTTGACGGGCAGACGGCAGCCGAGGCCGAGTTGATGTGCACCCTGCGCGAAATCGATCCGCCTGCGCGCCCGGGTGGCGATGCAGTACCCACGCAGAGCTGACAGGCGCGACATGCCCAACATTCATTCGACGGCCGTGGTCGATCCGCGTGCCTGTCTCGACGATGGCGTGGTCGTGGGCGCCTACAGCGTGATTGGTGCAGGGGTGAGGCTCGGCGCCGGATGTGTGGTGGGCCCCCATGTGGTGATTGATGGGGATACGGCGATCGGCCGCCTGAATCGGTTTCATCCCTTCGCATCGATCGGCGGCGCGCCCCAGGACAAGAAATACCGTGGCGAGCCCACTTCGCTCGTTATCGGTGATGGCAATACGTTTCGCGAATCGGTCACAGTCAATCGCGGTACGGCCCAGGACAAGGGTACAACCCGCATCGGTAATGACAATTGGATCATGGCCTATGTGCATGTCGCTCACGACTGCATCGTGGGTGATCACACCATTTTTGCCAACTCCACCAATCTGGCTGGGCATGTTCAGGTGGGCGACTGGGCCATTCTGGGTGGCTGCACCCAAGTGCACCAGTTTTGCAAGATCGGTGCGCACGCCATGACCGGCGCGGGAACCGTGGTACTGCATGACATTCCACCTTATGTGATGACCGCCGGCAATTCAGCGAGCGCCCACGGCCTGAATAGCGAAGGCCTGAGGAGACGGGGCTTCAGTGCGCAACGTATTCAAGTGCTGCGTCACGCGTACAAGCTGTTGTACCGTAGCTCAATGACGCTTGAGCAGGCGCGTGCAGCGTTGAGTGATCTCCGGGCCACGGTTGAGCCCGACAGCGGGTCGGATCTCGCGCTGCTTTCCGATTTTCTGTCGCGTGTCGAGCGGGGCATTGTGCGCTGATGGGCGAGGCCCCTCGTACGCCGCTGGCGGACGATGCGCGTTGCGGGTTCGCGCTTGCGATGGTTGCCGCCGAGGCGTCTGGTGATCTGCTGGCCTCGGCCATGCTGAAGGGCTTGCGCGCCGAAGTGCCCAGGCTTGCTGCCTATGGGGTGGGCGGGCGTGCCATGTGCGCGCAGGGGTTTGAGGCGTGGACGGGGATCGAGGAACTGTCGGTGCGCGGCTATGCGGAGGTGCTGAGTGCACTGCCGAGGTTGCTTGCGCTCCGCAGATCGCTTGCGCGGCGGATCCTCGCGCGGCGCCCGACTGCGTTTGTGGGAATCGATGCACCAGACTTCAATCTGGGGCTCGAGCGTCGTCTTCGCGATCATGGTGTGCCGACCGTTCACTTCATCGGTCCGTCGATCTGGGCATGGCGACCCGAACGGATCGAGGCCATCAGGCGTTCCGTCAATCACATGTTGCTGGTTTTTCCGTTTGAAAAGCCGATCTACGATGCTGCAGGCATCTCCGCCACCTATGTGGGCCATCCGCTGGCCGACGTGCTGAACCCCTCGACCGACACCGCCGCCGCGCGCCTGGCCCTTGAGCTGCCGCTGAACCGGCCGGTTGTTGCGCTTCTTCCCGGCAGCCGTCCCGATGAGGTGCGTTATATGGGGCGAACGGTTCTGCAGACCGCCGCCTGGATTCATCGGCAGCGTCCAGATTGCCATTTCGTACTTCCCGCTGCTTCGCCTGCTCTGCTGGAGACGCTGAGGCGGCAGGCCGCTGCGCTCAGGCTGGATTCAAGCCTGCCGCTCACGCTCGTATCCGGACAGTCACACCGCGCCATGTTGGCTGCCGATACCGTGCTGGTTGCGAGCGGCACTGCCACGCTGGAAGCGGCGCTCCTGGGGCGTCCCATGGTGATTTTCTACCGCATGGCAGCGCTCAGCTTTTTGCTGATGCGCAATCGCGGATTGCTGCCCTGGATCGGACTGCCCAACATATTGTGTCGGGAATCGTTGGTGCCTGAATTCATCCAGCATGAGGCGAG
>CAMBZS010000110.1 GCA_945872335.1 Bordetella parapertussis | reverse complement strand
CCCCAGCATCAGCGCCGAGGTGGCAGCCATCAGCGTGACCTTCACGCGTGATCGGATCATGAACATTGCGCCTCCCTGGTCCATCGTTGACGTTCGTAACCGCATTCTGTGGAAGTCCAGGCGATCGGGCAAGCGTCGAAAGACGCTGTCCCGACACCGGTTGATACCGGGATCCGATGGATGAGACACGATACCCCCCGCCGCCCGAAGTCGTTGCATAATCGTCGGGCCTGCGCGCCACATGCCCGCGTAGCCCGGTCATCGATCAAACGGCCCGTCGCAGCCGCCCAGCAAGGAGACAGACAGTGATGTTCAAAACAGCGGTAGCGGCTGCGCTCGCAGCCTGTATCGGCCTCACGGGCGCGCATGCCCAGGAATGGGCGGCCAACAAGCCCATCCGTTTCGTGGTTCCGCAGGTCACCGGTGGCGGGGCTGACGCCATCGGACGCGCCATCGCCAAAGGCATTTCAGACCAGATCGGCCAGCCCCTGGTGGTTGAAAACCGGCCAGGCGCCAATGGTGGTGTGGGGGTGGAGTCGCTCATGCGTGCACCCGCCGACGGCTACAGCCTGCTTCTCGTTTTCACCTCGCTGATGGCGCTCAACCCGGCGGTGTACGCCAGGTTGCCCTACGATCCGCTCAAGGATTTCACCCCGCTCGCAGGCATGTGCGAGGTGCCTCTGGTGGTGATGGCCAGCAATGCGGTAAACGCCCGCGACGCAGCCGAGCTGGTGAAGCTCGAGCGGTCGCAGCCTGGCAAGATCGACGCAGCCTCGAGCGGCAACGGCGCCTTCTCGCATCTGCTGATCGAAATGATGAACGCCAAGACCGGCACCCGCTTCACGCACATTCCATTCAAGGGCGAGGCGCCTGCCGTTCAGCATCTGATGGGCGACCACGGGTCCATCATCTACATCGGGACCCCGGCACTCGCCATTGCCCACCAGAACTCGGGGCGCCTCAAACTGCTTGCCGTCACCACGCAGAAACGCATGCCGCAGCTTCCCGAGGTGCGCACGCTCGCCGAGCAGGGCTTCACCGAGTTCAACGAAAGCTTCTGGTACGGCGTGGTGGTGTCTTCCGCCACCCCGCCCAACATCGCCACCGCGCTCCAGCGTCACGCGCAGCAGGCAGCCAATCAGCCTGCCGTACAGGAACAACTCGGCCGCCACGGCTGCGGTCCGCTGCCCCTCAGCGCCGCCGACTTCGACAAGCGGATCCGCTCGGATCACGCGAAATACACCGGCATCGCGCGCGCTGTCGGCATGAAAGTGGACTGACCCATCATGAAACCGCAACTGAAGCATGTCGGCATCTACGTGAACGACATTGACCGCATGGAGCAGTTCTACACCCGTGTATTTGATCTGAAGGTGACCGATCGTGGGCAGGTCCCCCGTCTCGACAATCGTCAGATCGTGTTCATGAGTGGTGCGGTTGACGCCCACCATCAGATGGTGCTGCTGGCAGGCAAAGACCCCGCAAGCGGACCCAGCGTGGTGTTTCAGTTTTCGTTCTACCTGGAATCGCTATCCGAACTGCGCACCATTCGCGACCGGTTGCAGGCCGAAGGCGCCACCGACATCAAAGCCATCTGCCACGGCAACGCCTGGTCGGTCTATGCCCAAGACCCCGAGGGCAATGGCCTGGAGGCGTATCTCGACACCCCCTGGCATGTGCCGCAGCCCCATGGCGTACCCTTCGATCTGTCGCAGAGTGATGAGACGATCATGGCGCAGACGCTCACGCATGTGAAGGCAACGCCTGGATTCCGCCATCGCGACGACTGGATGCGCGAACAGGCGCAGTTGCTGAACGCTTGATCGATCCCTTCCCTCACCCCACGGAGCCCTTCTTTCCATGAAACTCGTCTGCTACCGACACGGCGGCGCCACCCACTACGGCGCGGTCAAAGACAACGGCAAGGTTGTTGACCTGGGCACGCGCCTGGGCGCGCAATACCCGGACATCGTTTCCTTCATTGCAGGCGATGGCCAGGCAATCGCCCGCCAGGTGGTGGCCACCGAACCGGGCGACTTCGATTACGACGCGCTCGATCTGCTGCCGGTCGTTCCCAACCCTGGAAAAATCCTTTGCGTGGGTCTCAATTATCACGACCATGTTGACGAAGCGAACCGGACCGTCGGTAATCGCAAGGTCCCTGACCGTCCGATGATCTTCGGTCGCTGGCCTGAATCGCTCGCCTCACACCGCAAGCCCATCACCCGCCCGCGCATCTCGCAAATGTTCGACTGGGAAGCCGAAATGCTGGTGGTGATGGGACGCGAAACCGGCCGCTATGTGAAGGCCGAGGACGCACTCCAGTATGTGTTTGGCTATTCATGCTTCAACGAATCCTGCATGCGCGACTACCAGCGCCACTCCAGCCAGATCACGCCGGGAAAGAATTTCGAGAACACGGGGTCAAGCGGCCCCTGGCTGGTCACCGCCGACGAAATTGCCGACCCGATGAACCTTGAGATCACCATGCGTCTCAACGGCGAGGTCATGCAGCACGCCAATACCAGTCAGATGATTTTCTCGGTTCAGAAAATTATCGAGTACGTCACCGAGTGGACGCCTCTCAAGCCCGGCGATCTGATCGTAAGCGGCACCATGGGCGGCGTGGGCTTTGCCCGCACCCCTCCGATCTTCATGAAGCCAGGCGACATCGCCGAGGTGGAGATCGAGAAAATCGGTGTGCTGCGCAACACGATCGAGGATGAGGACCCGAAACTTGGTCCGCGCTGAGCAGCGCAGCCGATGACTTCAATCGGCTGGCGGTTCGACCACAGCTACGCCCGCCTGCCCGAGGTTATGTTTGCCCGGGCGGCGCCAGCGCGCGCCCGCGCACCGAAGCTGGTGCTTTTCAACCATGCGCTGGCGGCCTCCTTGGGTCTGGACGCCACCGCGCTCGACCCGCAGGCGTTCGCGGCCACCTTCTCGGGCAACGCGCTGCCCGAGGGTTCGCTGCCCATCGCTCAGGCCTACGCCGGCCACCAGTTTGGGCATTTCGCCATGCTGGGCGACGGCCGCGCGCTCCTGGTGGGCGAGCACCTTTGCCCGGATGGGCGACGGGTGGATATCCAGTTCAAGGGCTCGGGGCCCACACCATTTTCCCGCCGTGGCGATGGCCGCGCGGCGCTTGGCCCCATGCTGAGAGAGTATGTAATCAGCGAGGCCATGCACGCGCTCGGCATTCCAACCACGCGCAGCCTCGCGGTCGTGGCAACCGGCGAGGCCGTGTTCCGGGAGAGCTTGCTCGACGGTGCGGTGCTCACCCGTGTTGCGGGCAGTCATCTGCGGGTTGGAACCTTCGAATATGTCGCAGCGCGAAACGAACCCGAGCTCCTCACTGCGCTGACCGACTACACCATTGCCCGGCACTATCCCGAGTGTGCTGCCGCCGAGCGCCCGGCGCTCGCCCTCCTCGAGGCCGTGATCGACCGGCAGGCGGCCCTCATTGTGGCGTGGCTGCGGGTGGGGTTCATCCATGGCGTCATGAACACCGACAACATGAGCCTCTGTGGCGAGACGATTGATTACGGGCCCTGCGCCTTTCTGGAGCGCTACGACCCCGGCACCGCTTTCAGTTCGATCGATCACGCAAAGCGCTATGCGTTCAACAACCAGCCTTCGATCGCGCAGTGGAACCTTGCGCGCTTCGCCGAGGCCCTGCTGCCCGCGATCGATTCCGACCCCGACCAGGCGCTCGCGCTGGCCGAGGCGGCCATCAACCGATTTGCCGACCTCTACCGCGCGCGCCAAGTCGACATGATGCGCAACAAGCTGGGGCTGTCCGGCGAGGCCGAGGGCGACGAGGCGCTGATCAGCGATTTTCTGGACTGGATGCGCGAAGCCGAGGCCGATTACACGAACAGTTTTTCCATGCTTGGCAGCGGCCATATCGACCCAGCCCGACTGACGGCCGATCCGCGCCTGGCCGCCTGGCATGCTCGGTGGCAGGCACGACTGCGCGATGGCTCCGAGCCCCTGACGTCAGGCATTGGCCGGATGCGCGCGAGCAACCCGGTCTATATCGCGCGCAACCACCAGGTGGAGGCTGCACTCGATGCGGCCACCGGACCGGCGGGCGATCTTCGGCCGCTGGAGCGTCTGCTTGAGGTGGTGCGGCAGCCCTATGAGGCGCGTCCCGGGCTGGAAGCCTATGCCGAGGCTGCGCCAGACGGCGGGCGCAGCCACCAGACCTTCTGCGGCACCTGAGCCCGGGGCAAGCGCACCTGGGGCAACTGAGCCCAACGGGCAAAGATCAGCGAAGCCTGAGCCCGGTTTCGCCATCAAACCAGTACAGGCGATCGGGGCTGCACCGCAGCCATACTCGTGCTCCAGCCTGAAGCCGAACCGACTTGCCGGCTCGCGCGGCAACCAGGCGATCCCCGATCATGGCAGTGAGCAGCGTGGAGTCGCCCAGCAGCTCGAAGGTGTAGACCTCGCAACCAAACATCGCCTCGCTCTCGGAACAGAGTTCAAGATCTTCCGAGCGAATGCCGAGCACCGTCGTTCCGGCGCGCGGCGGCGATACGCGCAGGGGCAGATCGCCTGCCCGGCAAGTGCCCTGCCCATCCGCCACCACCGGCAGCAGGTTCATGGCAGGCGAGCCGATGAAGCCTGCAACGAAGCTATCGGCGGGATCGTTGTAGATGTCCTCGGGCGTACCGATCTGCCGGATCACGCCGTCATTCATGACCGCAACTCGGGTGGCAAGGGTCATTGCCTCGATCTGATCATGCGTGACATAGACGGTGGTGACCTGCAATTCCTGGGTAAGGTGCTTGATCTGCGCCCGCGCCAGCACCCGCAGTTTGGCATCGAGATTGGAGAGCGGCTCGTCCATCAGAAACACCCGCGGCGTTCGCACGATGCTTCGAGCGAGCGCAACGCGCTGCCGCTGGCCACCCGACAGCTCGCGCGGCATGCGCGCGAGAAACGGCTCAAGCTGCACCCGTGCCGCCGCCTGGCGGATGCGTTGATCGCGTTCGGCCGCCGGCACCCCGCGAAGCTTGAGGGGATAGCCGATATTTTCCGCGACGCTCATGTGGGGATAGAGGCCATAGTTCTGAAACACCATGGACACATCCCGACGCTGCGGCGGCACCTCGTTCACGCGCACGCCATCGAAGGCGATCGTGCCTGCGCTGGGCGCCTCCAGTCCGGCAATCATCCGCATGGTGGTGGTCTTGCCGCATCCGGAAGGCCCCAGCAAAACCAGAAATTCGCGATCGGCGATCTCCAGGCTGAGCTCACGCACCACCTGTACCGAACCAAAATATTTGTCGACAGAAGTGAGCGATACCGTGGTCATGAAGCGTCCTAACGAACCGATCCTGCGGTGAGACTGCCGATGAACTGCCGGTGCACCATGAGGGAGAGCATGAACATGGGCGCGGTGATGATTAGGCCACCGGCAGCCATCAGTTCCCAGAGGTCGCCGCGCTCGGTGCGAAAGCCCACGATACCCAGAGGAAGCGTGAGCGCATCCTGCTTGCCTAGAATGAGGGCGAACAGAAACTCGTTCCAGGTGAGCGTGAAACTGAACACGGCCGCGGTAATGATGCCGGGCAGCGCCGCCGGCACCACAATGCCGGCGAGCACGCGAAAGCGACCGGCCCCGTCAACCATCGCCGACTCTTCGATCTCGATCGGCACAGCATCGATGAAGCCCTTGATCATCCAGACCGCATACGGCAGAACAATGGACAGATTGATGAGCACCAGCGCAGTGCGCGTATCGAGCAGCCCCAGATCGCGGAACATCAGGAAATACGGCAAGACCACCACCGCTGCGGGGATGAACTGCGAGGCAATCACCAGCAGGAAGAGCGTCTGACGAAAGCGAAAGTCAAAGCGCGAGAACGCATAGGCCGCCAGCGTGGCCATGGGAACCGCCACCACCACCGTACCGGCTGCAACCAGGATGCTGTTGGCGATCTTGTTGCCCAGGTTCCAGGGATGCGCGAACACCGTACGAAAATTGTCGACTGTAGGCGTGAACACCAGCGCAGCATCAAGCGAATAGACGTCGCGCGGCAGCTTGAAGGCGGTGATCGCCATCCAGACAATGGGAAGCACGATGCTCGCCAGGCCAGCAAGGATCAGCGACTGCCGAAGCGCAAGCGCGATCCGCTCGGCAAGCGGAGGCCGGTAGCCGGGTGCCGGACTGCGTGCGGGCTGCATGCCCTCGCCCGGCCCGCGCTTGAGTGTGGTGGCGGCCCTGCCCTGAATCGGATTCGAAACAGACTGCGGACGGCTCATCGGCTGCGAAATACCAGCTTGAGATAGAAGTAGGCGCACCCGAGGAGGAGCGCGGTGAGCAGCCATGCCGCAGCAGCCGCATAGCCCATGTCGTAGTAATTGAATGCGGTCTGGTACACGAAATACGCGAGGGTCTGCGTGGCCGTGCCGGGCCCGCCATTGCTGAGGGTGTAGATCGTGTCGAAGGCCTTCAGTGCAAACACGGTCTTCAGAATGAGCACGACCCCCAACACCGGAAGCAGTTGCGGCAACGTGATGTCGCGCAACACCGCCCAGGGCGAGGCGCCGTCAATTCGCGCGGCCTCCTGCGTCTCGCGCGGGATCGCTGCCAGCCCGCCCAGCACCACGAGCGTCATGTAGGGCGCCCAGTGCCAGACATCGGCGGCCACCACGGCGGCCATGGCGAGCACCCGATCGGCGAGCCACACCTTGTCGGCCAGAACCGGGATGAAAAACCCAAGCAGGTGATGGACCACGCCAAACTCTGGGTTCAGAAAGAAGCGAAATGAAATGCCGATCAGCGCCGGGCTCATCACGAAGGGAAGAATGAGCGCCACCCGGGCGATCGAGGACAAACGCCCCTCTCGCTGCAGCAACAGCGCCGCACCGAGCGCGAGCATCAGTGTGGCCGCGACATCGGCCACCACAAAGATGGCGGTGGCCACCAACGACTCGCCGAACTCCGGATCGTCAGTCAGCAGGTCGGTGTAGTTGGCCGCACCGATCCAGTCGCCCGGCGTGTCGCGCTGCGCGAGCTTCCAGCTGCGAAAGCTGAGCGCAAGCGAGTAGCCGAGCGGAAACAGCGCCATCGCCGCCACGAATAGCAGCGCTGGCGCCAACAGCCACACATGGATCGGAACCCGTCGGATCACCCGCGCATCGCCCGCCGCACGCGGCCCGCGGCGGCATCCAGCCCCGCCTTCACCTGTACCTGACCCGCCGCGATGTCGCTGATGGTGGCCTCCAGAATGTCGCTTACCTGCCCCCACTGCGGAAAGAGTGGCGTGCCCTTGGCGCCCTTCAGCGCCTGGGCGCCAAACAGATGCATGCCACCAAAGCGCACATTGACGTCGCCGTCGAGCAGATTGCCTGTTTGCACCGCCACCACTTCGTTGAGCTTGGGATCGAGCAGCACCGAGCGCTCAATGGCCGGGTCGGTGAGCCAGGTGAGGTACTCCATGGCTGCGTCCTTGCGGCGGCTGTTGCGATTGATGCCGTAGAACCAGGTGTTGGTGTAAGTGGTGGCATCACGGCCAGGCATGGCGGGTAGCGGCGCAAACCCTACCTGGTCGCGCTTGAGGGTGGAGGTTTTTGGATCGGTGAGCATGGCATAACGCCACCACCAGACCGGCACCATGGCCGAGCGACCTTGCGCCACCGAATTGACGGCGTCGGTTTCGTTGAATGTGGCGGATCCCGGGGGCGCCACCTTGTGCTTGAACATCACATCAACATAGGCCTGCGTGGCGGCCACCCCACGTTCACTGTTGAAGGCAGGCTGCCCTTTGGCATCGAGCAGGTCGCCCCCCATGCCCCACAGGTAGTTGAACCAGATCATCAGATTCTGGCCACCGGTCTTGCCGTAGTACATGGCGACGCCCGCAAGGTCGGTCTTGCCCTGGATCTGGCGCCCGATGTCGACCATCTGGTCCCAGGTTTCGGGCGGCTGCAGATTCAGCCGGGAGAACACATCCTTGCGGTAAAAGAGCAGTTGTACATGGCCCCGTATCGGGAGTCCCATGACGTTGCTGCCGTTGCCGTTCTGGTCGCGCGCCGCGCGCAGGTGCGCATACGGATAGCGGGACTCGACATCGATTTTTTTCTCTGCAAGTCGCGCATTAAGCGGATCAAACAGGCCGTAGAGCGAGGGCCCCCAGACGTCCATCGCGCTCAGTACATCGTATTGATCCGTCTTGGCCACCAGCTCGGCGGTGAGCTTTTCACGCATGCTGGGAAACGGCACATACTGGTAGCGGACCTTGATGCCGGTCAGCGCTTCAAACTCGGCGAGCTTTGCTTCGTGGGCGCTGAACTGGGGTGCGACGACCGACAGGACGTTCACGGTGCTGCCAGCGAAGGGCTTGCCGGGCCTCAGCGCCGAGGCGGACGCCTGGGCCAGTGCCGGTGCCGGCAGCAGTCCGCCAGCGGTGGCGAGCTTGATGAGGTCGCGTCGTTTCATGGTGGTCTCCTGGAAGGCTTGTTCAGGTTGTTGGCGTGTGGAAGCGTTGCGGAAGGGTTAGCGACGTGAGGCCTGCTTGAGCGCCTGAGCGATCACATTGGTGATCACCTGCGCGAAATATCGGGTGCCGAAGGCGGCGAGCCGGTTTTCTTCTGCCTCGGTGAAGGCAAGCGTTCCGGGGCACTTGCCCGCACGCGCCACTTCTCTCAGCGTGTGCTCGATAGCCTGCATCACTTCGGGTTCCTGCCAGCGGTGCTCATAGCCCATGCTGTGGGCCAGATCGTTGGGACCCACAAAGATCGCGTCAATACCGGGTACCGAGGCGATCTCGTAGGCGTTGGCGACCCCTTCCGGGGTTTCGATCATGGCGATCACACCAATGCCGTCGTTTGAGCGCCGCACGTGGTCAGCGCCACCGAATGACCCATAGCCGGCGGCGCGGTTACTGAACGCCACCCCGCGCTGGCCGCCCTGGCCACCCGGCAACGGATAGCGAACACGCCGCACCAGATCTTCGGCCTCGGCGGCATTACCGATCATGGGCACCTGTACGCCACTGGCACCCAGATCGAGCACGCGGGCGACGTCCTGGCGCAGGCACCGAACGATAGGCACCACCCCGCTTGCCCGCGCCGCGCGCAGCATGTTTTCGGTGGTCTGCAGGTCGGCGCTGCCGTGTTCGTTGTCGACTACGATGAAGTCAAACCCTGCGAAGGCGCACATCTCCACCAACGCAGGCGCCGGCACGCCCACAAAGATGCCGCGCAACCGCTCGCCACTGGCAAGCATGCTGCGAAGCCGGTCATCAAACGGCATTCGAATGGTTGTCGTCATGGCTGGGCTCCGGTGGGTGCACGACGGGCGATACGGGCGCCTTCGGCCATGCTGGCAAGCTTGGCCCAGGCAATTGGGGGATGAACGGCGCCGAACCCTGCAAAGGTTCCAAAGCCGCAGTCGGTGGCCGCCATCACGCGCTCCGGCCCCACGATTCGAGCGTAGGTCTGGAGGCGCTGGGTCACCAGTCTGGGATGTTCGATGAAGTTGTTGGTGGAATCGAGAACGCCCGGCGCAAGGATGAGATCGGCCGGCAGCATGCCTCGACGATTCGACTCGGCCCAGATTTCCCACTCGTGCGCATGACGTGGATTGGCCGCTTCGAACACCAGCGTACCCACCCTCGCCTTCAGCACCACCGGCAGGATCAGATCGAGCGCGACATCATAGTGATGCGGACCGTCGTAGTTGCCCCAGCAAAGGTGCATGCGCACCCGCTCGCGCGGGATATTGCGAAGCGCATGATTGAGCGCATCGACCTGAAGATGGGCATTACGCAGAAACTCCTCGTCGCTCACGTCACGGAAACGGATATGCCGACCCATGGCCAGATCGGGCGCGTCGATCTGCAGATCCAGGCCGGCAGCCACGATCGTCTCGTATTCGGCCTGCAGCGCGTGGGCGAGCGCGGTGATGTAGGACTCCTGCGTGGGGTAGTGCTGATTCGGCTGGAACACCGCCACGACGCCCGGTGAGGCGCTGTTCATGAATGCACGTGCAGCACCATGCCTCGCGCATGAGGCCTTCAGGTTTTCGATGTCCCGGTGCAGTCCGCTCAGGTCTTTCACCGCAATGGGGCCCGAGCAAATGGGACGGTGGTATTTGGGCGTGGCCCCCAGTTTGGCGAGCCTGTCCTTGTACTCGGGAAAATCGTCGAGATCGCGCGGCACTGCACGCGGCATCTCGCCAATCTTGAAGCCGGTGAGGCGATGCCGGATGTAGGTGGCATAGCTGATTTTGCTCATCTCGCCATCGCTCACCACGTCAACGCCCGCCGCCACCTGCTGCCGCACCACCTCATCAACCGCCTGTGCGATGGTGGCGTCAAACTGCGCCGGGTCGTAGTCCATTCCGGAATCCTGGGCGAACAGGCATTCCACCACGGCCTGCGGGCGGGGCAGGCTTCCTACATGGGTAACGGAGAAGGCTTGCGGCATTCGGTAAGCTCCGTGGGAAAGAGAATCAGCGCTGCGAACGGTCGGTAAAGCGCTTCGGTGCAACATGGCCGTTTGCATCACGCGCCCAGCCGGCAAGCGCGGCGGCCTCGATGACCTCAGGCGCCCAGTCGATACGCTTGCGGTGGTCACCCGAGGTGAGGAGCAGCGCACGGACCATCCCCGTGCCCTGGTTGGACATGCGCCGCCAGACATCACCTGGCAACGCGTAGCTGTCCCATGCGGCATCGCGCCCCTTCAGGCAGCACCGCGTCTGGGCAATGCCGCTGTCGATGTCCAGACCGAGGTCGCCCTCGACCGCAATCACCACCTGCTTGTCGGCAAGCCGGTGACGTGCCACGCTGCCCCCCGCCGGAATGGACAACCATTCGATCGACACCCCGTGACTGTTGGCGATGGGCGGCGTTGCATCCCGATCTTCGCTGATGCCCTGGCCAATGACTGGTGCGAGCCGAGCGCCGCCACCCGGCAGAGCGCTGTCGAGGAGGCCCAGCGCAGACCAGCGCAGCCCCGCACCACGTACGATCCGGTTGAGCATTTCCGCCTCGCTCCAGTCGCGGAGCGCCGCGATTTCCCGATCGGTCATCGGCTCAAGCGCCTTCAGGGGCGGCACGAGCTTTTCCCCCTTGCGTTCGTCGATGATGCGGTAGTCGTCTGTGAGGTGAAGTCCGTTTGCAGCCGCTGCCGCCAGCGTGGTGGGCCCCCAGAGAATGCCGCCGGTGTCGTCGCCGCCCAGCGCCGTAAACATGAAGCCGTCATCGATGCCGACATTGCGAAAACCACGGTAGATCCAGGTGGGCACGCTCACAATGTCGCCTGCGCCGATGCGCACGCTGCGGTGATCGGGGTTGAAGCCCCACATGATTTCCCATTCGCCCCGCACGCAGATGAAAACTTCGCAGGTGAAGTGCATGTGGGGCGGGTTCATCTTGCCGTGGGGCATGGACACCCCTCCCACCTGAAAGCCATGACGTTCGCGCAGGCTGATGGGCTGGTTCGGGTTCTGGGAGACACCTGGCCCGATCAGCGCGTAGTTGTACTTGGGCGAGCACTCGGGAATGCGATAGTCAATGAACGCTTCCGTGCTGTAGCGAAGCGAATCAAACGGAATGAAGCGCTGGTCAAGTGCCTGCTGGTCGAGGGCGGTCATCATCGGGGGGCGGCAGGTTGGGCAAAACGGCTGGAGGTGGCGCGGGTGCGCATCCGGGTGGTGGCCCGCACGCAGAGCTGGCCGCGAACAATGAGCGACTGTGAGCGGAGCGCGCCGCTTCGAATCTGCTCAAGGAGCAGCGTGACGGTGGCCTCCACCATGGGCACAACGGGCTGCTCGAAGGTGGTGAGCTGGTAGGCGGGCCAGGAAGACTGCGGCACATTGTCGAAGCCCACCACCGACACCTCCTCGGGCACGCGCATCGAGAGCTGGTGGCGCAGGGTATCGATCACTGCGAGCGCCATCTGGTCACTTGCCGCAAAGACGGCGTCCGGAGCCTTCCGACTGGAGCGAAACAGTGCCCGGGTTGCCTCGGCAGCCTGGTCGGCGTCATAGCCCCCCACCGCACGGGCGAACAGGTGTCTGGCGCCGTCAGCAAGCCCCTGGACGAAGCCGCGCTCACGTTCAAGATTGGTCGAGGAATCTTCGCGGCCAGCGATAAAGGCGATTCTCGAATGACCCAGCGCGAGCAGGTGCTGGGCGAGCAAGCGCCCACCGCGGACATTATCGCCGCGCACCGAGCTCACTGCGGGCGAGCCGCGGCGTCGCGCCATCACCCGGTTGAAGAGCACCACCGGTATACCGGCTGCCGTGCAACGCTGTGCGAGTGCCGACGACAGCGTGACCGCGCCCAGCACAATGCCGTCGACCCGATACTGGAGCATGTTCTCCACCAGCGCGTCGGAATCGGCTTCATCGGCCACAAACATGAGCAGATGAAACCCGTCGGCCTGCAGACGCCGGCTGAGGTGCTCAAGCACCGTGGGATAGAAAAGATTGTCGAGTTGCGACACCACCAGCCCGATGATGCGTGATCGTCCGGTGATGAGGCTGCGCGCAAGTGCATTGGGCTCATAGCCCAGCGCCTGCGCAGCGCGCAAAACCTTCGCACGGGTGGCAGCGCCTACGCTCGCACCGGGTGTGAAGGTGCGGCTGACCGCCGATTGCGATACCCCGGCATGGCGCGCCACATCAATGGAACTGACCCGATCGCCGGGCAAGGCTGTCTCCGAAGATGCCACCTCGCACGCATGTGGGCGGGGGGCTTTGCATAGGTATGCAAAACATTCTGGCAGCAACGCAAACCGTATGCAAGCCTTGGTCTTGCCACAGCCGCCCGCCCCTGGACACTACAGCCGGAACACCCGCTGCGCGTTGCCCGATGCAATTGCGCGCCGCTGGCTCTCGGGCAGCGCATCGAGCCGCTTGGCCGCCACGTCGGCCTCGTGCACGCGATGCGGCCAGTCGGTACCCAGCATCACCTGGCTCGCTCCGGCCACATCGATCAGATAACGCAGCG
>CAMBZS010000109.1 GCA_945872335.1 Bordetella parapertussis | reverse complement strand
CTGAGTCGCCACTCGCCTCGGGAACGACGCGGCCTGTTTTTCTCGGTCAAGCAAACCGGTGTACCCGCTGGCGTGGCCATTACCGGGGTGTTACTGCCGTTCCTGGTCGCGCTCATCGATTGGCGTTCAGCGTTGCTGATGATGGCGTGTGTGCTGCTGGTGGTGGCCCTCTTGATTGGCGGAGCGCGACGAAGCCTCGATCCGCCTGCGAGCCCGCAGGCAGCGCCGGCTGCGTCGGACGAACCTGGCTCCGGATTTTTCCGGACGCTCACGGGTTCAGTCTGGCAGCCGCTTCGGATCGTTTTTGAAAATCCTGCGCTACGCAGGCTGGGCCTGGTATCGCTCGTCTATGCCTTCACCCAGGTGGTGTATCTCAGCTTTCTGGTGTCGGCGCTGAAGATCGAGCATCAGATGTCGCTCGCCGCAGCGGCTGCGCTGCTGTCGGCCTCGCAGGTCGTGAGCGTGGTCGCCAGGGTGGGTTGGGGCTATGTGTCCGACCGCTGGGTGGATCCGGGGCGACTGCTGGGCCTGCTCGGGCTGGGCATGTCGGCAAGTCTGATGATGCTCGCGTTCGTACCGGTAGGGGCTTCGCCCGCGCTCATGCTGGGCGTGACCGTCGTGTGCGCTGCCACCGCCGTGTCATGGAACGGGGTGTTCTATGCCGATCTGGTGCGCCACGTGGCGCCCGCTGATGTCACGCGGGCCACCGGTGCAACGCAGTTCCTCACCTTCATGGGCGGCGTCACGGGCGGGGCGGGCTTTGTCGGACTGCTGAGCCTCACCGGTTCCTACTCGGCCGGCTTTGCCGTGGTGGCGCTCATTCCTCTGGTCACTGCGCTTTTCATGCTGAGAAGCGCCGCGCGTTCGCGCTAGCCGAGCATCAACGGGTCGAGCTGCACGATCAGCTCCACTGCCGGCTGGGTTGGACTGTCGGGGAGGCCCCATTGTGAAGGCGCAATCGACAGCGGTTCGGCGAGCGACCGGAGATAGTCGTCGGGGAGTGTGACGGCTGCGTTCGACTCAGCCGGGCGCCAGCTTCCGTCGATATCGCCGAGAAGCACAGCGATCCAGTTGTGTGCGCTGGCATCCGGAAGCGTGTTGCCGGTGACTGAACCAGGGATCGATGAGTGTTGGCCTGAAGAAGGCGCTGCGACCGCGAGATCGGTGCCTTCCGGAATGAACAGCCACGGTGCGTCGGGAAGCGCCCGGGTGCCAAGCGCAATCTCGAGCAGTGCCTTCGCATCGGGCAAAGTCACCGCGAGGTCGCCGTTGATGTCGGCCGCCAGTCGCTGAAACAGGCTGCTTTCAGACGCGGGCTGTGAGCTGTTTGATGCCTGGGAGACCGCGCGCCCGGCCGAAAGCTTGAGCGCGGTGAGCACATCGGCCGCGCCCACTGCATCGCTCCCGCCCGAGAACGATGCGCCTGGATTGGCGCCGCTGGTCACGTTGGCCGCAGAGAGCGCGGCATGACTCTTCCAATGCCAGACCAGGCCACGCCCGGCAGCAGACAAGGCGTCGGTGGCGAGGTTCGCCACCATGACGGTCCGGTCTGAAAAGATCAGCTCCTCGACGCTTGACAACATGACGCTTGCCCAGCCAGTCTCGGCCTTGTCGATCAGCCATTGAGCGCCATCGCCCGACCCCAGGGCGCGTGCGCGAAAAAGCGTGGACGGCGCGTTGAACACTGCGCGGTCGAGCCCGGCGCCGCCCCATGCGTGGTCGCCAGAGTCGACCTGTTCGAAGCGGTCGTCGCCTGCATCGCCCGACAACCGGTCTGCGCCGCCGCCGCCCGTCAGCGTATCGTTACCTTCGCCCCCGGCCAGCGAGTCGAGGCCCGCCCCGCCCAGCAGCCGATCATGGCCTGCGCCCGCGGCGATCTGGTCATTGCCCGAGCCGCCTTCGATCAGATTGTCGAGCGTATTGCCAAAGAGCCTGTCGCCGAAGGACGAACCGGTGAGCGACTCGATCCGGGTGCCGAAATTGACGGTGATCTGGCCCGCTGCGGTGATGGACTCGGCCCAGGCGCCAATCCAGCCTCGATAACCGGGTTCAAGCGCGATGACGACCGCAGCCTGCGCCTGTGAAGCGTCGATCCGGTCGTTGCCGCCGCCGTCCCAGATGAAGCTCGGCTGAGCGGGGCTAATGAGGGTGATGTCGTCGGCGCGCGCCGGGTCATGGGCGCCGACCCGGTAGACGTCATCGCCCGAGCGGGTGGATGCACTGGGCCCGTACAGGTAGTGAAGCGCAGCGATATCGAGTGGCCGCAAACTGGAGACCCAGAACGCCTTGTTCGCGTCCCCCTGGTTGTCATAGGACATGACAGTCCAGCGAAGCGTTTCATCGGGCTTGGGCAGCACAGCGAAGTTGTCGTCGGGGTCGTCCTCGTCGGCAAATGGATGCTTGAGGCCCAGCGCATGCGTGATTTCGTGAATGAGGGTGAGCGCGCCGTAGCTGCCCGCGACCGGGTCGGCGTTTTCCTGGCTGGGGTCGGTGTTGAGGAAGACGTCGCTGCCAATCTGCGAACTCGACGGATAGCGTGCGTAGCCCGCGCTGCCTGTCTGCCGATTGTTCGCCAGCGCGATCACGTTGGGTGCGTCGGCGCTTGCGACCGGAACGAACTGGAGGTCGACGATGCCTTGCAGGTAGGTGAGCACCCGTGCGGTGGCGCTTTGCTGCACAGGCGAAAAGACTTCGAAGCCCGCGCCATCAGTGGGTCGCGAATCGGTGATGTAGGCGGGAAGCTGGGTGGGGAAGGTGTAACCGATCTGCCTTGCTGGACCGAGCAGGGTCGCGAAAGACCCGCCGGACGCATCCACCGGTATCAGACCGTCTATCCAGTAAGGCAGGCGGGCAACGCCTGTGCCCAGCACAAAGGATTCAATCCCTGCCGGACGCTTGAAGAAATCGGCCAGCACGAGCGCGCTGTCCGCAGTGCCCGACTGCTCGATCACCCGGGTGAGGGCGCTTCCGATCAGATAGTGGTCGTTGCCCTCGCCGCCCACCAGCAGATTGCCGCCCGCGCCGCCGTCCAGCGTGTCATTGCCTTCGGCGCCGTAGAGCTCATCGTTGTCATCGCCGCCGATGAGGCGATCATGGCCTTCTGCGCCTTGGAGGGTGTCATGCCCGGTGCCGCCGGCTGCGGTGTCATCGCCCAGCCCGCCCACGAACGAATCGTCGCCCGCGCCGCCGTCCACCGAGTTGGCACCGTCGTCGCCGGTGTCGGTCTGCGTGCGGGAATACAGGCGGTCGTTACCGGCGCCACCGATCAGGGTATCCAGCCCGGTGCTGGCGATGAGGGTGTCATCGCCGTCCTGGCCGTCAAGATGATCGTTCCCCGCGCTGCCGATCAGGCTGTCGTGGCCCGTGCCGCCCGCAATCCGGTCATCATCTGCACCGCCATCTGCGGTGTCGTCGCCGGTGCCGCCGTCAAGGCTGTCGCGGCCCGCGTCGCCGAACAATCGGTCGTGCCCGTTGTCGCCGGTCAGCCGATCCTCGCCGGCCTCGCCTTGCAGGGTGTCGTCACCGTCGTCGCCCGAAACCGAGTCGTTACCCAGTCCGCCCGCAAAGAGATCGTTTCCCGCGCCGCCGCTTGCCAAATTGGCGCCGTCATCAAAGTCGGATGCCAGATCGGTGGTTCGGGAATAGATGGCGTCGTCGCCGTCACCGCCGTGGAGCGTGTCCAGGCCGGGGCCTGCGATCAGCGTGTCGTTCGCAGCGCCGCCCGCGATGCTGTCGCTCCCCACGCCACCGGCCAGGTGGTCATGCCCATCGCCACCTTCGAGCGTGTCATTGCCTTCGGCGCCGTAGAGCTCATCGTTGTCGTCGCCGCCGACGAGACGATCATGACCTTCTGCGCCCTGGAGGGTGTCATGTCCGGTGCCGCCGACAGCCGTGTCATTGCCCAGCCCGCCCACGAACGAATCGTCGCCCGCGCCGCCGTCCACCGAGTTGGCACCGTCATCGCCGGTATCGGTCTGCGTACGGGAGTAGAGGCGGTCGTTACCGGCGCCACCGATCAGGGTATCCAGCCCGGTGCTGGCGATGAGGGTGTCATCGCCATCCTGGCCATCAAGATAATCGTTACCCGAGCTGCCGATCAGGCTGTCGTGTCCCGTGCCGCCTTCAATCCGGTCGTCATCTGCACCGCCGTCTATTGTGTCGTCTCCGGCGCCGCCGTTGAGGGTGTCGCCGCCCACGCCACCGAACAACTGATCGTCCCCGGTTCCGCCCGAGAACTGATCCTGACCCGCCTCGCCCTGGAGGGTGTCATCGCCATCGTCGCCTGATGCCGAGTCATTGCCCAGGCCGCCCACGAAGCGGTCATTTCCGGCGCCGCCGATCACCAGATTCGCGCCATCGTCGAATGTGGCAGCCATATTGGTGGTGCGCGAATAAAACTGGTCGTCGCCTGCCCCACCATCGAGCGTGTCCAACCCAGGACCCGCGACCAGGATGTCGTTGCCATCGAGGCCAAGGATGGAATCGTTGCCTTCGGTTCCGTACAGCGTGTCGCTGTCGGCGGTGCCGTTGATGGGGTTCACAGGCAGTGAGCGCAGGAGGGCGGCAGAGCCGCAACCACGCTAGTGTGCACCATCAGGGCTTCGTGTCACGCGATGCCAGGCCGAAATCGCGAGGGTGAGCCATCCGGTAATGAGCAGTACGCCGCCGATCGGCGTGATCATCCCCAGGGCTCGCGGCGCGCCGAAAGCCAGCGCATAGAGGCTGCCGCAGAAGAGCAGCACGCCCGCAGCGAAGCTGGCGGCCGATAGCCGGGCCGCAAACGAGGGCCGAATCATGTGCAAGACGCCGACCGCAACGAGGGCAAGCGCATGGATCAGCTGATAGCGCGACCCCGTGTCGACCAGCGCAAGCGCCTCGGGCGGCAGCCGGCCGCGAAGCGCGTGCGCAGCGAAAGCCCCCGCAATGACGCCCAGCGCACCCAGCAGGGCACCCGTCGCAATCGACAGGCGCGCTGCACCGAGCGGGGCTGGGCGGCCCCCCGTGGCATTGCCGGCAGCGGTCATGGTATCGGCCTTGATCAGCCCAGCAACCGTTCAATGGCGGGCGCGAGTGATTCAGGCGTGTCGGTGGGGGCGTGACGGCTGACGAGCGCCCCGTTGCGATCGATCAGAAACTTGGCAAAGTTCCAGCCAATGTCGGCGCCTCCGCTTTGTGCCTTCAGCCACTGGTAGAGCGGATGCGCGCCCGGGCCGTTGACCTCGACCTTGGCAAACATGGGAAAGGTCACCTGAAAGCGGCTGCTGCAAAAGTTCTGGATCTGCGCCTCGCTGCCCGGTTCCTGCGCGCCGAACTGATTGCAGGGAAAGCCGAGCACTGCGAACCCCCGGTCGGCCAACCGCGCATGCAGCGACTGCAGGCCTGAATACTGGGGCGTGAGTCCGCATTGGCTGGCGACATTGACGATCAGCAGCGTGCGCCCGCTGAATTCGGCGAGCGTTGCGTCCCGGCCGTCGATCGTACGCACTGAAAAGCTGTGAAGGCTCATGGCGAGGGTGTCCGTGGTGAGTTGCGGGGGGAGGGGCTGGGAGGATCAGGCGCGCGGCCGACGACCGTCGATGACCACGCCGGCGGCCGCCAGCTCGGCAAATTCGGTTGCACCGATTCCGATTGATTCAAGCACTTCTGCGCTGTGTTCGCCGAGGAGCGGGGCGGGCCTGCGGATTTCAGCCAGTGCGCCACTCGACTTCACCGGCAGCCCGATGTTTTTCATGGGACCAATCACCGGGTGATCGATGTCGACCACCATCCGGCGTGCCAGCACATGCGGGTCGGACAGCGCCTGCTCATAGGTGTAGACGGGGCCGCCAGGGATGCCCGCCGCATCGAGTCGTTCAACCCAGTGGGCGGTGGGCCGCGTGATGAGCACGGCTTCGATGGTCTGCTCGAGCGCGTCGAGATTCGCTATGCGGAGCGAATTGGTGCGAAAACGCGGATCGTCGATCCAACCCGGCTGGCCGCAGACCTCGTTGCAGAGGGCGCGCCAGAGCTTGTCGGTGTTGGCCCCGACGGTGACATAGCCGTCCTGCGTACGAAGCGCCTGATAGGGCGCAGACCGGCGGTGGCGCGTGCCATTGGCAAGCGGCCTCTCTCCAGCGCCGAAGAACGCGGCAAATTCCCAGTGTGTCCAGGCAAGCCCCGCCTCGAGCAGCGAGGTTTCGACATACTGACCCTTGCCGTGGCGAAGCTTCCCGACGAGGGCGCCCAGCACCGCATAGGTGGTCGTGATGCCAGCAGCGATGTCGTTCATGGCGATGCCGACCTTCACCGGCCGGCTACCCTGCATGCCGGTCATGAGCATGATGCCCGACATGCCCTGAGCGATGATGTCGTATCCCCCCTTGCTCGACAGCGGTCCGGTCTGACCAAAACCGGAAATGGATGCGTAGACCAGCCCCGGGTTGCGCGCTGACAGCGATTCATAATCGACCCCCAGGCGTTTGGTGACCCCTGGACGAAAATTCTCCAGGACGATGTCCGCGCCATCGGCGAGCTTCAGGAACGCGCCCATGCCGCGCGGGTCCTTCAGGTTGAGTGCCACGCTTCGCTTGTTGCGGTTCAGCACCGCGAAACAGTAGGACTCACCGTTGATGAGGGGGTCGAAGCGCCGGATTGCATCGCCATCGGGCACAGTCTCGATCTTGATGACGTCGGCACCCATGTCAGCGAGCGTCATGGCGCAGAACGGGCCCGACATCACGGTGGTCAGGTCGATGACGCGCAGACCTTCAAGGGGAAGTTTCATCGGCAGGGTTTCCTGACAGAGACGTTTTGACTTTGTGCCGCGATGCTGCAACGATCGCGGCGGCGTTTGGGCGCGCGGCAGATGGGCTTCGTGTGTTCATTTGCCCGCCGGGCGCCCGCGCACCCGGCTAGCCTGGCACGGCGAACCCGATGGTCGCCGATTTTTCCTCTCACGTCATCCTGTTCCCTGCTGGAGAACTTTCAAAGATGGGCGAACTGATCATCCGCCGCGACGGCCCGGTAGGCCGAGTCGTGTTTTCCAATCCCGCGAAGTACAACGCAATGTCCTACGACATGTGGATGGCGTTGCCCCGGGCACTGAAAGACTTCGACGCCGACCCGTCCATTCGTCTGGTAGTGCTTGAAGGTGACGGCACCAAGGCGTTCGTATCGGGGGCCGACATCTCCCAGTTTGAATCGCGGCGCAGCGACGCTGACGGCCAGGCAAGTTACAACCGTGCCGTCGAGATGGCCTATCTGTCGCCGATCGAATGCAGCAAGCCCGTGATTGCGAAGATCCGCGGCATCTGCATGGGCGGCGGCCTGGGGCTCGCGGCGGCCTGCGACCTCCGATTCTGTTCCGATGATTCTCGATTCCGCATGCCGGCGGCACGGCTCGGTCTGGGCTACAACTCCGTGGGTGTTCGGCGCTTCCTCGATGTGTTTGGCTTGCAGAACACCCTGGACATTTTCTATACCGCGCGCATTTTCGGCGCCGCCGACGCCCTCAAGATGGGCTTCGCAAGCCGGGTGGAAAAGCCCGAGGCGCTCGATGCGGTCGTCGATGAATGGTGTGCCATGGTGGCTGCCAATGCACCGCTCACCCTCAAAGCGCTCAAGCTCACCGTGAACGAACTGGGGCGCGATGCCGGCGAGCGCGATATGGAAGCCGTGAACGCCGCGCTTGCCCGCTGCTATGCGAGCGATGACTACCGCGAGGGCGCAGCCGCATTCATGGAGAAGCGCCCGCCCATGTTCCGCGGAGCCTGAGTCGATGGGCGGCTGCCCGCATTTCCCGTTTCGCCGGTCCGATCCCCTCCATCCGCCATCCGAACTGCGCGAGGCGAGGGCGGCGGAGCCTGTTCTCCCGGTCACGCTCTGGAACGGCCGTCGTGCCTGGGTGGTTACGCGGCAGAAGGAAATCCGCGAGGTCCTGTCTGACGATGAGCGCTTCAGCGGTCGTTTCGGTCAGGAGGCGTTTCCCACAGTCACCGAGGCGCGGGTGGCGGTTGATCGGGGCGAGCGCGCGTTTGTGGGCATGGACAACCCCGAGCACGACCGCTTTCGGCGCATGTTCACCCGTGAATTCAGCGTACGCAGGATGATGGCGCTCGAGCCGGCAATCCGCGCGATTGCGCATCGGCTGATTGATGAACTCGAGCAGGCCGGTCCGCCGCAGGATCTGGTTCCCATGCTTGCGGTGCGCTTTCCGTCGCTGGTGATGTCGCTTCTCTTCGGTTCGCCCTATGAGGATCATCGCTTCATCATCGAATGCGCGGTGGCCCGCCACGGACTCACGCAGAGTCCGGGCGAGGCCGAGCGCAAGGCACGTGAGCTTGCCGACTATTGCCGCAGGCTGATCGAGGCCAGGATGATTGAGCCGCGCGATGACATGGTGAGCCGCGTGATTGCCGACCAGGTTCGCCCCGGGTTGCTGAGCGTCGAGGAATTCGCCGAGATCGGCGCGATGATTCTCAGAGCGGGCCATGACACCACGACCAACATGATTGCGATGGGGGCGTTGTATCTGGTGCGCGATCCGGCGCTGGCGACCCGGCTGCGGGCCGCGCCCGCCGACATCCGGCGGACGGTGGAGGAGTTCCTGCGCTTTACCAGCCCGGTGCAGTTTTCGCCGCGGCGCGTCGCGCGGGTGGACGTCGAACTTGCGGGCGTGAAGATCCGGCAGGGCGAGGGCCTGTTCCTGTCGCTTGCGTCGGCCAACCGCGATGAGGCGGTGTTCAGCGATCCCGATTCGCTTGACATCGATCGCGACAATTCCGCCCAGCTCGCGTTCGGGTACGGCATTCATCAGTGCCTGGGCCAGGTACTCGCGCGGATCGAACTTCAGGTGATGTTCGAGGTGCTGCTCGAGCGTCTGCCGGGGCTCAGGCTTGCAGTTCCCCTTGAGTCGTTGCGGTTCAAGCACGACATGCAGATTTATGGCCTGCACAATCTGCCGGTGGCCTGGTGAAGATCCGTCTTGAGCCGCATCGCTGTGTGGGCGCAGGGCAGTGCGTCTGGGTGGCGCCGCAAGTGTTCGACCAAAACGAGCAGGATGGCACGGTGCGGTTGCTGATCGAAGCGCCGCCTGCCGACTTGCATGATTTCGTGAGAGAGGCGGCGCGCGTGTGCCCCGCCCGTGTCATTCAAATCGAAGAGGAGACCGATTCATGATTCGTCGACAACTTGGCCTCGCCCTGGCCGCTGCCGCGCTGGGCGCCGCGCTCGCGCCCTCGTTGGTGCAGGCCCAGGAATTTCCTGCCCGGCCGATCCGGCTGGTGATCCCGTTTCCGCCGGGCGGGGGCACTGATTTTGTCTCACGTACCGTGGGTACCAAACTGGGCGAGACCACTGGCTGGACGATCGTCCTCGAGAATCGCCCCGGTGCGGGCGGCAACATCGCGATCGAGTCGGTGTCCAAGGCAGCGCCAGACGGCTACACCATCGTGATGGGTCAGTCCGACAACATGATGCTGGGGCCCTTCCTGTACGCGAACGTGGGCTATGACTCGGTCAAGAGCTTTGAAGCCATCGTTCGCGTTTCGGCCGCCCCGCTGGTGGTGGTGAGCGCCGCCGGTTCGAAGATCACCGATCCGGTGTCGCTCGCAGCCGCGGGCAAGTCGGCGCGCGGCATCACCTGGGGCACGGCCGGGAATGGTACGGTGGGCCATTTGTTTGGCGAGCAGATCAAGGCGGCCATGGGCATCAACCTGGTTCAGGTGCCCTACAAGGGCGCCTCGCCCGCGATGACCGATGTGATCGGTGGTGCGGTCGATGTGGCGATTCTGTCGGTGGGTTCGGTCCTTCCCCATATCCGTTCGGGCAAGGCGCAGCCGGTCGCCGTCACCTCGGCCGCGCGCTCGCCGGTCGTGCCCGATGCGAAGACCTTCGCCGAAGCGGGCTACAAGGATGTGGACGTCATGATCTGGCTGGGGCTGTTTGCGCCGGCCGGAACGCCGGCGCCGATTGTCGCGAGGATCAATGAAGCGGTGAATCGGGTGCTGGCCATGCCCGACATCCAGCAGAAGATCGTGGGGCAAGGCGTGTCGGTGGGCGGCGGCACGGCGGCTGATTTCGCTGCCTTCGTGAAGGCCGACTACGCGCGCTGGGGTGATGTCGCCAAGCGCTCCGGCGTGAAGGTCGAGTAAGCCGCCATGCAGCTGGACGGCATCCGCGTGGTGGATCTCACCCGAATCCTCGCGGGGCCGTTCTGCTCGATGTTTCTTGCCGATCTTGGCGCCGAGGTCATCAAGATCGAAGACCCCGACGGGGGTGATCCGATCCGATCCCAGGGCGAAGAGCGAAACGGGTTTTCGCTCTATTTCGCCAGTTTCAATCGCAACAAGCGCTCGATCACCCTCGATTTGCGTCGAGAGGAGGGCAAAGCGGTATTGCGCCGGCTGATTGAAAGCGCCGACGTGCTGGTCGAAAATTACCGTCCGGGCGTGCTCGACCGAATGGGGTTCGATCGCGACACACTCAAGACCCTCCGGCCTGATCTCGTGGTGTGTCGGGTCACCGGTTTCGGGTTGAATGGACCCTATGCCGATCGCCCGGCGTTTGACTTCATCGCGCAGGCCATGAGTGGTCTCATGAGCGTCACCGGCGAGGCCGACGGTGCGCCGATGCGCGTCGGTCCGCCGATCTCCGATCTGGTTGCCGGCTCATACGCAGCGATGGGCGTGCTGGCAGCGCTGATCCGGCGCGGCCGAACCGGGCAGGGCGAGGAGGTCTGCACCGCGCTGACCGACAGCATGGTGAGCATGCTCGCCTTCATGGCAACCAACCACTTTGCAACCGGCAAGGTTCCCCAGCGTAACGGTAACGATCACGGGCTGGTCGCACCTTACGGTCTGTTCGAAGCGGCCGATGGCCAGGTGGCGATCGCGCCCAGCAACGATGCGGTCTATGCGAAGCTGCTTGCCGCGCTGGGCCTTGAGCGGCTTCGTGATCATCCCGATTTCATCACCAATCGAGACCGGTTCGAGAGACGTACCGCCATCAACGCCGAGATCAACGAGGTGACCCGCACCTGCGGGATCGACCACTGGGTCTCGGTCCTGAACGCGGCCGGGGTGCCCTGCGGGAAGGTGCTGGATATCGGGCAGGTGTTCAACGATCCACAGATTCAGCATCAGCAGATGCGTCTCACGATCGATGACCCCAGGCATGGACCGCTCGATGTGCTGGGCTTTCCGATCAAGTTCAGCGACGATCCGTGTCGCGTGCACCGGATGCCGCCCGACCTGGGCGGCGACACCAGCGCGGTACTGACCGAACTCGGCTACGATAACGAATCCATTCAGGCGCTACGCGCAAGCCGCATCGTCTAATCCTGGCCACGGGGCCCAGGTGCGCGATGCCACCGCGCAGCCATCTTCAGGGAGCTTCTCATGCGTTTTTCTGCTACCGATTCCGTTGATCGCTCGGTGCTGGTCACCGAGGTGGGTACCCGCGACGGCTTTCAGGTCGAGCGCGAATTCATTCCGACCGAAAGCAAGGCGGCGGTGATCAATGCGTTGGTCGACGCAGGTGTGCGCAGCTTCGAGGCCACGTCGTTCGTGTCGCCGCGTGCGATCCCGCAGCTCGCCGATGCCTCGCAACTCATGGACATGCTGCAGCGCAAGCCCGGCGTGCGCTACACGACGCTGGTCCCGAACGCGCGGGGCGCCGAGCGCGCGGCTGCGGCCAAGGTCGACATGATGGCCTGCTTTGTATCGGCAAGCGAAAGCCATTGCCAGGCCAATCTCAACAAGCCGATCGAACGCGCGCTGGCCGATGTGGCCGAGTTCGTGCCGATTGCGAATCAGTTCAACATTCCAGTGCGGGGCGCGATCGCCGTGGCCTTTGGTTGCCCGTTCGAGGGCGACACGCCAGTGGACACGCTGCTGCGAATCGCTGGCACCTACCAGGAGCTCGGCGTGCGTCATCTGTCGTTGGGCGATACCACCGGCATGGCCACGCCGCCGGTGGTCGAGCGAGCGGTCGACGCGCTCCAGCAGCGCTTTCCCGACATGGCCATCGCGCTTCACTTCCACAACACCCGCGGGGTGGGGCTGGCCAACGTGATGGTGGGTCTGCAGATGGGCATCCGCGAGTTCGAGTCCTCGATCGCAGGGTTGGGTGGCTGCCCGTTCGCACCGGGGGCCTCGGGCAACATCTGCACCGAAGACCTGGTCTACCTCCTTCATGAAAGCGGCTACGAAACCGGCATCGACCTCGACCAGCTGTGCGAGGTGGCCCGGCAGGTTGAAACCCTGCTCGGTCGCGGGCTCCCCGGGCAGGTGATGAAGGCGGGGCAGCGTCTGCGCCGCTTCACGCTCGATGGCGCGCGTCGCGCGGTGGGCTGAGTTCGGCCATGAGCGGCCCTTCGCAGGTCATCCGGCTCGATGCGGCCGACAATGTGGTGGTCGCGCGCACGCCGCTTGAGGCGGGCACGGCGCTGCCGAACGAGGCGGTCACGACCCGCTCTGCCATCGAAGCGGGGCACAAGATCGCCAGCCGCCTGATTCGCGCCGGTGAACCGATCCGGAAATACGATACCGTGATCGGCTACGCGTCCGAAAACATCGAGCCCGGAAGCTGGGTTCACAGCCACAATCTGCGCTTCGACGACGTGCAGAAAGACTATGCGTTTGGCGAGGCATACCGCCCCACCCAACTGCTGGCACCCGCCGAACGCGCCCGTTTCATGGGTATCGTGCGGCCCGATGGTCGGGTTGCTACGCGCAATGTCATCGGCATCTTCATCACGGTGAACTGCTCGGCCACAGTGGCGCGAAAAATCGCAGCGCACTTTCATGAAGAGCGCATGGCGCAATGGCCGCGCGTTGATCGTGTGGTGGCATTCGTGCACGACCAGGGATGCGGCATGGAAATGACTGGCGAGCCCATGGATCTGCTGCGCCGCACGCTCGCGGGTTACATCCGTCATCCCAATATTGCCGGCGCGCTGGTGGTGTCGCTGGGCTGCGAACGAAACAATCTGCTGCGATTCTTTGAGGCCCAGGGACTGGAAACCGGCAAAACCCTGCGCACGCTCACCA
>CAMBZS010000108.1 GCA_945872335.1 Bordetella parapertussis | reverse complement strand
ATTGACTTTCGAAAGGTCGAAACCCGCCTTTTGCGCATAGAGGCTGAGAAACGGGTACTCGCCCGAGGTGACACTCGCGCCGATCTTTCGGCCTTCGAGGTCTTTGGGGGTCTTGATCGGGGAGTCGGCGAGGACGCCGACTCCCATCACCGCGTCATAGTTGATCTGACCGATGGAGACCAGCGGCAGCCCGCGGGCTGCCTGTTGAACCACGACCGGGGTGGCAGTCATGCCGAACATGAAGGTGCCGGTGCCGACGGCCTGCGCGGCTGCGCCAGACCCGGACCCGCGCGCGACCGATACATCGAGCCCGTATTTTTTCCAGAACCCGCGATCGCGCGCCACGTAGGCGAAAAGGTTCGGGCCCTCCGGCGTCCAGGAGGTGGTGAAAGTGACCTTGGTCGGCCCCTGTCCGATGGCGGGGAACGCAATCGTTGACGCGCCGGCGAGTGCGGACTGGATGACCGTGCGGCGGCTGATACGCGGAGTCGCTTTCATGATGAGTCCCTTCAGTGAATGCGCCTTCAGAGGGGCGGGTGGGGTGGCCGGATTGGATGCCGGGCGATGGTTCGAAACGGGTCAAACAGCGCCAGCGACATTTGGTATACAAAGTTATACTTCTTGCATACACGATGTCTTTTTACAGGCGCACAACGACGATGTCAACGATCGCAGCCAAAGCTTCCGAAACGTCGGCGCGCAAGGTGGCCAGGCGACCCGGTGGCGTCGTCAAGCGCGCCACAGGGACCACCGAGCGGACGCCAGCTCTCCCCAAGCGGGGCGCGGGGGGCGCCAAGCGGCCGGCCAGCCTCGCCAGTCGGCTGGCGGTCGCGCTCGAGGCCGATATCGTGTCGGGCAAGCTGCGACCAGGCACCCGGCTGGACGAACAGGCGCTCGCCCGGCGCTTTAAGGCCTCGCGCACCCCGGTTCGCGAAGCGCTACGGCAACTCGAATCGCGTGGCATGGTCGAAAATCGCCCGCGTCAGGGCGCGCAGGTCATGCAGCTGAGCCTCGCCTCGCTCATCGAAATGTTCGAAACCATGGCCTGGCTTGAGGCCGCGTGCGCGAGCCTCGCGGCGCGCCGGCACACCCAGGCCGATCGCGACGCGATCCACGCGGCGCACGAGGCCTGCGTGCGTGCGCAGCAATCGCTCGACCCGGAAGCTTTTTATCGCGCGAATGCGCGCTGGCACGAGGCGCTCTACGCGGCGAGCCAGAACCGCTACCTCGAGCAGGAAACGCTTCTGCTGCGCAACCGGTTGGAGCCCTATCGTCGTGCCACCACGTTTCACGAAGGGCTGATGGCGCTGTCGGTACAGGAGCACCAGCGGATCGCAGACGCCATCTTTGCGATGGACGAATCGCGTGCCATGAGCGAAATGCGCGGCCACCTCGACACCTTGCGTAACGATGCGGTCCGCACCTATGGTGCGCTGCTGCGCGTGGACTAGCCCCGCGATTTTTTCTGCTCTCGGCCACCCGTCTTTCGCCCAGTTGCGCACGCGCTGCGACGCGGGCAGATTTGACGCTATCCTTCGCGCTGAGGAGATCGTCTGCACCATGGGAAAACTGGCTGTTGCCGCCAAGATCACGCACGTCCCGAGCATGGTTCTCAGCGAACAGCCCGGGCCGCGCCAGGGGTCACGCCAGGACGCGATCGCCGGCCATCGCGAAATCGGCCGGCGCTGTCGCGAGGCGGGTGTTGATACGCTGGTGGTGTTCGATACCCACTGGCTGGTGAATGCGAATTACCACATCAACTGTGCGGCGCATTTCAAGGGCGACTACACCAGCAACGAGCTCCCGCACTTCATCAACTGGATGCATTTTGATGCGCCTGGTAACCCGGCTCTGGGACACCTGCTCGCGCGGGTCTGTAACGATTGGGGGGTGGAGACGCTTGCCCACGATCGCACCTCGCTCAATCCTGAGTACGGCACGCTGGTCCCGCTTCGCTACATGAATGCCGACCAGCATTTCCGGGTGGTGTCGGTGTCGGCACTCTGCATGGCCCATTACCTTGACGACAGCGCGCGCCTCGGCTGGGCCATGCGCCGCGCGATCGAGGAGCACTACGACGGCACCGTCGCGTTTCTCGCGAGTGGGTCGCTGTCGCACCGCTTCGCGCAGAACGGCCTCGCGCCGGAATACGCCTTCCGAATCTGGAGCCCGTTTCTCGAACAGCTCGACCGGCAGGTGCTGCGCATGTGGTCGGCGCGCGAGTGGGCTGATTTCTGCGCCATGCTTCCCGACTATGCGGCCAAGGGCCATGGTGAGGGATTCATGCATGACACCGCCATGCTGCTCGGGGCGCTTGGTTGGCGGGGCTACGATGGCGCGGTCGAGGTGATCACCCCTTATTTCGCAGCGAGCGGCACCGGACAGATCAATGCGCTGTTCGAGGTCACGCCGCAGACGGGCGAACACATTCCCAATCCTCGCGCGAGCCGCGCCGAGGGCTACACCGCCGTGAGCGAAAGGCTCTGACATGCCCCATCTCGTCATGCTCTACACCGGCCAGCTCGACCAGGAAGTCGAGATGGGGGCGCTCTGTCGGCAATTGGCCGACACCATGATCGCTGTCCGGGATGAGGCGGACAAGCCGGTCTTTCCGCCCGGCGGCACGCGGGTGCTGGCGTATCCGGCGCCCCACTATGCGGTGGCCGACGGCGGCGCTGCTGGGCGTGCGGCAGGTGGCACCGGCGACTATGCGTTTGTCTACCTGAACCTTCGCATGGCGCGGGGCCGGGCCGAGGCAACCCAGCAGCGGGCCGGACAGATGCTGCTTCAGGTGGCGCAGAATTTTTTTGCGCCAGCGATGGCGCGACGACATATTGGCATCACGCTGCAGATCGACGAGGGTGCCGAGGTGTTCGATGCCAAGCACAGCAACCTTCACCCGCTGTTTCGTTCCGCCTGAGGAGTTGGCCATGTTTCCTCGTCCTCAGCCGGTGGTTGCGTCGCTCGAGTCGCGCGTCCATCCCGATGAATGGCAGGCGAGGCTACAGCTCGCAGCCTGCTACCGGGTCTTCGCCATGCTCGGCTGGACCGAGATGATCTACAACCACATCACGGTGCGCGTGCCGGACACCGCTTCGGGCGCGGAGCGGCACTTCCTGATCAATCCGTTTGGTCTGCACTACGCCGAGGTCACCGCCAGCAATCTCGTGAAAATCGACCTCGAGGGAAGGGTGCTCGATGGCTCGCCCTACAAGGTGAATCCGGCCGGTTTCGTGGTGCATGCCACGGTTCACACCGGGCTGCCCGATGCGCATTGCGTGATGCACACCCACACCACGGCCGGCGTGGCGGTGGCTTCGCTTGAGGGGGGGCTATCGCAGAGCAATTTCTATTCGGCGCAGCTTCATGACATGGTGGCCTATCATGATTTTGAGGGCATCACCATCCATTCGGAAGAAGGCCCCCGGATGCTCGCAAGCATCGGTCGAAGGCCCGCCGTGATTCTTCGCAATCACGGGCTCCTCACCTGGGGGCACACGCTGCCGCAGGCCTTTGTCATTCTCTGGACACTGCAGCGAGCCTGCGAGATTCAGCTCGCCACCCAGAGCATGGGTTCACCGATTCCGGTGCCGGAGGCCATCGCCGCGCGGTGCACCCAGGATGCGCTGCAATTCAATCCCGCTCTTGGCGCTGGCGAAGATGTGTTCGAAGCCATGGTGCGTCGCATGGACCAAATCGATCGGGGCTGGCGCTGCTGAGCGCGCAGCCGGTTCGCTACAGCGTGAGCGTGTCGGGCCCTTGCGCCTCAGCCACCGGCGTTTCGCAGTCCCGGATCAGCCTGGAGATGAGCGCACGGTCGCCCAGATGGTGTGCGAGCGACAAGGCAAGTTTCGCAAGAAAGACGGTTTCCTGTTCTTGGCCGACACGGTCAATGGCCTCGGCGAGTTCGTCGTAAATATCTTCAAGGTCTGACTGGGGCAGGGCGGTCAAGGCAGACTCCGTTTACGCAAGGGCTTCCGAGGGCTGGCTGGGTTGGCGCTCGAGGGGGGCGTCACAGCAGAGCGCCTTTCTCACAACCGGCGCCACCCGGGTGGCAGCATCGTCGGTCCAGCGTGCGGCCACATGCTGGTCGGGGCGAAGCACATAGACCGCACCATCGGTCACACCCCACGCCGAAAAGATACGCCCGAGCGGATCAGTCATGACAGCGTCGGCCGAAACGCAGGTCTGGGTGTCATGAGCGCGGCGGATCTGCACAATTCGGACGGGTATCCCGTCAGCGCGGAGCGCAGCAACGTCTGCGCTGACCGCCTGGAGCATGGATGCGCCGCTGCCAAAAGCCAGGACCTGAAATCCGGGTCCGAATGCATCAAACAGCCAGGTGCGTGGCTTACCTTCAGGGTCGACGCAGACGTTGCGTGCGGGCGCGCCCGGACGCGGGCCGGAGGCGAAGCGACGCTCGGTTGCGTCGACGGTGGTGAGCGCGCTCTGCGCGTAATCGATGGGCCGTGAAGTGCGCCAGTGCAAGAGCGGCCGGGTGAATTCATTGCGCACCGACAACTGCAGTACCGCATCACGAAGAATGCGAAACCCGCGGGAGGGCGGCGCCATCATGCGGGTGCTGCGCGCGGCTTCGAAGCAGATTTGCTGGGCGTCCGCCAGGCGCTCGTCGGTGTAGGTGTCGAGAATGGCCGGGGACGCGATGCCGCGGATCACGCTGGCAAGTTTCCAGGAAAGGTTGTTGCCGTCCTGCACACCCGTGTTGACCCCGCGCACACCGAATACCGGCAGCAGATGCGCCGCGTCACCGCAGTAAAGCACGCGCCCATGGTTGTAGCGGGCGAGGCTCAGCGTGTTGGGCTTGTAGAGCGTGACCCACTCGATTTCCCAGGGCAGGTCTGCGCCGATGTAATCGAGGTGCGCCTGAACGTGAGACCGGAGCCGCGCCGGATCGAGCGCTTCTTCATCACTCACGTCATCGGGGACCTGGTAATCGAGTCGCCAGATGCCATAGGGCGCCTTGTGGAGCAACACCGCATAGCCGGGCAGCCAGGGGGGATCGAAATAGCACCGGCGGCCGGTGGGCGCACCCAGCGGCACACGGAAATCGATGATCGCAAACCGACCGGTGTAGGCACGGCCTTCAAAGCGCAGGTTTTGCAGCCGACGGACAGCCGAGCGGGCACCGTCGCAGGCCACCAGCCAGTCGCAGGCGAGGGTGTATTCGCCGGCCGGCGTGTCGAGTTGCAAGTGAACGCCCGAGTGGTCGCTCTCCAGCCCCACCACCTTGGTTTGCCAGCGCACCTCGATTCCCATGGTGGCCGCCCGCTCGAGCAGTACTTTCTCCATGACGTTTTGCGGCTGATTGGTCATGGGCGCAAACCGGTCGTCAATCGAACCGGGCACCTGCAAGGCGTGAACCATGTGCCCACGATAGAAGCTTCTTCCCTTGTCCCAGAGCAACGCGCCGTCCAGCAGCGCATCGGAGGCGCCCACCTGCTCGAAAATTTCCAGGGTGCGCCGCGTGAAGGCCACCGCACGGCTGCCGCCACATACCTGCGCCTCGGCTTCGATCACGATGGGGTGCGCGCCGTTTCGCGCCAGGTCAAGCGCCACCAGAAGTCCGTTGGGCCCCGCACCCACCACCACCACGGGTTGCCGTGGTGCCGCACCCCGCATTTCCGGGGGCTGCACAAACGGATGGATCTGGTAGTTGAAGTAGCTGGATCGCTGCGGCGTGAGCTCGGGCTGGTGCATCGTGACGGGTCCTCCTGCTACGGAATGGGCGCGTCGGATCGCTGATCCGGGCGCGCGGGACAAGGCGGGACATGGCGGGACAAGGAGCAGTCTAGCGCCCGATGCCGCGCTCCCCAAGCGCGGGGCGGTCTCAATCGGGGCGAATGTTTTTCGCGAGATTGTCGTGCAGCACCAGACTGAGGGCTAGCCCAACCAGCGCGATCAATGCTTTCCTCATCATCACTCTCCTTCTGGACGAATGCGGATCTGCTACGATCCGCCGCCTCAATGGACGCTTTTCTGATCTCGACCGGCGTTGTTGCCCTGGCGGAAATCGGGGACAAGACCCAGCTGCTTACCCTGGTGCTTGCCGCACGATACCGCAAGCCCTGGCCGATCGTGGCGGGCATTTTCGTGGCCACCCTGATCAACCACGGGATAGCGGGCGCGGTGGGCGCGTGGCTGACGTCGGCGATTGGCCCGTCTGCCATGCGCTGGGTGCTGGGCCTGTCGTTTCTTGCCATGGCAGCCTGGATGCTGGTTCCCGACAAGCTCGATGACGACACCGGCGAATCAAAACGCATCGGCGGCGTTTTTCTGAGCACAGCCGTGCTGTTCTTTTTCGTTGAAATCGGTGACAAGACCCAGATTGCAACCGTAGCGCTGGCGGCGCGCTTCGATTCGCTGGCGGCCGTGGTGCTGGGCACCACCCTGGGCATGATGCTCGCCAACGCACCGGTTGCGTTTTTCGGCGATGCCATCGCCAAGCGTTTACCCGTGTCGATCGTGCATCGGGTGGCGGCCGCCGTGTTCGCACTCCTGGGCATCGGAGTGCTGGTCACCGGATAGCCTCAGATCGGGTAGATGATCGAGTTCGGAATCATTTCCGAGTCGTAAATGCATTCCCGCACCGCAAACCTGAACCCTGCAGGCGTGCGCACCACCACATCAAGTGTGCGGCCCACGTTGAATACGGTCGTGGCCTCGGAGAGCTTGGTGCGAAAGACGGCATAGTTGGCTTCGCACCGCCAGCGGTCGGGACCTGCCTCGCGGATGACGGGCGTTCCCACCACATGGCGTTGATAGTACGGATCGTGAAACAGCGTTTCCTTGATGCCGTAGACACGATCTCGAAGCATGCCCTTGCTGGTGAGCGACAGCGTGGCGAGCGGAAAGCCGCGCTCATGATTTTCTCGTGGCTGAACGCGGTAGACGCAGTCATCGGTGAAAAATTCCGGCCAGAGGTCCCAGTTGCCGGAGTCGGCCGCGCTCGCATAGTCGGCATAGAGCTGGGTGATGGCGAACCAGTCCTCGAAGGTGGGCGCGGCCACAGTGCTCGTGTTCATGGTGGTCCTCAGGCTTCGATAATGTCGCGCCAATAGCGGTACATGCCGCGGATCAGGGTTTCCGTCACCATGTGTTCGGTGTCGCCCACTTCGCGCCCGCCGAGTTCGGCCACCGCGCGGTGAAAAGGCTTGCTCTCGAAAGCCTGTTGCGAAAATTCGATCACCTCGCCGTCGTCGGCCGACACGAATCCGGCAGGCCCGAACAGATTGGCCTGACGCAGCCGCCGCTCGGTCATCTCGGGGCTGTCGTCTTCAAATCCAAAGTGGGTCCAGACGAAATCGAAACTGCCATGACCGTTGGGTTGGATGTGGCGGGTGGACACGCTGTTCACCTGCTGTTGCAGGATCACGCTGGGGAAGAGGGTGGTCATCACGGCGGTGGGCTCGCCCCACCAGGGCTCATGAACGATATCGAGAAAGCTGGGGTCGTTCAGCTTCATCGACTCCTTGAAGCTTGATATCTGAGTGACCTGCTCGGCCTTGCCTGTGGCCCCCCGGGTGCTGATCATCGCGGCATGCCGGTGACGGTCGTCCATCCGCAGTTGCGACTTGTTGTCGGCCCGCCAGAGCCCGAACGTGACGAACCAGGTATGGAGCAGACCCGGGTGATAGGGGTCCTTGATGTTTTCCTGCATCAGCTTCCAATTGCCTGGAATGCGCTGCCGGTTGTAGCCAAGAATGCGCAGCGCGCGGCCGTTGAACAGGCGGTCGAAATAGCCCAGGACGGTCGGGCCGAGGAAGTCTTCGAGTGACTCCACTTGATGGTCGAATGATGCGAACACCACGCCGCCGCGGCGCGCCACCTTGAGTTTGGTGAGGCTGTGCTCGGCGGGATTGAAATCGGCCGGCATGCCGCCGTGCACTTCGTTGCCCTGGCGAACGCCGCGCCGGAAGGGCACACCCTGCAAGTCACCGCCCAATGAATAGCTCCACTGGTGATAAGGGCAGACAAACTCCTTGCGGTTACCGTGGCGCTCCCGACAGAAACGCATGCCGCGATGGGCGCAGACGTTTTCGATTACATGGATCTCGCCCTTCAGGTCGCGCGAGAGAATCACCGAGCGTTCGCCGATTGCAGTGCGCTTGTAATCGCCCGGGTTCGGGATCTCGGCCTCGAGTCCCACGTAGCACCAGTGGTTCTTGTAGAAGAAGCGCTCGAGCTCGCGGCGGTAGAGTTCGTCGCTGGTGTAGGCGAGAAACGGAATACGGTGCGTGCCGTCGGATTCCCAGCGGGCCTGATCCGGGAAGGTGGCGAGAGGGTCACCCATTCGAACGCTCCAGATACGGGGGAGACTTAATGATAGCCCCCGCGGCCGAAGGCCTGGCTTGCGGGCACTCGCCCGGCGGCTCTTCAGCGCCGCGCCTGAACGCGATTGCCGGGGGGCGTGCAGCCACGCCCCGTCTGCGCTTCGTTCAGGCGTCCAGTCGGGTTCCGGAGGCCCGGGCTGCCGCTCCCCACTTGGCCACTTCGGTTTCGATGAACCTCGTGAACTGCTCGCCAGGCAGCGCGCGAACCACCGAACCCGCCTGGGCCACGCGCTGATTGAGGGCCGGATCGGCCAGCACGGTGGCAAAGTCGCGGGAGATTTTGTCTACAACCGGCGCCGGGATTCCGGCCGGACCCACGAGCCCCGCCCAGCCGACCGCTTCAAAGTTGGCAAGCCCCGCCACCGGCAATTCGGCAAGCGCCGGTACGTCGGGCAGGGCGCTGTTGCGTTGAGCGCTGGTAACGGCGAGCGCGCGCACCCGCCCGGCCTGGATGTGCGTGAGCGCAGCCGATACGCTGTCGATCATGAACTGAACCTGACCGCCGATGAGATCGGTGAGTGCCGGACCGCTTCCCTTGTAGGGGATGTGCACGGCAAAGGTCTGCGTGGCGAGCTTGAACATTTCGCAGGCCAGATGTTGCGAGGTGCCCGGGCCCCCGGAGGCGTAGCTGAGGCTGCCGGGCTTCTGCTTCAGAAGCGCAACCAGTTCGGCCACCGATCGGACTGGCAGCTCGCGATTCACCAGCAGCACCAGCGGCGCGACGAAGGCGAGCGAGATCGCCGTGAAGTCGCGAACCGGGTGGTAGGGCAACTTCGAAAATACCGAGGGGTTGATGGCGAGTGGGCCGCTGGACACCATGCCCAGCGTGTAGCCGTCGGCGGGCGACTGCCTGAGCGCCTCCATGCCGATGATGCTGCTCCCGCCCGGGCGGTTTTCCACCGGAATGCTCTGTCCCCAGATCTGCGCGAGCCGCTCCGCGAAGGCCCGGCCGAAGATATCGGTGGCCTGCCCCGGCGGAAAGGGAATGATCATCCTGACAGGCTTCGTGGGCCAGGGGCTCTGGGCCCGGGCTGGCGTGACGCCCCAGGCCGAGGCGCCGAGCGCAGCAAGGTTGAACAGATGGCCGCGTCGGCCGGGGTGACTGGGCTTCGAGGACATGATGACGCTCCGGGACGGTCGAACGAGGCGGTTGGTGAGAGGATGCCGCTGCATATACCATCAGATCTTAAACAAGGGAGACACCATGGACCACCCACCCTATCGCCCGGACCGCCGCCGCCTGATCGCTTGCGCCGCTGCTGCGGGAATGACGGCGTCGGTGAGCCGTGCGCCGTTCGCGCAGGCCTATCCCGGGCGTCCCATCCGGATTATCGTGCCGTACGCGGCCGGCGGCACCTCCGACATCCTTGCGCGCACGCTTGGCGTGCGAGTGGGCGAAGCGCTGGGCCAGCAGATTGTGGTCGAGAACCGGCCGGGTGCCAATGGCGCGCTGGGCAGCGATCTGGTGGCCAAGTCGGCGCCCGATGGCTACACCCTGCTCCTCACCGATGTCGGCGGGCTCACCAGCGCGCCTGCGGTGGTTCGCAACCTTCCTTTCGATCCGGTGCGCGATTTCGCGCCGGTCATCCCGGTGGTGTGGTCCCCCCACCTCATGGTGGTGAGCCCGGCAGTCACCGCCGGCACGGTGGCCGATCTGGTCGCGTTGGCCCGATCAAAGCCGGGCAGGCTCAATTGCGCGACAGTGGGTGCGGGCAGTGCCCCCCATTTGGCCGGCGCGCTGTTCGCCCTGCGCGCGGACCTCGACTGGGGCTATGTTCAATACAAGGGCGGTGCGCAGGCGCTCAACGATCTCGCCGCGAGCCAGTCTGACCTGATGTTCAACGGCATGCTTGCGACGCTTCCCTATGTTAAGGGAGGGAAACTGCGCGCCATCGGTCTGTCGAGCGACCGGCGCTGGCCCACCATGCCCGAGTTGCCGACGGTGGCCGAGCAGGGCTTCCCCGGTTTCATGACTGGTTCATGGCAGGGGCTGCTGGCCCCCGCAGGCACACCCGAGCCTGTCGTCAGCCGGCTGAATGCCGAATTCGCCCGCGCACTCACGGCGCCTGAGGTGGTCGAGCGTCTCACCGCCCAGGGTGCCGAGCCCCGTCCGGGTCCCTCGGCAGCGTTTGGCGAGTTCATGCGCACCGAAACCCAGAAATGGGCGAAGCTGGTTCGCGATGCCGGCATCCGGATTGAGTGAGCATCATGAGCCTCATCCGGATGACACCCATCACGGGACCGGCTGCCTGGCGTGGGCCGGATTTTGACGGTGACGAGTCGTGGATCTATCGGCTGAGTGCTGCCGAGATTGATGCGCTCGACGAGGCGCTGGCGGCCGTTGCCCGAAGCGGCCGGCGCTTCCCCGACTTTGGCCGCGAACACTTCCCGATTGGTGCGCTTGGCGCCGTGCTGCCAGCCTTTGCCGAGACGCTGGAGAACGGCCGCGGATTTCTGCTGCTTCGCGGGCTGCCGGTAGCGCGCTACAGCGACGAGCAACTGAAGTCCGTTTGCTATGGCATCGGGCTCCACCTCGGCTTGCCGGTTCGCCAGAACCCGAGAGGCGATCTGCTGGGCGAGGTCATGAATGTGGGCGACCTCAACAGCAAGCACACCCGCGTCTACGAAACCAACCTCTATCTGCCCTATCATTCCGACCCCTCGGATGTGGTGGGCTTGATGTGCGTGCGGAAGGCTCGCGAGGGCGGTCTCAGCAGTCTGGTGAGCGTAGCGAGCATCTACAACCAGATCCTGCTTCACCACCCGCAGTATCTGGCGCTTTATTACCGCTGCTGGTATTTCGCGCATCTCTGCGAGCCCCAGCCCAGCCTGTCGCCCATCTTCAGCTTTCACCAGGGGAAGCTGAGTTGTCGCTATCTTCGCCAGTATCTCGAACTCGGGCACGAGCTTCGGGGCTATCCGCTATCGAAGGTAGATATCGAGGCGCTCGATCTGTTCGATCAGGTGATGCACGATTCCGCCATCCGACTCGACATGATGCTCGAGCCGGGCGACCTGCAGTTCGCCAACAACTATGCGGTGCTGCACTCGCGTACCGCGTTCCAGGATCATGAGGCGCCGGAACTTCAACGGCGAATGCTTCGTCTGTGGCTCAAGATGCCGAACGCACGCGTGCTCGCACCCGAGTTTCCCGGCCGAAACGGATTCCCGGCACCGCTCGCCGCCGCTTGATCAAGTCTTTCATCAGGACCTCACCATGAACGCTGCCCCCAGCCAATCCCCGTACCCTCGCGACCTTCGCGGCTACGGCCGCAATCCCCCCCACGCCCACTGGCCTGGCAAGGCCCGCGTGGCGGTGCAGTTCGTGCTCAACTACGAGGAAGGTGGCGAGAACTCCGTGCTGCACGGTGACGCCGGAAGCGAGCAGTTTCTGTCCGAGATGTTCAGCCCCGCAGCGTATCCCGCGCGCCACCTCAGCATGGAAGGCGTCTATGAATACGGCTCACGTGTAGGGGTGTGGCGGATCCTGCGGGAGTTCGAGCGACGCGGGCTGCCGCTCACCGTTTTCGGCATCAGCATGGCACTCGAGCGCTGTCCCGAGGTGACCGCGGCGTTCGTGGAACTGGGCCACGAGATCGCCTGTCACGGCTGGCGCTGGATTCATTATCAAAACATCGACGAGGCGACCGAACGCGAGCACATGCGGATTGGTATGGACATCATCAGCCGGCTGACAGGTTCGCGGTCACTGGGCTGGTATACCGGCCGCGACAGCCCCAACACGCGGCGACTGGTGGCCGACTACGGCGGCTTCGAGTACGACAGCGACTACTATGGCGACGATCTGCCGTTCTGGATGCAGGTGCGGCGAACCGATGGCGCGCTGGCCCCGCATCTGGTGGTGCCCTACACGCTCGATGCCAACGACATGCGGTTTGCGCTGCCGCAGGGCTACAGCCATGGCGACGAATTTTTCGAGTACTTGCGGGATGCCTTTGACGTGCATTGGGCTGAAGGCGATGAGCGCCCCAGCATGATGAGCATCGGCATTCATTGCAGGCTGCTCGGACGGCCCGGTCGGATGCGCGCGCTGCAGCGCTTTCTCGATCATGTCCAGTCGCATGACCGGGTATGGGTCACGCGCCGGATCGACATTGCGCGCCACTGGAAGACGACGCATCCGTTTGACCCCGCCTCGGCGTTTGTGTGGAGATGAGTGCCAACCCATTGATTTCGACTCAGCGAGGTCTGCTATGCCTACCGTTCTGATCACCGGCGCCAACCGCGGTATCGGTCTCGAGTTTGCGCGCCAATATGCGGCTGACGGATGGCGGGTGATTGCGGCGTGCCGCGAGCCATCGACTGCGCGAGCGCTGCTTGAGCGTCTGCCCGCTGCTGATGTGGTTGCGCTCGACGTGACCGCCACCGTATCGATTCGCGCGCTCGCCGCCGCACTCGCAGGGCAGCCGATCGATGTCCTGATCGCCAACGCTGGCGTGATGTCCGCCCATCCGAGAAGTGATCCGCTTGATATCGCCGATGAGGCCTGGCTCAACGACTTCCGGGTCAATGCGATGGGTGCGCTTCGGGTCGCTGCCGCCTTCGCGCCGCATCTGGCGGCCGGAGCCGAGCGAAAGCTGATCGCGATCAGCAGCCTCCTGGGGTCGATCGGGTCAAACGGCATGGGGGGGCATTATTCCTATCGCGCATCCAAGACCGCACTCAACGCACTGTGGCGCTCCT
>CAMBZS010000107.1 GCA_945872335.1 Bordetella parapertussis | reverse complement strand
CCAACCCGCAGATGCACCACGAATCTTGAACGGAAAGCAGGAAATCACAAATCCGTGTGCCGGCAACGATTCGAGATTGTGCAGCTTCTCGAGATGGCTGTAACCAATATGCCGGCCCGCCTTGTGCCCTTCCCAGATCAGCGCGGCGTTACCGGTCTGTTTGTATTTCTCGGCGGTGTAGACGAACGGGGCGTCCCAGCTCCAGGCATCGGTGCCGGTCAGCCGCACCCCGCGCTCGAGCAGATACATGGTGGCTTCGTAGCCCATGCCACAGCCTGCCGTGACGTAGTCGTCATTGCCGTAGCGCGACCCCGCGCGGGTGTTCACCACCACGATATCCAGCGGTTGCAGCGTGTAATCGATTCGTTTGAGTTCGGCCTCCACATCGGCAGCGGTCACCACATAGCCGTCTGCGAAGTGGCGGAAATCAAGCTTGACGCCCGGCTGAAAACACCATTCGAGCGGCACTTCGTCGATCGTGGCCGCGCGCTCGCCGTGGTTCATGGTGGGATGAAAATGCCAGGGCGCATCGAGATGTGTGCCGTTGTGGGTAATGAGTTCCACTTTTTCCACCGCCCAGCCCTGGCCATCAGGCAGGTCTTCCTTGCGAAGCCCCGGGAAAAATGGCTCGATCTGCGAATAGCTCTGCTCGTGGTTGATGTACTGGATCTTGGGATTGAACGGGCGCGGGTCGGACAGCGGCTCGTTCTCGAGAAAAATCGACAGGTCGATGAAGCGGCGGGTCATCCGGGTCTCCTGAGTTTTCCTTGTGCGCGTGCGCCCCGGGCGGGCGAGCGAACCGAAAGTCTACCGCGCGCGGCGACAGGCGCTACACTGCCCGAGGCTCGTCACAATCGTCCCCATTCAAGCAGGAGACATCCCATGAAGAACTCGGCTTCCAGATCCAGGCGCCGCGCGCTGTCGCAGGCGCTGCCCTCGCTCGCCATCGGCCTCTGCGCAATCATGGCCAGCAGCGCCGCGCCGATTGCGGGGGCACAAACCACCGGGCCTGCCACCCGACTCATCGTGGGTTACCCTGCAGGCGGCCCCGTGGATGGCGCCGCGCGCCTGATCGCCCCCGCACTCGCGCGCGAGCTCGGCAGCGCGGTGGTCGTAGAGAATCGCCCCGGCGCCAACGCCACGCTGGCGGGCGACCTGGTGGCCAAGGCCGGTGCTGACGCGTCGCTCCTCTGGTTCGCGGCGAGCCCAACGGTCACCATCAGCCCCAACGTGATGCGCAAGATGAGTTTCGACCCCATGCGCGACCTGCGTCCGCTGGCGCCCGTGGTGAGCTACTACAACGTGCTGGTGATCAATCGTGACCTGCCGTTCAAAGGCTTCAACGATCTGGTCGCCCACGCCCGCGCGAACCCGGGAAAGGTCACCTTCGGCTCGGCAGGCATTGGCGGCTCGAACCATCTGGCCGCTGAACTCCTTGCCATCAAGACCAATACGAAAATGACGCATGTGCCCTACAAGGGCAACGCACCCGCCATGACCGATGTGATCGGCGGTCAGCTGACCATGATGTTCGACATCATCAGCACTGCACTGCCCCAGATCACCTCGGGTCGTGTCCGCGCCATTGCAGTGAGCTCGCCGACCCGCAACCGCTCGCTGCCCGATGTGCCGACGCTGATCGAGTCGGGTGTCCCCGATTTTGACGTGGGCGGCTGGATGGCAATCTATGGTCCGCCTGCGCTGCCCGATGCCGCGGCCCAGCGAGTCACCGAGGCCACGCAACGTGTGCTGGCCCAGGCCGAGATCCGCAGCCGGCTGGAGGATCTGGGCTTTACGCTCTGGACGGGCGATGGCGCGACGCTGTCAAAGCGTGCCATCGCCGAGCGCGCCATGTGGGCCACAGTCACCAAAGGCATCGAGATCGACTGAGCGCACGCGCTCACCCGCCCGGTTGCCCGGTGTCACGGGCGCTCAGCACCGTGCGCCCGTGCACCCGGCCGGCACGCAGGTCGTCCATCGCCTGTTGTGCTTGCGCAAGCCCACGCACATTGAGCGGCATGGGAGGCAGCGCCCCGCTCCGCGCCAGCGCCATCAACTCATGCATGTCGGAAAGGCTTCCCACGTACGACCCGATAAGGGTCACCGCCTTCAGCACCAGCATGGCAGGCGACACCGGCGCCGAGCCGCCGAACAACCCCACATTCACGAGCGTGCCACCCTTGCGAAGCGCGCCCAATCCGAACGAAAAGCTGTCGGCCGACCCAACGAAGTCAACCGCTGCCGCCACCCCGCCCAGCGTGGCTTTCTGGAGCGACCGCAGCGCACCTTCGGCATGGGGGTCGATCACCTCGCCCGCGCCCGCCTCGTGCACCAGCGGCCAGCGGGTGCGATCGGGCTCGGCCACCCAGGGCGACTGACCGAACAGATGGCGAGCCAGACGGATGCCCGACAGTCCGACACCGCCGGCACCGATGATGAGGAGGGGCGCGTCGGCTGCCAGGCCTCCGAGCTTTTTCAGCGCGCCGTAAGCGGTGAGGCCTGAGCAGGCATACACGCAGGCCTGCTCTTCAGCAAGCGGCGCAAAATCAATCAGATAGCGCGGATGCGGTACCACCACATGCGTGGCAAACCCGCCATCGCGGTTTACGCCGAGCGCGGCCGGGTTCGGGCACATCTGCTCCTGCCCGCCAAGACAGACCGCGCACCCGCCGCAGCCGATCCATGGATACACCACGCGCTGCTGTCCGATCTGAACATCCCGCGCATCGCGTCCGATCGCCACTACGGTCCCGGCAATTTCATGGCCAGGCGTACGAGGCGGCGCAACTGATCGCGTGAGGTCCACCCTTGCCCCGCCGCCGAGGTCGAAGTGCCCGTCCTGCAGGTGAATGTCGCTATGACATACGCCGCAGTGCCCGACCCGAATGATGACCTCGGTGCCATGCGGCGACGGTGTATCGCGCATCACCTTCGCGAGCGGGCGGCCGAACTGCTCAATGCGCTGGCTGATCATTGGAACACTCCCGGGAAGAAGCCGACATCATGCGCCAGTGCCCATGAACGCCGCCAGCTCGTCGAGCAGTCGGCCGGGCTGGTCACGGTGCGGCGAATGGCCGCAGTGGGGGAGCTCCACCACTTTCGTTCCCGGAACGCGGCGCGCAATTCCGTAAACCTGCTCAAGCGTGCCATAAGGATCCTCGATGCCCTGAAGCGCAAGCAGCGGACAGCGGATCCCGGCAATTTCTCCCTCGATTGACCAGCTTCGAAAGGCTGCGCTGAGCCAGGTCCGATTCCAGCGCATGAAGGTGGCCTCGGCATCGATGTGATGCCGCGCGAGCCCTTGCCTGAGCGATCCGTTCAGGAAGGCATCCCGCGCGAGTTCGATGCTGTGCACCGAAAGCGCTTCAACCAGAATGTGCGGGGCGAGCAGAATGGCGCCGGCGAGCCGATCCGCGGCATGCGCGGCATGAATCAGCGCGATCGAGCCGCCATCGCTGTGTCCCAGGAGCCAGACCGGATGATCGCGGCCATCGATGGCAAGCGCCGAAAGCACGGCGGGCAGCACCTGTAGCGCCTCGGTATGCATGTAGTCGGGCGACCAGACCGCATCGCGCGCGCAAGGCGTGGATTGCCCGTAACCGGGGCGGGAATACACCAGCGCCCGGCAGCCCAGCCGCTCGCATACCGCCGCCGGGAAATCGCGCCACATGGAGACCGAGCCCAGGCCTTCATGCAGAAACACGACCATCGGCTGGCCCGGGTCAGACACCCCCAGCAGGACGGTTTCGATCTGCACCTCGCCGGCGCCGGTCGCGATGCTCACCATCCGGCGCTCGGAGGCCGGACGCGCAGCGCTCATCACCGGTTGGCCTCGGCTTCGCGAAGCCGGAAGCGTTGAATCTTGCCGGTCGCAGTCTTGGGCAGATCCGACACGAAGTCGATGAAGCGCGGATATTTGTAGGGCGCGAGCCGGTCTTTCACGAAGGCCTTGAGATCCGCCTCGCTGGCCGACTGCCCGGGCTTCAAGACCACGAACGCCTTGGTCTTGGTGAGGCCGTCAGCATCCTGCACACCGATCACGGCCGCCTCCAGCACCGACGGATGCTGAATGAGCGTTGCCTCCACCTCGAACGGGCTCACGTAAATGCCGCTCACCTTCAGCATGTCGTCGCTGCGACCCGCGTAGGTGTAGCTGCCATCAGCGTTACGCACATACTTGTCGCCGCTGCGGGTCCAGCCGCCCTGAAAGGTCTCGCGGGTCTTGGTGCGATTGGCCCAGTACATGAGCGCAGACGACGGGCCATGGATGTAGAGATCGCCAGTCTCGCCGTCGGCGACCGGCCCGCCGTCATCGCCCCGCAGCTCGACCTGATAGCCCGGCACCGGCCAGCCGGTGGTGCCATAGCGAACGCGGTCGGGGCGGTTCGACAGAAAAATGTGCAGCATTTCGGTGGAACCAATGCCATCGACGATGTCCACGCCAAAGTGTCGCTTGAAGCGCTCACCGAGTTCGGCCGGCAGCGCCTCACCGGCCGACGACACGAGACGCAGCGCCACCGACTCGCGCGCCGGCAGCGCCGGGTGGGCGAGCATGCCCGCAAAACCGGTCGGCGCGCCAAAGAACGCAGTGGGCTTGACGCCCCCGACCTCGCCCACCCAGTGGCGAAAGACCGCATCAGGCGTGGCGCGGTCGGCCATGAGCAGCGTGGTGGCGCCCACGCTCATGGGAAAGCTCAGGCCATTGCCCAGGCCGTAAGCGAAGAACAGTTTTGCGGCGGAAAAACATGTGTCGGACTCGGTGAGGCCTAGCACCCGTTGGCCGTAGAGTTCAGCCGTCCAGTAAGGATTGGCATGCGAATGCACCGTTCCCTTGGGGCGCCCTGTCGAGCCCGACGAGTAGAGCCAGAACGCCGGATCGTCGGCATGGGTGGCCGCGGGCCTGGGGGCAGGTTCGTGCGACTTCAGAAACGCTTCGAGATCGGCTTCGGAGGGATGAAGCGGCGCGGCCGGCCGCGACACAAGCACCCGCCCGACCTCGTGATCGGAGCGGGTGAGAGCCGCATTCAGTGTGGGCAACAAGGCCCCGGAAACCATCACCAGCTGGGCACGCGAGTGTTCGAGCATGTAGGCGTAGTCGTCGGCCGTGAGCAGGGTGTTGACCGCCACGGGTACCAGCCCTGCGTAGAGCGAGCCCAGGAAACACACCGGCCAGTCGGTGCAGTCGTGCATCAGGAGCAGCACCCGCTCCTCGCGTCGCAGCCCCACGGCACGAAGCCCGGCGGCGAGGCGCCGCACCTGCAGCTCAAGCTCCCGATAGCTCAGGCTGCCCTGATCATCGACAAACGCAGCCTTGTCGGGACGCCCGGCATTGGCTGCCATGAGATGCGCGGCGAAGTTGAATCGGTCACCCGGCGCAATCGGCTCGGTCTGCGGTGTGGTCATGCGCGTCTCCCGGAAAATTTTTGGCTTGCTCGAGTGCAAAACATGCAGTATTGTGCATGCACTCTAAGGTCAAGAGCGGCCCCATGTCAAGCAACACACAGCGCGCCCCAGGGGCGCCGGATTCAGCAAAGAACCCCTTTCTGGTCGCCCTCGGCGAGCGGGTGAAGTCCCTGCGCTCACGGCGCGGCATGACGCGGCGGGCCACCGCCCAGGCCGCAGGCGTCTCGGAACGGCATCTCGCCAACCTCGAATACGGCATTGGCAATGCCTCGATCCTGGTGCTGCAGCAGGTCGCCCAGGCGCTTCATTGCCCGATCGCAGAGCTGATTGGCGATGAAACGACCTCCAGCCCGGAGTGGCTGCTGCTGCGGTCGCTATTGGAGGGGCGGGACGACGCCACCGTCCGCGAGGTACGGCTGGCCGCAGCCCGCCTGCTGGGCGACCCGTCCGCCGACTCGAAACCGAATCGCCGCATTGCGCTCATCGGGCTACGCGGCGCAGGCAAAACCACGCTGGGCCAGGCCCTCGCGCAGTCGCTCGGTTTTCCTTTCGTCGAACTCAGCCGGGAGATCGAACGCCTGGCCGGCTGCGACACCGGCGAGATTCAGGCGCTCTACGGCCAGAACGCATACCGGCGCTACGAGCGACGCGCGCTCGAGGAATCACTCTCGGCGCACGAGCAGTGTGTGATCGCCACGCCGGGCGGCCTGGTGACCGATGCAGGAAGTTTCAACCTCCTGCTCGGCCGCTGCATCACGGTCTGGCTGAAGGCCGACCCCGAGGACCACATGCGAAGGGTGGTCGCGCAGGGCGACATGCGCCCCGTCACAGCAAGCCGCGAGGCCATGCAGGATCTGCGCAACATCCTCGACGGCCGCTCTGCGTTCTACTCAAAAGCGGCAATCCATGTCGAGACCAGCGGCCGAACACTCGAGGAGGCGCGGGCCACCCTTCTGCAAGCCTTGAAAGAACCACTCAATCTTCCCGCAGCTGCCATTCCCCCGCAGCCACAGCAAGGACTGGCGCCGTATGTGCAATAAAGTGCTTGACACGAAATATTGTGTTGCAATATAGTGCATGCACTGGTTTCCAGCCGCACATCACATTCAGCCCTGCAGGCGAGCGGAGCGGCCCGCAGCCCTCTTGAGGAGACACCTTTGAACGATCTCACCCGCGTTGATTACCAGACCGAACCTTCTCAGTATCACCACTGGAAGCTTTCGTTCGACGGCCCCGTCGCCACCTTGTCCGCTGCCTTCGATGAAAACGCTGGTCTTCGCCCGGGTTACAAACTCAAGCTGAACAGCTACGACTTGGGCGTTGACATCGAACTGCACGATGCAGTCAACCGCATTCGCTTCGAGCACCCCGAGGTGCGCACCGTCGTGATCACCAGCGCACGCGACAAGGTGTTCTGCTCCGGCGCCAACATTTTCATGCTGGGCCTCTCCAGCCACGCCTGGAAGGTCAACTTCTGCAAATTCACCAATGAGACGCGAAACGGCCTCGAGGATTCATCCCAGCACAGCGGCCTCAAGTTTCTTGCCGCCGTCAACGGGGCCTGCGCGGGCGGCGGCTATGAGCTCGCCCTGGCCTGTGACGAGATCCTTCTGATTGACGATCGTTCAAGTTCGGTGAGCCTGCCCGAGGTACCGCTTCTGGGCGTGTTGCCTGGCACCGGCGGCCTCACCCGTGTCACCGACAAGCGCCGGGTCCGCCATGATCTGGCCGACGTGTTCTGCACCAGCGTGGAGGGGGTGCGGGGCCAGCGCGCCAAAGACTGGCGGCTGGTCGATGACATCGCCAAGCCCGCTCAGTTTGCGGCAAGGGTTCGCGAGCGGGCGCTGGCACTTGCCGAGTCGAGCGACCGGCCGGCCCATGCAAAGGGGGTCACGCTTACCCCCCTGTCGCGGGTCGTTGAAGCCGACCGGCTGGTCTATCCGAATGTCACTGTGCAGATCGACCGCGCGGGCCGCACCGCCACCTTCACCGTGCGCGCCCCTCAGGGTGAGCAGCCCACCGACATCGCCGCCATCGAAGCTTCCGGCGCCAACTGGTATCCACTTGCGCTCGCGCGTGAACTCGATGATGCGATCCTGTCCATGCGCACCAACGAGCTCGACCTTGGCACCTGGCTGATCCGCACCGAAGGCAATGCGGCGGATGTGCTCGCCATGGATGCCACGCTGCTTGCACACCGCGACCACTGGTTCGTGCGCGAAACCATCGGGCTGCTGCGGCGCGCGCTTGCACGGCTCGATGTCACCTCGCGGAGTCTGTTTGCCATGATCGAGCCAGGCTCCTGCTTCGCTGGCACCTTTCTGGAGCTCGCCCTCGCCTGCGATCGCAGCTACCAGCTCGCGCTGCCCGACGAACCCGAGCGCGCGCCCACCATCACCGTGGGCGATGCCAACTTTGGCCTCTACCCCATGCCCACAGGACAAACGCGTCTCCAGCGCCGCTTCTACAACGAAGCCCCCGCGCTTGATGCGGTGCGCGCTCGCGCGGGCCAGGCGCTCGATGCCAATGCCGCCTTCGAGCTTGGACTCATCACCAGCAACCCCGATGACATCGACTGGGCAGACGAGGTGCGTCTGGCGGTTGAAGAGCGCGTGGCCATGAGCCCCGATGCGCTCACCGGCCTGGAAGCAAACCTGCGCTTCAATGGCCCCGAGAACATGGTGACGCGTGTGTTCGGCCGCCTCACCGCCTGGCAGAACTGGATCTTCCAGCGGCCCAACGCGGTGGGCGAAAAAGGCGCACTCAAGGTCTATGGCAAGGGCGATCGCGCAGCGTTCGACTGGAACCGGGTTTAATTCATTTTCAGCATCACGACACGGAGCATCACATGTCAAGCATCAACTACACCGACAAGATCCCCAACAACGTCAACCTGAGCGAGGACCGCACCCTTCAGCGTGCGCTTGAGCAGTGGCAGCCCAACTATCTTTCCTGGTGGAACGACATGGGCCCGGACGGCAGCCAGGACTTTGACGTGTATCTGCGCACCGCGGTGAGCGTCGATCCGCAGGGCTGGGCACAGTTTGGTCATGTGAAGATGCCCGACTACCGTTGGGGTATTTTTCTGAATCCCGCCGAGCAGGGTCGGAAGATTCACTTCGGTGATCATCTGGGTCAGGACGCTTGGCAGGATGTCCCGGGCGAGTACCGCGCGAACCTGCGTCGCATCATCGTCACCCAGGGCGATACCGAACCCGCATCGGTTGAGCAGCAGCGTCATCTGGGCCTCACCGCGCCCAGCCAGTACGACCTGCGCAATCTCTTTCAGGTCAACGTGGAAGAAGGACGCCACCTGTGGGCCATGGTCTACCTGCTGCACAAATTCTTCGGCCGTGATGGTCGCGAGGAAGGCGAGGCGCTGCTTGAGCGTCGGAGCGGCCAGACCGACAACCCGCGCATTCTGCAAGCTTTCAACGAGCAGACGCCCGACTGGCTGTCGTTCTTCATGTTCACCTATTTCACCGACCGCGACGGAAAGTTCCAGTTGTGCGCGCTTGCAGAGAGCGCCTTTGACCCGCTCGCCCGCACCACCAAGTTCATGCTCACCGAAGAGGCTCACCACATGTTCGTGGGCGAGTCGGGCGTGTCGCGCGTCATTCAGCGCACCTGCCAGATGATGAATGAGCTGAAGACCGACGACCCGGCCAAGCTCCGTGCCGCCGGCGTGATCGATCTGCCCACGCTGCAGCGCTATCTCAACTTCCACTTCAGCGTCACGATCGACCTGTTTGGCGCCGATGAGTCGAGCAACGCCGCCACGTTCTATTCAACCGGTCTGAAGGGCCGCTACGAAGAAGGCAAGCGCAACGACGACCATCAATTGCGCGGCCTCAGCTACAAGGTGCTCAATGTGCAGGGCGGCCAACTGGTTGAAAAGGAAGTGCCCATGCTCAATGCGCTCAATGAAGTGCTACGTGATGACTACATCAAGGACAGCATCGGCGGTATCGATCGCTGGAACCGGGTCATCGAAAAGGCCGGCATCCCCTTCCGTCTGAAGGCGCCGCACAAGGCCTTCCACCGCAATATCGGTGCGCTTTCCAACGTGAAGGTGTCGCCCGACGGGCGCGTGGTGTCGGAGTCCGAGTGGGCCGCCCATGTGGACCAGTGGCTGCCGAGCGCGGCGGATCGGGTGTTCGTCTCCAGTCTCATGGGTCGGGTGGTTGAGCCGGGCAAATTCGCCAACTGGATTGCACCGCCCGCCATGGGTATCAATCGTCAGCCAGTGAATTTCGAGTACGTTCGCTTCAACTGAGCGCAGCGCGCGGCACCGGGCATTCAAACAGGAGGCAGGCCATGGGCATCAACGACAGCCAAATTCTGCGGCAGCATGTGATCGATCCCGAGATCTGCATTCGCTGCAACACCTGCGAGGCCACCTGCCCGGTGGGCGCCATCACCCATGATTCGCGCAACTATGTGGTGGATGCCGAGAAGTGCAACCTGTGCATGGCCTGTGTCCCGCCCTGCCCCACCGGGTCGATCGACAACTGGCGCGCTGTTCCAAAGGTGCGCGCGTATTCCATCGCCGAGCAGTTCGATTGGGATGAGTTGCCCGCAGAACTGAGTGCCGAGCAGCTCGCGGAGATGGGGGTGGATGCGTCTGACGGCGCATCGGCTGACTCGGGTCAACCCGAGCCGTCGGTAGAAGCTGCGTTGGCCGGTGGCAACGAACTCATGACCGCTGGGGCAGCGGCCTTCAACAGCGCGCAGTTCGGCGCCACACTGCCGCCCTGGTCTGCCGCACACCCCTTCACCAATCTCTATGGCCCCAAAGCCGCTGACAAGTCGATCACGGCCACCGTGGTCGGAAACGTGCGGGTCACCGAAGTGGGCAAAGAGTACGACACGCATCACATCGTGCTCGACTTTGGCCGCATGCCATTCCCGGTTCTGGAGGGGCAATCGATCGGCGTCATTGCCCCGGGGGTGGACGAGCGCGGCCGCGCACACCATGCGCGCCAGTACTCCATTGCAAGCCCACGCAACGGCGAACGGCCGGGCTACAACAATGTGTCGCTCACCATAAAGCGGGTGCTGGAAGACCACCAGGGCCAACCCGTTCGCGGCGTGGCCAGCAACTACATGTGCGACCTCAAGGTGGGCGACACGGTGCAGGTGACAGGGCCCTTTGGCGCAAGCTTCCTGATGCCCAATCATCCGAAGAGCCATATCGTGATGATCTGTACCGGAACCGGCAGCGCCCCCATGCGGGCCATGACCGAGTGGCGCCGGCGGCTTCGCGCCAGCGGCAAGTTCGAGGGCGGCAAGCTGATGCTGTTTTTTGGCGCACGCACCAAGGAAGAGCTGCCCTATTTCGGTCCGCTGCAAACGTTGCCCAAAGACTTCATCGACATCAACTTCGCGTTTTCACGCGCGGTGGGCCAGCCCAAACGGTATGTGCAGGACGCAATGCGTGAGCGGGCGGTGGATCTGGCAAAGCTCCTCTCCGATCCGAATGCCTTCTTCTATGTATGCGGGCTCAAGGCGATGGAGGAAGGAGTGGTGCTGGCGCTCAGGGATATTGCGGTGGGGGCGGGGCTGAGCTGGGATGAGGTGGCGGGGGCCTTGAAGAAGGAGGGGCGGTTGCATCTGGAGACGTATTGAGGGGCGCCCGCCGCTCAAACCGGTGGGTTCAGCGGGCTGCCGAGCAGCGAATCGAGTGCGCTTGCCCAACTGCCATCCACGTCACCGGACAAGACACCGACCCAGCGCAGCTGGTCAGATAGATTCAGGTCAACCTGGATCGACCCGGGCCAGTCGACTTCAGTCCGGTTCGTCGAACCGAGATCTGCCCCTTCCGCGATGAACTGCCAGACCGGCTGCTCCGATACACGACTGGACGCGGCAAGTTCCGCGATCAAGGAGGCGTCAGCGCGCGTAAGATGGCCGCTGCCATCAACATCGGCCGCCACGAACTGGTACGGAGACGCGGCGTGCGCCACCGACTGACCCGCGAAACCATCTGGATCGGGATTCGGATTGCGGCCCACTGACATCTTGAGCGCAGCCAGGACGTCCGCCGCCGTCACCGCATTCAGTGCGCCGGAGGCAGTGCCCGCACGATACGCGGTGAGCTCATAGGGCTGAAAATCGAGCCCCTCGATCTGCCAGGCTCCCTGGCCATTTGATCGGTCAGCGATCGCCGGTGCAGTACCCCCTTCAGGATCCGATACGCGAACGACCACGTTACTGATCGGTGCACCACTTTTCCAGAAGCGTGCGGTGCCGGCCACTACAGCACTGGCATCCGGGTTGTACAGGAACAATCCGACGCCGGGCTCATCCGCTGACCCAACGAGATTGGTCGCTGAAGAAGCAAACACGGCACGAGCACCGTTCGGACTGAGCACAGCGCCCAGAACCGCGTCGTCAGCGGCCTGCCCAGTCGCTGAGACGGACAGAGACGTGATCGTCGAGGCTCGAAGATTGACGATTGCAATCTGGTCAACTGCGGGAATGCCCAAGCCGAAGGCGGATGACCGGCCACCGACCAGCAACCTGTCCCCGGATAAATCCACGTCAACCAGCGACATGCCGCCTGCGGCAACCAGGGCAGCCGGCCAGGCCGGCAGGAGCGCCGAGCCAGGCGAACTGATCCAGACATCCGATGCACCATTGACGTCAGAGGCAGAGAACGATGCGCTATCGGACTGAAAGATCGCACCCGTCGAAGCAAGCAGCGCAGCCGACCCTCCCTGCGCCTGTCCAGCCGCTCCGCTCACGAGTTGCAGCGTCACTGGCCCGGGCAATTGTGATGCAGCCGCCGGCAATCTCCAGACCAACACGTCACTCAACTCATTCCGGTCAGACACCGACAGCGCACTGTCGAGAGTGGTAAAGGCCACCGACAGCACCCCGTCGGAGCCCAGACGAACATCTTCCAGCGTAGCGTCCGCTGCAATCTCAAGACCGTTCTGCAGCGTGACCCGGGTGATCACTGAACGCTCGCGATCGATCAGATAAATATCGGCGCAGGCGTTGGAATCGATGTCACCGGCGGTCGAAAGATTGCTCGCCAGGGTCTGTAACGCAACGAAGCGCCCATCGGCGCTGGCCAGCACGCGATCAATGGGCGCATTCGGGTGTTCACCGGTGACCGAGGCGATCAGATCGACTTCAAGAACCTCCGTGCCCCGTATGACCGCGATTCTGTCGGTGGCCTCGGCGACTTGCAGACCGCCCGACATCGCCTCGCGATAGCGAACAATCTGTTCAACGGCCCCCGCCCGGGATGCCGACGCAAGCTCCAGAACATCAACCGACCGCCCATCCAGGGCGGAAGACAACAGCGAATTGACCGACCGTTCCCAGACCTCATCCCGTATGCGATAGAACCATACGCCTTCGCGTACCCGCCCCTCGTCCGCAAAAGTAGCCCGCACATGGAAGCCACCGCCAGACGGATCGAACCCGAGCGGGTCGAGATGGACGAGTACCGACAAACCCGTGGCAAGTTCGGCCAGGGGTGGCGCGGCGATCCGTAGAAGTGTCACGGCAGGCCTCAGACGATCAGATACACATCACCAGCCGACAACTGACCCAGATCCGAACCGTTGATGAACGCGACCTGAACCGGTGTCTGCGCCCCAGAGCCATCGCGGTCGAGCGACAGGGCCTGCGAGGCGGTATCGAAGAGAAAATAGTCGTCGGGATCGAGTGCCCGCGCACCGACACCACGGACGAACGAATCACCGCCCAGCGCTCCAGACGAGCCAAGCTTCAGGGCTACCGGATCGATACCGAACGACGCGAGATCGACCATCACCAGATCAACACCTGGTTCGAAATCGGCGATGCGGTCAGGCGCCCCACCTGTGACGTTGCGTGCAATCACGAAGCCATTGCCACCA